>PLUC01000250.1 GCA_003165415.1 Holophagaceae bacterium
AGCCGCGATCTGGCGGCCATGGCGGCGGACGGGCGCTTCCGCAGGGACCTGTTCTACCGGCTGAACGTGCTGACCATTCCCCTCCCGCCCCTGCGGGAGCGGCTGGACGACCTGCCCATGCTGTGTGAGCACCTGCTGGAAAAGACCGGCTCCAAGACCGGCAGCCCGGGCCGGGAGCTGAGCCCCGGGGCCATGGAGCTCCTGCGGCGCCATGCCTGGCCCGGGAACGTGCGGGAGCTGCAGAACGTGCTGGAGCGGGCCATGATGAACACCGACGCGCACACCCTGCAGGTGGCCGATTTCAAGGAGCTGGAGGTGCTGCCCCGCGGGGCCGAGGCGGACATCCTCCCGCAGGGGTGCACCTTCGCGGAGGCCGTGGCGGAAGCCGAGCGCCGCATCCTGGAATCCGCCCTGAAAGCCTGCAACGGCAATGTGGTCGAAGCGGCCCGCCGCCTGGGCATCGGGCGGGCCACCTTCTATCGGAAGACACGGCCCGGGATTCCCAGAATCGGGAAATGATCCCAATCCCTGGACGAGGCCAGAAAGGGCATCCAGGACCATCCCGGCATCCGAAAAAAACGGTGAAAACCTCAATTGAAGGCAGGGCGGATCTCAATCCCGGGACTGGCAAACGGTGGCAGGATCCAGCTAAATTCTGACTTCATGAATGCATACCATCATTTCCTCCATGGTATCCGTTTTGCTGTGTACAGAAATAAGGTGGAAAACCATGAATTATTTAAATTATCTGGGTCTGGCTTCCGCCGCGACCGCGGGGATCTTCCAGTTCATCCTGCCGCTGCCATGGGTTTCGGGTCTGGCGCTGCTGGTGGCCATCCTCACATTCGCCCTGAACCTTCTGCTGCCCGCCAGCCTGGGCAAGGAAATACGGGTGATCGCGGAGAATTTCGCCCCGTCCCAGGTCCATGCCGCCAACCTCGACCGCCAGCTGGTACTCCGTTCTCCGTTCCTGGCCAAGGTCCGGGACAACCTCAACGGGTTCGTGTCCGGACTGCAGTCGGGCCTGGGCCGGGTGCGCTGCGCGAACATCAGGATCGCCGGGGGAGTCGCCCGGATCGCCAAGCAGATGAAGGAGATCGTCACCATTTCGGAGGCCCAGCGCGAGCAGACCGCCAGCATCGTCTCGGCCAGCAGCGCCGTCGCCCAGGCGGTGGCCCTGGTCAACCAGAGCGCCGGCGGCATCACCGAAGCCGCCGGGCGCAATGCGCTGGAAGCCGAAGCCGCCTATTCGGAACTGGTCCAGGCCACCCAATCCTCCCTGGAGAACGTCCAGGCGGTGGAGAAGGTCGCCCGCACCATCGAGGTCCTGCAACGGGTGACGGAGCAGGTATTGAACACCGCGGGCCTGATCCACGACATCTCCGAGCAGACCAACATGCTGGCCCTGAACGCGGCCATCGAAGCGGCCCATGCCGGCGAGGTGGGCGCCGGGTTCGCGGTGGTGGCGGACGAGGTCCGCAAACTCGCCGGCACCGCCAGGGACGCGTCCAACCAGATCAGCAGCGGCATGAAGAGCATGGGCGGCATGGTTGAGGAAACCCTCGCGGGGGTTGGCTCCACCCTGGACCATTCCCGCGCCGCCTCCGCCATTTCCCAGCGCAGCAGCGCGCGGTTCCAGCGGATGACCTCCGACCTCAAGGGCATTGCCGAGTCCATCGCCCACATCGAGACCCAGATCAGCGAAATCACTGGCCAGGCAAGCCTGATCAGCGATCAGGCCGCCCAGATCGAACTGGGCAGCCGGAACCTGGCCGACGCGGTCCACCAATCCGCTGAGGTCGCCGTGATGAGCGGTCAGGAAACCGAGGGGGTCATCGGCATCCTTGGCCAGTACTGGGTCGGCAACACGAAATTCGACCAGGTCTATTCCCAGGTCCGTGGTTTCAAGGCTGATTTCGAAAGCCGTCTGGAGCGGATGGCGGCCCAGGCCGACCTGTGGGACCAGAACTACATCCCGGTGCCCAGCACCAACCCGCAGCAGTACGACGTCTCCTATCAGAAGGGCTACGCCCAGGAATTCACGGCGGTCTATGACCAGTGGGCGGCCTCCATTCCGCTCACAGCCTATGCCATCGTCGGCAACATGGACGGCTACGCCGCCGCTCACCACAGCAAGGTCTCGCGCCCTCCCACCGGAAACTACGAGGTCGACCTCCTCGCCAGCCGGGTCCGCCGCAAGTACACCGATGCCGGCGCCATGCGCTCCAACGCGAGCTCCGCGCCGTTCCTGTTCCAGACCTACATCCGCGACACCGGAGAGGTGCTGAACGACATGTCGATGCCTGTCCTCCTCCAGGGCAGGCGCTGGGGGACCCTGCGCATCGGCTTTTCCCCGACCTCGGTCCTTGACTGACCAACGGTTCTCATTACCGGGAATTGCCTCAACTATGAGACATGGACGGAAAGGGCATTCCCCGCCATCTCGGCACCAGAAATAAACGATGTTGAAACCTTTCAGGGATAACCGTTGATTCTCAACATTGGGACTGGGGTTCGGGACCATGCTTATTTAACTTATTGTTAAATTGTGACTTAACTGATTTTTTCGAGTTGGCACCCTTGTTGCGGATGGAAGGAAATCGCCTTTCTTGAGGAGTTGCCATGTCCCTCGCTGAATCCCCCAGCGCCGTTCCAGCTCTGTCCCTCCGCCGGAGCAAAGTCACCAGCCTGACCGAAGCGCTGGCCTGTGTGCGGGACGGGGACACAGTGGCCACCTGCGGTTTCGCCGGCACCGCCTTCCCCGAGAACCTCGCCGTCGGCCTGGAGAACCGCTTTGTCGAGACCGGCGGGCCCCGGAACCTGACCTTCCTCTACGCCGCGGGGCAGGGGGACGGCAAGGATCGCGGCATGAACCACTTCGCCCACGAGGGCATGGTCAAGCGGGTCATCGGCGGCCACTGGGGCATGGCCCCGAAGCTCCAGGCCATGGTTTTC
Source organism: Holophagaceae bacterium (assembly GCA_003165415.1). Lineage (GTDB taxonomy): Bacteria > Acidobacteriota > Holophagae > Holophagales > Holophagaceae > Mesoterricola. The sequence goes on from PLUC01000250.1 coordinate 2,956, forward strand.
GCCGAACAGATCGAGGCCTACAACCTGCCCCAGGGCATCATCTCCCACCTCTACCGGGACATCGCCGCCGGCAAGCCCGGGACCATCTCCCGGGTGGGCCTGGGCACCTTCGTGGACCCGGCGTTCGGAGGCGGGAAACTCAATAAGCGCACCACCGAGGAACTGGTGGAGCACCTCGCCATCCATGGGAAGGACTACCTCTTCTACAACGCCTTTCCGATCACCATCGGCCTCATCCGCGGCACCACCGCGGACCCGGACGGCAACATCACCATGGAGCGGGAGGCCCTGATCCTGGAGGCCCAGGCCATCGCCATGGCCGCGCACAACAGCGGTGGCAAGGTGATCGTCCAGGTGGAGCGGATCGCCGAGCGGGGCACGCTGGACCCGCGCCAGGTCATTGTTCCCGGGATCCTGGTGGACTACGTGGTGGTATCGGAACGCCCCGAATACCAGATGCAGACCTACGTGGCCCAGTACAACCCGGCCTTCAGCTGCGAGATCCGCATTCCCCTGGACTCCATCGAGCCCATGGTGCTGGACGAGCGCAAGGTCATCGCCCGCCGCGCCTGCCTGGAGCTGAAACCGAACTGCAACGTGAACCTCGGCTTCGGCATGCCTGACGGCGTTTCCGCGGTGGTGGTGGAGGAGGGCGCTTCCGAGCTCATGGTCCTGTCCACGGAGCCCGGGGCCATCGGCGGCGTTCCCGCCGGGGGCCTGAGCTTCGGCTGCGGCTCCAACCTCGCCGCGCTGATCAGCCAGCCCTCCCAGTTCGACTTCTACGACGGCGGCGGCCTGGACATCACCATCCTGGGCCTGGCCCAGGCGGACCGCCAGGGCAACCTGAACGTCAGCAAGTTCGGTCCCCGCCTCCCGGGGGCCGGCGGCTTCATCAACATCTCCCAGTGCACCAAGACCGTGGTCTACATGGGCACCTTCACGGCCGGCGGCCTCGAGCTCGAGGTGGCCGACGGCTGCCTCCGGATCGTCAAGGAAGGCAAGGTCCACAAGTTCGTCCAGGAGGTGGAGCACCGGACCTTCAGCGGCCCGGTGGCCTTCAGCCAGGGCCAGCGCGTGCTCTATATCACTGAGCGCTGCGTGTTCCGTCTCGTCAAGGATGGCCTGGAACTCATCGAGATCGCCCCGGGGGTGGACCTGGACCGGGACATCCTCGCCCACATGGACTTCGCTCCAGCCATCGCCCCGAATCTGAAGTTGATGAGCCCCGCCCTTTTCCGTCCTGAACCCATGGGCCTGCTGGAGCTGCTGCCCAAAGCCTGAGTCCCCCGTCCAATCCCTGTTTCCCCCCTTCTTTCACCAAAGGAGCGACCGTGACTGTACTCGTCGTCATTTTATCCCTGGCCTTCCTGATGTTCGTGGCCTACCGGGGCTACAGCGTCATCCTCTTCGCCCCGGTGGCGGCCATGGCCGCTGTGGTCTGCACCGCCCCATCCTTGCTGTTCCCCGTGTACTCGGGGGTTTTCATGATGAAGATGGTGGAGTTCATCCGCCTCTATTTCCCGGTGTTCCTGTTGGGAGCGGTCTTCGGCAAGGTGATCGAGCTTTCGGGGTTCTCCAAGTCCATCGTCGCCAGCGTGATGAAGGCCCTGGGGCCCGAACGCTCCATGCTTTCCATCGTGATCGTCTCGGCGATCCTCACCTACGGTGGCGTTTCGCTGTTCGTGGTGATTTTCGCCGTGTACCCCTTCGCGGCTGAGATGTTCAAGATTGCCGGCATCCCCAAGCCCCTGGTTCCCGCCACCATCGTCCTGGGCGGCGCCACCTTCACCATGGACGCCCTCCCAGGCACCCCGCAGATCCAGAACATCATCCCCACCGCTTTCTTCAAGACCAACACCTTCGCGGCCCCGTGGCTGGGCATCATCGGCGCGATCTACGTCTGCGCCATCGGCATGTGGTATCTGGAGAGCTGCCGCAAGCGGGCCAAGGCCAGGGGAGAGACCTACGGCGACAACCCGATCAACGAGCCTGCGCCCTATGCTGGCGAAAAGCTGCCCAGTCCCTGGGTGGCCATCATCCCCCTGGTGGTCGTGTTCGTGCTCAACCGGGTCTTCACGACCCTGCTGCCGCGCTTCTACGGCGCCACCAACACCTTCACCCTGGCCGGCATGAAAGCTCCGGTGGTGACGCAGGTGGCCGGTGTCGTGGGCATCTGGGCCGTGGAAGCCGCCCTGGTCCTGGGCATCCTCGTGACCTTCGCCCTGGCCTACAAGGCCGTGTCCTCGACCTTCATGGAAGGCTCCAAGGCGGCCATCGGCGGCGCGCTGCTGGCCGGCCTGAACACCGCCACGGAATACGGCTACGGCTCCGTCATCGCCTGCCTTCCGGGCTTCTATGTGGTTGCCGATGGGCTGAAGCACATTCCCAATACGCTGGTCAACGAAGCCATCACCACCACCACCCTGGCGGGTATCACCGGCTCCGCCTCCGGCGGCATGGGCATCGCCCTGGCGACCATGGCCGACACCTTCATCAAGGCGGCCCAGGCCACGGGCGTCCCCATGGAGGTGCTCCATCGGGTTGCCGCCATGGCTTCCGGCGGCATGGACAGCCTGCCCCACAACGGGGCCGTGATCACCTTCCTCGCGGTGTGCGGCCTCACCCACCGCAACGCCTACAAGCACATCTTCGCCATCACCCTCATCAAGACGTCCGCGGTGTTTGTGGTCATCGCGGTCTATTACCTGTTCCACATCGTATAGCCGCCCTCCACTTCCCGGCGAAGGTGCCCAAACCCTCTCCATCACCGAAAGGAACGAACATGAAAAACAAGCTCCTCCTCATCGCCGCCGCGTCGGCCTTCGCTTCGACCCTTCCCGTGCGGGGCGCCGATTTCGAGGTCGGACCCGGCACTACCTTGTCGGTCTCAGGCCTGTTCACCGTGGGGGTGAAAGACAGCCTGGTGTCCAATATCACCCCCAATGACACGAGAGCGCACAATTCGGAACTCCGGGTGGACGACAACACGTCCCGGGTCATCTTCTCCGGCAGCACCAACATCGTGTGGCCCGGTTGGAAGGCGCTCTTCTACATTGAAAACCGGTTCACGGCCAACGCCGAGCCCATCGACCCGCTCATGCCGGGCCTGCCGCCGGGCATGACCCAGTACACCGCGGGCAACATGACCGGCTGGGCCAATGGCCCAACCTACGCGGGCATCTCCGGGCCGTTTGGACGATTGATCCTCGGCAAGAGCACTTTCTACTATTTGGACGGACTCGACTATGGCTATATCGGCGGCGCGCTCGGTGCCGGTGAATCCTACCGGGCCTGGGATGCCCAGGCCCTGGGCGTGTTCAACATGCTGTCCCAGGTCGGCACGTCCATCATGGCCGGCGGCCACGCCGTCGCCGGCCTGCCCCTCGCCACCCTGCAGATCGACCGCACCCAGAACGCCATCGAGTACGACTCGCCCAGGATCGCCGGTTTCGATTTCACCATCGGCTATTCCAAGAACCCATACAACTCGCCCAACAACTCGGAGCCGGCCCAGTTCGGCCGGGCCTATGAGGACGGGGGCTGCTGGTGGGAGCGCCTGCGCTACAACAACGGTGGCTTCATGGCCTCGGCCAGCAAACTGGACGTGGTGGTCCAGGGGGGCAACAACACCGCGCTCCAGGCGGTCTACCTGAACAACATCCTTCCGGGGTTCATCCAGGGGCCGCTGGACACCCACGCCTATCGCCTGACCGCCGGCTACAAACTGCCCATGGGCCTGAAGTTCGGGGTGGTTTACGACGACACCTCCGTGGACAACGGGGTCATCGGGACGAGGCTGAAGGCCGAGCGCCATATCGTGGAGGTGCCGGTCAGCTACAACTGGGGCAAGAGCGCGGCCTATGTGACCTACAACAAGGCCAGCAGCACATCGAACCTCCCGGACAGCGGCGCGACCATGTGGACCGTCGGCTATGATTACGAATTGGCCAAGAAGACGTTTGCGGGTATCTTCTATACCACCCTGAACAATGCTTCCAATGGCAACTATCAGCCCTTCCTTAGCACCACGGTACTGGGCGGCACGGGACCCTCCACGGGGGAGAACTTCCGCCAGATTTCCCTCGATATCAACTTCTGGTTCTAAACCCTGGCAGACTCCAGGGGCTTGAAAGAGGTTCGCCGGGGGGAGAAGGCTTGCCGGACGCCCCCCGGCGAACCATGGGCACCATGGGAAGGAGCGGCAGGTATGGGTCCAAAGACCAGCAGCCACAAGTCGGTCCGGCCCGCCGGCGGGCCGCGTTCCGCCTACGCCGGCCTCGTGGAAAAGCAGGTGTTCGAACTGGGGACGCCCTATGTCACGGTCGGCGGCGGAACGATCAAACAGGTCCGGGTGGGTTACGAGACCATCGGCCACCTCAACGCGGCTGGCGACAACGCCATCCTGGTCCCCCACTACTTCAGCGGCACTTCGCATTTCGCCGGGCGCTACCGGCCCAGTGATGCGCTGCCGGGGTACTGGGACCTCATCGTGGGTCCCGGCAAGCCCCTGGACACGGACCGGTACTTCCTGATCGGAGTCGATTCCCTGGCCAATGTCAATGCCCTGGACGGCACCACGGTGACCACCGGTCCCGCCTCCATTGACCCGGACACGGGCCGACCCTATGGCATGCGCTTCCCCCAGGTGCAGATCCGGGATTCCGTGAACGTGCAGAAGGCCCTGCTGGACCGCCTGGGCGTCAAGCGACTGCACGCCGTGATGGGGGCGTCCATGGGCAGCATGCAGGGCTACGAATGGGCCGCGGTCCATCCGGACCTGGTGGACCGCCTCGTCGCCGTCGTCCCCTGCGCCTCCGTGGACGCCTACACCCTGGCCCGGACCCGCGACCTTTGCGCCGTCATCATGCTCGATCCCAAATGGGCCCGTGGCGATTATGCCCGGACCGCCCGGCCCCTGAAAGGCCTGGCCCTGGCCCTGCGCATCCTCACCTTGCTTTCCTTGGCGCCGCCGGGGTGCGATATCTACGGGCGCCAGTGGGCGGACCCGGCGAAGGACCCTGCCTCGCACATGGCCCACACCTACGCCATCAATACCTATATCGACTCCCTCGCCGAGGCCAGTGCCCAGACCATCGACGCCAACAGCCTGATCTACACGGCCCGGGCCAACGAGTTGTTCACGGTTGGCGGGGCGCCAACGCTGGAAGAAGGGCTCAAGGCGATCAAGGCCAAGGTCCTGCTGATTCCGGCGAAGAACGACCGGCTGTTCCCGCCGGAGCAGACCCGCAAGGTGCGGGACCTCCTGCGCGCCCAGGGCAATGAGGTCGAGTATTTCGAACTGGACGGGCCATTCGGGCATCTGGATGGCGCCACCAGCATCACCCAGGCCGGTGCAGTCGTGGCCAGGTTCCTGGGAAGCTGACTTCCTCGGAGGAGTGCCACCTTGAGACGCACAACGTATCCCATTTGTATGCTGATGACCCTGGTGGCCATTGCTCTGGCGCCATGTTGCCGTAAGGTGGATTGCAGCAAAGGCGGTACGCCTTCACCGGCGATCCGCAACACCGCGTACGGCCAAGTCATCGGTGCGGATGACGCCACGAATTCCGGAACGTATTACTGGAAGGGCGTGCCCTTCGCAAAAGCCCCGGTGGGCGCGTTGCGCTGGCATGCTCCGGTCGAACCGGATGCCTGGACCGGGCCGCTGACGACCAGGGCCTTCGGCGAGGCCAGCGTCCAGTACGGCCGGATCTACGGCCCGGGGCTGCACAACACCTACGATGCCACCATTGCCACCACCCTGAACCAGGCGGTGGGCAGCGAAGACTGCCTCTCCTTGAACATATGGCGTCCGGCCTCCCTGGCGGTGAATCTTCCGGTCATCTACTTCATCTATGGCGGGAGCAACGTCTCCGGCTACACCGCAGATCCGATCTATGACGGCGCTGCCCTGGCCAGGTCGGCCAAGGCGGTGGTCGTCACCGCCAACTATCGCGTCGGTGTCCTCGGATGGCTCAACCTCCCTCAACTCAAGAGCGGCACCGATCCACAGGGAGATTCCGGAAATTACGGCACCCTGGACCAGATCCTGACCCTCAAGTTCATCAACAGGAATATCGCCAACTTCGGCGGGGATCCGGGCAACGTGACCGTGATGGGGCAGTCCGCCGGGGCGGTGGACGCCTATTCACTGCTGACCTCGCCGCAGGTTGTGGGCGCCATCCCCCAGCTCTTCCACAAGGCGATCCTGATGAGCGGCGGGTTGGCCCTTCCCACCGACCTTCCGCCGGGATGCGTCCCCACGCTGAAGCCTGCTTCCTACTCCCAGAGCCAGGCCAGCGAGTTGCTTTACGGCCTGCTGATTGCCGACGGCTTCGCAACCGACGACAAGACCGCCGCCAATTACGTGGCGACTCGAACCAGCGCCCAGATCGCTACCTACATGCGGTCCAAGACGCCGGGCGAACTCTTCAAGCAGGTCCTCACCAAACTCACCCCGGCAGGACTGGGTTCCACCTACCACATCCCCGACGGCGTGATCGTCGCGGAAAGCCCCCTTGCCGCGATCAAGGCTGGAAATTACTTGAAGGTCCCGCTCATCGTCAGCAACACCCGAGATGAAACCAGGATGTTCACCCCATTTCTGGCGCTTTCGCCTGCGCTGGGCGGCGTGCCCGGGCTGATCGTCGACGACGCCACCCGCTTCCGAATGATGATGAATTTCGATGGGGATGCCGCGCCGACCTTGACGGAAAAGGAACTGATCAACCCGGCCTACCTGCCTGCGGAGACGAAGGTCACCGGGTACTATGCGCGTCTGGCGAAACTGAACGATATCTTCTTCATCGCGAACCGTGATGCGATGCTCAAGGCTTTGGCGGCTCAACAATCCAATATCTGGTACTACCAGTTCAACTGGGACCAGGAGCCGGCACCCTGGAATGTCGTCTACGGCGCGGCCCATCTCATGGACCTGCCCTTCGTGTTCGGCAATTTCGGCCCTTCGGCATTCTCCAACACCATCAACAGTACGGCCAACAAGGGTGGGCGGCTCGCCTTGTCAGAAGCGATGATGGGCGCGATCGGTGCTTTTGCCAGGAATGGAGACCCGAACCATGCAGCGCTTGGGCTGACCTGGCCGGTATGGCCCAAAAAGCTGGTTTTCGATGCGACCCTGACCGACAAGAAAATCTCAGTCCAGTAGAACCGGAGGCTCCACTTGAAACCTGTCCTCTCCGCCACCTTGGCCTTGATGATGATTCCGGGCCTGCTGCAGGCCGCCGACACACGCCGCATGTGGCAGATCTCGGCGTTCACCTGGATCAAGCGCAGCCCCGCCGAGAAGGGCGCCGGCGCCAACGGCCATCCGCTCCAGGTGGACCCGGCGGCCCTGGCCAAGGCCATGGAGAGCATCCATTTCGTGTCCGGATCCGCGGAGGAGCCGCTTTTTGAGCGGACCGAAGCCGAAAAGCTGGCCAAGGCCATGGCGGAAGCCCTTTCCCTGGCCGGACCCGGCGAGGACCTGGAACTGCTGAGCACCTCCAAACGAGGCGCGAGCCTCCTGGGCACTTCCCTGGCGGTGACGGCCAGGGTCTTCGCGGTGGACGGGAAACTCAACCTCATCGTCCACGATTCCCGGAATGAGTTCATGTTCCAGTACAACCTCGATTACATGATGCCCAGGTTCGAGTATGGTTCCCGGACCGCGGCCGGCCCCGTGGTCCTGAAGGACCCGGGGGCCGAACTCCGCCGGGCGGACTGGATCGCCTTGCCGGTGGAAGCCTTGAGACCGGCGGCCAATCCCCAGTCGCCGATCGCCGGGCCTTCTGGTGAGGCCGGAACGGTATCGGGCGGCTCGGCCGGCCCGGTCCAGGCCACCGGCATCCACGCCCCATCGGCCGTGATCACCACGGCCAGTGACTACACTGTCCAGGCCGACGAAAGGTGTGTGGTGTTCACAACGATCGACCGGACCATCACCCTGCCTGATCCTGGCGGGCCGAACACCGGCAGGGTCTTGACCATTCTTTCGCCCGACCCGACGGGTGCCAGGCCCAACCTGCTCCTCCAGTGCCCTTCAGGGGCGAAACTGAAATCCGCGCTGGACAGTTTCGCATCAGCCAACGACCGCTGCTTCTTCGATTCCTCTACGGCCGGCAAATGGCGCGTTGGCCCCATCTCCTGCACCAGCGACGGCGTGTTCTGGTACTGCCAATAGGTCTATATCCCTGCTGGAGCCACCTTGCGCACAGCCATCTATCCCGGCTCCTTCGATCCCGTCACCCTGGGCCATTGGGACTTGATCCTGCGGGCGGAAAAGCTGGTGGACCGCCTCATCGTGGCGGTCCTCCACAACCCCGGCAAGACCAGCGCCTTCGATCTGGCCGAGCGGGTGGACTTCCTGAGAGAACTCACCTGGACCCGGGCCAAGGTTGAAGTGACCTCGTTTCATGGTTTGCTGGTGAATTACGCCCAGAAGATGGATGCTCAGTTCATCATTCGGGGCGTCCGGGCGTTCTCGGATTTCGAATCCGAGTTCCAGATGGCCCTGATGAACCGCAAACTCTCCGCGGACCTGGAAACGATGTTTCTCATGCCCAAGGAGGAATTCAGCATGGTGAGCAGCCGCCTGGTCCGGGAGGTGGGGGGCATGGGCGGGGACATCTCGGGGCTGGTGCCGGAGATCCTGGTGGAAAGGATCTCGGCGCGGCTGAGGGATCCGCTGGAGTGCCTTTCCTCTCGTCTGGGCATTGGCTGATTCTCAAAATTGGGACTCGTCTCAATTTTAGGATCAGGCAAAAAGAGCCATGCCCATGAACCTTGTTGATCCTAAATAAACGACGTGAAGACCCTTCCACTGGGAAACCTGGTTCCCGGAACTGAGACCCGGCCCTTGGGCCCGTTTAGGCTAAGTTATCTTAAATCAATAATTTGACATCATCCTCAAACTGGCATTCCTGTTGCTCGTTCCACAGGCATCACTGCATCCAGCGCCAAGCCTTTGGACGGTAAAGAAGGGGAACCCCGATGAGCAAAGTCGTCACCCTGAACCAGGCCATGGAAAAGCTCCATGACGGCATGACCATCGCCATCGGCGGTTTCGCCGGGGTGGGCGGGCCGCTCAAGTGCCTCCGGAAGATCGCCGAATCCGGGGTGAAGGATCTGACCTTGATCTGCGTGGCCAACTGCCATCCCTTCACGGTGGCGGAATTCGATGTCTATCCGCTGTTCGCCAACCGGCAGGTCAAGAAATTCATCACCTGCCACAACGGCACCAACCCCGTGGCCATGGAACAATCCCGCAAGGGCGAGCTGGAGGTGGAGTTCTTCCCCATGGGCACATGGATTGAAAAGCTGCGTGCCGGCGGGGCGGGGCTGGGCGGGGTGCTGACCCCCACCGGAGTGGGCACCCTGGTGGAGCAGGGCAAGCGGAAAATCACGGTCGATGGCAAGGAATACCTGCTGGAAGTGGCCTTGCGCGCGGAACTGGCCTTCATCAAGGGTTTCCGGGCCGACCCCCTGGGCAACATCGAGTACCGGGGCGTGGCCACCAACACCAATCCGACGATCGCCGCCGCCGCGGACTATACCGTCGCGGAGGTCAACGAGATCGTCGCCATCGGCGATATCGAGCCCATCAGGGTCGGAACGCCCTGCATCCTCGTGGATGCGGTGGTCCAGGGCTACACCCTGGCGGAGCAGGAAGCGGTGTTCCAGGACCTGTGGACGCGCGGCGGGATTCTCAAGTAACGCTTTCCCCACGGAAAAGGGCGGTGACGCTATGGATGCAAGGGAAATGATTTCGCGCCGGGCGGCGCTGGAACTGCAGGATGGCGAGGTGGTCAACCTCGGATTCGGGATGCCGATGGCGGTGGTCAATTTCATCCCCAAGGAGCGGAACGTCGTGCTGCAGTCGGAAAACGGCTGCTTCCTGTTCGGTCCCACCCCACGTCTGGGCCAGCAGGATTCCGATGTGGCCAACGCCGGCAGCATGCCCATCACCCTCAGGCCCGGCGCTTCGACCTTCGATTTCGCCACCTCCTTCGGCATCATCCGCGGCGGCCATGTGAGCTCCGCCATCCTGGGAGCCCTGGAGGTGGACCAGGAAGGGAGTATCGCCAACTGGTCGATGCCGGGCCGTTCCCCGGGCATGGGCGGCGCCATGGACCTGGTGGCGGGCGCCCGCAAGATCATCGCCATCCTGCTCCACGCCGACAAGTCCGGCGCGTCGAAAGTCATGAAGCAGTGCAGCCTTCCGCTCACCGGCAAGGGTGTCGTGAAGGTGATCATCACCGACAAGGCCGTGTTCCGGGTCACCCCTGGAGGCCTGGTGCTTGAAGAGCTTGTTGCTGACCTGAACGTCGAGGGCCTCAGGTCGATCACCGAGGCCGATTTCACCATCGCCCCGGACCTGTGTGAGTACCGGCTTGCCTAAATTAAAGGAGCAATTGCCCATGAGATTTGAAGGCCAATCCTTCCAGTGTTCCATGCTCGAGGGGGGCGTAGCCGAGCTGCGCCTCGACCTCAAGGGGGAATCCGTCAACAAGTTCGACAATCCCACCCTGGCCGAACTGGCCGAGGTGGTCGGTCTCCTCAAGGCGGATCCCGAGGTCAAGGGCTTGCTGCTCATCAGCGGCAAGGAGGTCGGGTTCGTGGTCGGCGCGGATATCAACATGTTCCTCGGCCTGTTCCGCCAGCCCGAGGAGCAGTTGATCGAGTACCTCATGTCGGTGCACAAGGTGTTCTCCGCCATGGAGGATTTCGATTTCCCCACGGTCACGGCCATCCATGGCTTCGCCGTGGGCGGCGGGATGGAACTGGCGACGTCCACCAGCTACCGGGTCATGGCCACCACGGCCCGGATCGGCTTTCCCGAGACCAAGCTCGGCATCTTCCCGGGCTGGGGCGGCACGGTGCGCCTCCCCCGCCTCATCGGCGCCGACCACGCCATCGAGTGGATCACCGGCGGCGACCACCACAGCGCGGAGGAGTCCCTGAAGCTCGGTGTGGTGGACGCGGTGGTGGCCCCCGAAAAACTCCGTGAAGCGGCCCTGGACCTGCTGGCGCAAGCCATGGCCGGGCGCCGGGACTGGAAGGCCCGGCGGCGGGTGAAGCTCTCGCCCCTCGCGTTGAACCCCGTCGAATCCCGCATGGTGTTCGAATCGTCCAAGGCCTTCGTGGGCGGCAAGTTCGGACCGAACTACCCCGCGCCCCTGGCGGCGGTGGCGTCCATGGAACGGGGCTCCACCCATGGCCGGGACGAGGCGCTGGCCATCGAAGCCGAGGATTTCGCCCGGGTCGCCAAGAGCCCCACCACCTTCGCCCTGGTGACCAACTTCCTGGGCGATCAGTTCGTGGGCAAACTGGCCAAGAAGCTGGCCAAGTCCGGCACCCGGGTCAAGTCGGCCGGGGTCCTGGGCGCGGGGATCATGGGCGGCGGCATCGCCCACCAGTCCGCCGCCAAGGGCACCCCCATCGTCATGAAGGACATCGACGAGAAGGCCCTGGCCCTGGGGCTGGCCGAAGCCTCGAAGCTGCTGGCGAAGGCGGTGGAACGGGGCAAGATGACCCCCATGGGGATGGCCGAGGTGCTCACCCGCATCCGCCCCACCCTCAGCTTCGGCGATTTCCAGGGCATCGACCTGGTGGTGGAAGCCGTGACAGAGAACGAGAAGGTCAAGAAGCTGGTCCTGGCCGAGGTGGAGAGCCACCTGAGGGCGGACGCCATCCTGGCCAGCAACACCTCGACCATCTCCATCACCCGCCTGGGCGAGGGCCTGAGCCGGCCCGAGAACTTCTGCGGCATGCATTTCTTCAACCCCGTGAACCGCATGCCCCTGGTGGAAGTGATCCGGGGCCGGCGCTCCAGCGACCTCGCCGTGGCCACCACCGTCGGCTACGCCCTGGCCATGGGCAAGACCCCCATCGTCGTCAACGATTGCCCGGGCTTCCTGGTCAACCGGGTGCTGATCCCCTTCTTCCTGGCCTTCGACAGCCTGGTCAACGACGGGGTGGACTTCAAGCGGATCGACAAGGTCATGGAGACCTTCGGCTGGCCCATGGGCCCGGCCTACCTGCTGGACGTGGTGGGAACGGATACGGCCTACCACGCCATCCAGGTCATGGCCCAGGGTTTCCCGGACCGCATGGCCGCCGCGGACAAATCGGCCGTCGACGTCATGTACGAGCTCAAGCGCTTCGGCCAGAAGAACGGCAAGGGGTTCTACGCCTACGTCACCGACAAGAAGGGTTTCCCGAAGAAGGAAGTGGACCCCGAAGTCGCGGCCATCCTCAAGCCCCTAGTGCGGCAGGACACCAGCGCGACGATATCCGACCAGGACATCATCGACCGGATGATGCTCCCCATGATCATCGAATGCTCCCGCTGCCTGGAGGACCAGATCGTCACCACTGCCGTGGAGGTGGACATGGGCCTGCTCTACGGCCTGGGCTTCCCCACCTTCCGGGGCGGCGCCCTCTACTACGCCGGCGCGGTGGGTCTGCAGGCGCTTTGCCGGAAGGCGGAAACCTTCAGGTCTCTTGGAAAACTGTACGAACCCACCGCCCAGATGCTTTCCCTGGCGCAAGCCGGCCGCACCTTCTACGAGGAGAAATAGCCCATGCAAGAAGTCGTCGTCATCGATGCGGTCCGCTCCCCCATGGGCCGGTCCAAGGATGGAATGTTCCGCAATGTCCGGGCCGAGACCCTTTCGGCGGCCATGATCAACGCGCTGCTCCAGCGGAACCCCAAGGTGGACCCCGCCGAAATCGAGGATGTCATCTGGGGCTGCGTGCAGCAGACCTTCGAGCAGGGCTTCAACATCGCCCGCTTCGCCTCGCTCATGACCGCCATCCCCCACACGGCCAGCGCGCAGACCGTCAATCGGCTCTGCGGCTCCTCCATGAGCGCCCTCCACGCCGCCGCCATGGCGATCATGACCGGCAACGGCGAGGTGTTCGTGGTGGGCGGCGTGGAGCACATGGGCCACGTGCCCATGAGCCTCGGATGGGGGCCGGACCCGGCCACCAACAAATCCTTCGCCAAGGCCGCGGGGAACATGGGGCTCACCGCCGAGTTCCTGGCCAAGAGCCACGGCATCGGCCGGGATGCCCAGGACCGGTTCGCCCTGCGCTCCCACCAGAAGGCCACCGAGGCCCGGATCCAGGGGCGGTTCAAGGCCGAGATCGTCCCCATGGAAGGCCATGACGCCCAGGGCTTCTCGAAGGTGTTCGACTACGACGAGGTGATCCGGGAGGATGCGACCCTGGAGGCCCTGGCGGCCCTCAAGCCCGCCTTCGACCCCAGGAGCGGCACGGTCACCGCCGGCAACTCCTCGGCCATCTCGGACGGCGCCTCCGGCCTCCTGGTGATGTCCCTGGACCGAGCCAAGGCTCTGGGGCTCCAGCCCATGGCCCGGGTCAAGGCCATGGCCACCGCCGGGGTGGAACCCTCCATCATGGGCTACGGGCCGGTGCCGGCCGTGCACAAGGCCCTGGCGCGGGCCCGGATGACCCTCCAGGACATCGAGCTGTGGGAGCTCAACGAAGCCTTCGCGGCCCAGTCCCTCCCCGTGCTGAAGGATCTTGAACTCATGGACCAGATGGAACAGAAGGTCAACCGCAACGGCGGCGCCATCGCCCTGGGGCACCCCCTGGGCTGTTCCGGCGCCCGCATCACCACGACCCTCCTGCACCAGATGCAGGCCGGGGACTTCCAGACCGCCGTGGCCACCATGTGCATCGGCGTGGGCCAGGGCATCGCCACCGTCTTCGAAAGGGTCTGATTGAAGAAACCCCTCCCGTTACTGCAGAACTATTCCCTGCTCAAGCAGAAGGCCATGCGGTCGGTGTTCGACAGCTTCGACCAGCTGGCCGAAGGCTGCCTGATCGTGGACCGGGAGGCGCGGGTGGTCATGATCAACGACCGCTACGCGGCCCGCCTGGGGGTCGATCCGGCCAAGGTCATCGGCCAGGAAATCGAGTCCTTCCTCCCCAACAGCCTCATGCGCCAGGTGGTGGTGACCGGGAAGCCCACGCTGCTGGAGATCTTCGAGACCCATGGGCAGGTCTTCCTGGTCATCCGCATGCCGGTGCGGGATGACGACGGCGAGGTGGTGGGGGCGATGGCCTTCGCCCTGTACAGCGATCTGGAGGCCCTGAAGCCGCTGTTCGACCGCTTCTCCCAGCTGCGCACGGAACTGGCCTCGGTGCACAAGAAGCTGGCCGAGGCCCGGCGTTCCAAGTACACCTTCTCTTCCTTCATCGGCAACAGCCCCGCCACCATGGAGGCCAAGCGCCTGGCCCGGCGCGCCGCCCACATGAGCGCGCCGGTGCTGCTGCACGGGGAGACAGGCACCGGCAAGGAGCTCCTGGCCCACGCCATCCACGCCGGGGGGGCCCGGGCCGAGCGCCCCTTCGTGACCGTGAACGTGGCGGCCATTCCCGAGAACCTGCTGGAGGCGGAATTCTTCGGCGTTGCGCCGGGGGCCTACACCGGGGCAGAGCGGAAACCGCGGCCGGGGAAGTTCGAGCTGGCCGACGGCGGGACCCTGTTCCTGGACGAGATCGGCGACATGCCCCTGGCCCTGCAGTCGAAGCTGCTGCGGGTGCTGCAGGACCAGGAGTTCGAGCCCCTGGGTTCCAACCGGGTGATCCGGGTGGACGTGCGCATCCTGGCGGCCAC
>PLUC01000224.1:0-11016 GCA_003165415.1 Holophagaceae bacterium
CGGAAGGAAGGTTTCTTGCTGAAGGGGAATGGGGCCTGCACGGGAACCGGGGTCCCCTTATTGGTTGCGGGGGCTGGATTTGAACCAGCGACCTTTGGGTTATGAGCCCAACGAGCTACCGGACTGCTCCACCCCGCGCCGGAAAGTTAATAGTAGCAGCCTTGCCATCCTTTGCAAAGCCCCAATGCGCCATTCGCGCTAATCTCGAATGGCGATTTGGGGTTGGCATGTGGCGTTGGCTGGTGATCCTGGGATTGATGTTGGGGCCAATGGGGTTGGGGGCGTGGACGCCGGAGCGGTGGTTCGACAAGCCGCGGTCGGGCCGCGTCGCCAACTACAAGATCGAGGCGGCGCTGGACTGGAAGGAGAAGGTGCTGGATGGGCAGGAACTGCTCTCCTGGCACAATACCGGGACGGCGGCCACGACGGAACTGCCGCTGCATCTCTACCTCAATGCCTTCAAGGGCCCGCAGAGCCTGTTCTTCAAGGAGAAGGGCGGGGCGCTGGGACCGGGGGCGGGCAGGTGGAAGGCGGGGGATGTGCGGAACTGGGGCTACTGCCGGCTGGATTCGGTGCACATGGACAACCGCCTGCTTGATGGCCACTACGGGGAGGACGAAACGGTGTTCTGGGTCCGGCTGCCGCGGCCGGTGGGGCCAGGGGAGACCATCCGCCTGGACATCGCCTGGGAAAGCCGCTTCCCCCTGGTCCATACCCGCACGGGCCGGAGCCGGGACTTCCTCATGGGGGCCCAGTGGTTTCCAAAGGCGGGGGTCTACGAAGGCGACCACTGGACCTGCCGCGCCTACCATGCGGGGGCCGGGTTCTTCGCGGACTTCGGCAACTACGATGTGGAACTGTCCCTGCCCAACGCGCTGCTGCTGGCCCATACCGGGACCCTTGCGAACTTCAAGACCCCCGAGGACATCACCAGGGACCCCAAGCGCCCGGACAATGTGGTCTGGAAGCTGCACGCGGAGGACGTGCACGACTTCGCCTGGGCGGTGATGCCCAGCCAGAGCTGGGGCTACCGGGCCTTCGACTACCGGGGCGTGCAGGTGTTCTGCTTCTTCCAGCCGGAGAACACCGGCAGCTACGAGCGGCAGCGGCTGGCGGTCCAGGTGGCGCTTAAGCATGCCAGCGAGTGGTTCTTCCCCTATCCCTACCCGGTGCTCACTGTCATCGATGTGCCCGAGGGGGCCGAAGCGGCGGACCGGATGGACTACCCGACCCTGGTCACCGCCTCCTGCCGCCGCTTCGATCCCCTGCACCAGCGGCTCCAGCCGGAACAGACCACCATAGAGGAGGTCGGCCACCAGTGGTTCTACGGCATGCTGGCCGCCGACGCGGCGGAGGAGCCCTGGCTCAATGACGGAATGGCCGCCTGGTTCGCCGAGAAGGCCACGGAACGTGCGTTCCAGAACCTGTTCAGCAGCCGCCGGTTCCAGGTGGGCACCGATGCCCTGGCGGTGACGGGCTACTGGCGGGATGCGTCGGTGGACCCCCTGAGCCGGTCCGGCTATCAGACCCGCGACCTGGAATCCGGGAACACCGCCGCCCGCTGCAAGGCGCCCCTGGTCCTGGACCAGCTGGAGGCCATGCTGGGCCGGCCGATGATGGAGCGGGTGATGGAGGAATACACCCGGGAGATGGCCTTCCGCCATCCTTCCGCGCGGGATTTCCAGCGGATCGCGGAACGGGTCAGCGGCCGGAGCCTGGCCGCCTTCTGGCGCGACTTCGTGACTGGCACCGACACCCTGGACGTGGTGATCCAGAAGGTTGGCACCCAGGAGGTCCTGGAGGGCGGCTGGATGGAAGGGCCCGGGGGACCGGTGTTCGCCTCCCCCCAGCCCGCCTCGCCGGGCCGGCGCGGTTCGGTGACCCTGCTGCGCAAGGGGGGCCTGCGGCTGCCGGTCACGCTCTGGGTGCGGCTGGAAAACCGCACGGAGCAGCGGGTGGGCTGGGACGGCCAGGACCGGTGGGCCACCTTCGAGTTCGACAGCCCGGTGACCATGGCCATCCTCGATCCGGACGGCAACTACCCCATGCTCAAGGACCGGCTCCACGCGAACTATTCCGCCCGGCCCGCGCGGCGGGGCCTGCACTATTGGTCCCAGCTGCTCTGGGGCGCCGTCACCGGTCTGCTCCAGGGCGCCGGGCTCGGCTGAGAGCTGAACTGGCGCGAATCGCCGGATCTGACAGAATGGGGTGACAGTCGATATCCACTGCCTGCACCGGGGAGAGTAGCCATGACCACCGCCAAGTCCAACATTGACTCCCTTGTCGTCGCCCTGGACGTGCCCACGGCCCAGGAAGCCATCTCCCTGGCCCGCCGGCTCCAGGGACGGGTGGGCATGTTCAAGATCGGCCTGGAGCTGTTCTGCGCCCAGGGGCCTGCCTTCATCCGGGAGATCCAGGCCTTCGCCCCGGTCTTCCTGGATCTCAAGCTGCACGACATCCCCACCACGGTGCACCGCGCCCTGGAGGCCCTGCTGCCGCTGGACCCGGCCCTGATCGACATCCATACCCAGGGCGGGCCGGCCATGATCGAGGCCGCCGCGGAGGCGGTGCGGGCCCACCGCCAGAGGGGTGGCCGGACGCAGCTGCTGGGGGTCACCGTGCTCACCAGCCTGGACCGGGAGGCCCTGACCCGCCTGGGCCTGGCCACGGATCCCGGCGACATGGCCCTGCACCTGGCCAGGCTGGCCAAGGAGTGCGGCTGCGACGGGGTGGTGTGCTCGGCCCAGGAGGCTGCCTCGGTGCGCGACGCCTGCGGCGAAGCCTTCCACCGGCTCACTCCGGGCATCCGCCCCCGCGGCGGTGCCGTCCAGGACCAGGCGCGGGTGGTCTCGCCGTCCCAGGCCCTGCGCAACGGCTCCACCTGGCTGGTGGTGGGGCGCCCCATCACCCGCGCCGAGGACCCCGCCGCCGCCGCCGACGCCATCCTGGCGGAAATGGCCGAAGCCTAGCCGAACCCTAACCAATGTCCGCAACCTCGCCCCTGATCTTCCGGCCCAGCATCGCCCAGCGCACCCTCTCCGTCCTGCTCTGCGCGGGTTCCTGGCTGGTGGGGGTCCGGGG
The DNA here is from genome assembly GCA_003165415.1 of Holophagaceae bacterium. Lineage (GTDB taxonomy): Bacteria > Acidobacteriota > Holophagae > Holophagales > Holophagaceae > Mesoterricola. Next base: position 3,082 of record PLUC01000224.1, read on the forward strand.
ACTGTTCCTGCTGGTCAACAACCTGCCCCGGCTCATGGCCGCCCAGCGCCAGGCCGCGGCTGCGGGCGAGCCCATCCTTCTCATCTGGGTCTGGATCGTGGCCTCGGTGACCCTGTGCGTGGTGGCCGGGCTCCTGCTGCTGTTCTCCGCCCTGGGCCTGATCCTCATCGAAGGCACCCAGATCCTGGTGGATGAAGTCGGCATCACGGTGGAGCACGCCGGGCTGCCCCGGCCCCTGGCGGTCCGCCTGGGGGCCGGCCACCTGCCCTGGAAGCATGTGCTAGGGCTGGAAAAGGGAAATGTGTTTTTCATCCTGCGCGGCGGACTGCCCAAGGGCGAGCCCAGCAACCTGCTCACCGAGCACTATGCCAAATCCACCCTGAAGTTCCTGCTGGTGGACCAGTTGGAGCGCCTGATCCTGATCATCCTGGAGCGCAGCTCCAACCTGACGTTCCTGTGACCGGGCCCCGGAGCATCCACTACCGGCGGCGGTGGTTCTACGGCCTGTGGGTGGGCCTGCTGCTGCTCTGCGGGTCGGCCTGGGCGCTGTGGGAACGGCCGCGGGCGGTGGACCAGGCTGGACTGGTGGTGGCGGTCCAGATCCGCAATGCCCCGGCCGGGACCCAGGTCCAGGCCTGGGCCGGACCGTGGGCCCGCTGGCCGGGCCTGGCCTGGACCGGCGACGGGGGGGCCCGGACCGCCCTGGCGGCCCAGGGCGCCACCACCCTGCCGGAGCTCCGGATCCCCATCGCCCGGCGGCGCTGGGTGCCGGACTATATTCCCCGGGGCACCTGGGACCTGGCCATGCTGAAGTTCACGGCCCCGGGCGAGCTGCCCAGGTACTTCCCCCTGCCGCTGTCCCAGGACATCCGGGTGGGCCTCCTGCGGGGCAAGCACAAGCTGACCACCACCATCACCCTTCCATGGGCCAACCTCCCGGTCGATGGCAAGGCGCCAGATCGGATACCCTAGAGGGAAACCCCCGGAGCTTTCATGTGCACTCCCCCCATCGCCGCCCCGGGCCTCGCCGCCAGGGTCCGCTTCCGGGCAAACACCACCAAGAAGGGTCCACCGACATGAATCCGCTACTCCCCGCTCTCCTCGCCCTGACCCTCCCGGTCGCCGCCCAGGGCCTTCCTGACCGGCTCAAGGATAACCGCGCCGCCTGGGAGGAAAACCTGGCCAGGGGCCTGGGCGCCCCCGTGCGCAAGGCCACCGAGGAACTTCTCCAGCAGGACGGGGTGGCCGTCAATCCTTCGGATTACAACGCCATGCACTCCCTGGTGGCGGTCCGCAACCTGGCCGCCAGGGCCTGCGTGGTGCAGGGGGCCTGGGAGGACGCGGTCACGCACCTGGAAAAGGCCAGCCAGGCCGCCACCGACAACGTCGCCACCGCCGAAGGCACCTTCGCCAAGCTGGTGACCCAGCACCAGGACAAGCTCAAGGAATGGCGGGGGGAGACGGCGGCCCAGGAAAAACGCCTCGCCGACCTGGATGCCCAGCCCGGGCTCACCGCCGACCAGATCAAGCTGAAGAGCCAGCTCAAGGGCTTCCTGGACGAGCACCACAAGGCCATCGCCCAGAGTGAGAAATCCCTGAAGGAGATCGATGACCTGCTAGCCCTGCTCAAGCAGGAGCAAAAGACCTACGCCGCCTCCCTGGCCGAGTGGCAGGGGTTCCTGGCCAAGGAACGCGCGGACATCGCCAGGCTAGGCACGGTCACCGCCTACGTGGCCGAAAAGCTCGAACAGGTCAAGGCCGACGACGCCAAGCCCCTCACCGAGCGCCTTGCCTACGGCCGCAGGCTGCTGCGCCTGGATCCCACCAACCGGGAATGCCAGCGTTTCGTGGACGGTCTGGAGGGCAGGGACGATGACGCCCCGGCCCCGGCCAGGAAGGGCAAGACTCAGAAGACGACCCCGTAGGTCAGCCGGAGGAAATCCGCCGGCGAGGCGGCCGGGGCGTACGCGGTGGGCTGGGCGCTGTCGCTGATGCCGGTGAGGGTCTTGTGGAAGGCGATTTCGGCGGTGGTCCGCCAGCGCCCGAAGGGCCGGAAGCTGTAGCCGCACCCCACCAGGCCGCCCATGCGGGTCTTGTTGACGTTGTAGCCGGTCCAGCTCGGATCGCCGTAGCTGCTGCTGAAATTCTCCAGGTCCAGGGACAGGCCACCCAGTAAATAGGTGCCCCGGTGGCGGTAGGCGTCGCCGGCTCCCGGGAAGTACTGCGCCTCCCCGCCCAGGCTGAACAACTGGTGCTGGAGGTTGTAGCTGGCGTAGCCGGGCGCCGTGTCCTGGCCGCTGGTGGTCTGGGCGTAGAGGTCCAGGCGCAGGGCCAGCGGCTGGGACACGGGGAAACTGACCGTGAACTGGCCGCCCACGGTGGTGTCGTAGCCTTCGCTGGAACCCACCCCGCCCGGCCCGCTGGGAACGTAGTTGGTGTTGCTGAATCCGCCGGTGGGGATGGACAGGCTGAGCCCGACGCCGATATGGGGTTCCTGGGCGGCCAGGGGCAGTGCCAGGGTCAGGGCGATAAGGAGGGTGGCAACTCGCGCTTTTTTCATGGGGCCTCCGGATGGTTCGACCCTTGGAATTCCCAAACGGTTTAGGAAGCGGCACAAAATGACCCGGGCCGCCCGGTTCAAAGGTGGCCACATCATGGCAGAGCGGGCTACCCTAGTTCCAATGGGAGTGTCAAATGGCTTGGAAAAAGGATCTCGCGAAACTGAAACAGGACCTGGGAAAGGAGGAGGCCGCGCCGGGCAAGATCACGCCGCCGCCGAAGCCCAGGACGGTCCACCCGGTCTCCAGCTCCATCGAGGAGGAGGACAACATCTTCCTGAACGCCATGGGCCTGCGCGCGAAGACCGGCCCCCGGGAACCCCCGGTCAAGATCAAGGACGAGCCGCCCCCGGCCATCCAGCCCAAGCCGGCGCCCATGGCCGGCCGGGCCGAATTCAGCTCGGCCATGGGCGACCTGAAGGGGCTGAAGCCCCTGAACCCGGCCCCCGTCCAGGAAGCGCCCGCGCCCCCTGCGCCGGTCCTGGAGGTGGCCCCTGCGCCGGTCCTGGAGGTGCCCCCGGCGCCGGTCCTGGAGGCGGCCCCGCCGCGGCCCCAAGCGGCGCCGGCAGCCGAGGCCAAGGATCCCGGACCCGCAGCGCCGCCCCAGGTCCAGATCAACCTGGCCGCGGGCATGGCCATCGTCGTGGACGGCAGCCTGGACCTCAAGGGCCACGCCCTTCGCGATGCGGAAGAACGTCTCAAGGAGCGCATCCTGGACGGCTACGCCCTGGGCTGGCGGACCCTCCACGTGCAGGTGGGGGCGTCGCCGGAGCTGCGCCAGATGGTGCTGGACCTGCTCATGAGCCCCGCCGGGCGCTGCGTGGCGCGCTATGCCCAGGCGCCGGTGCCCATGGGCGGAGCCCATGCCTGGATCCTCTATTTCCGGGGTCCCGGCGCCGCGGAAAACTAGAAGCGAACCAAACCGGCTGTTGGCACTATAATTTCCGCAACCTTTCCGGGGAGAACCTCATGCGTCAGAGCAAAAGGCTTCGTGCTTTAGCGGTGATCCCGTTCGTGGCCTTGGGCCTGCTCGCCCAAGCTCCCGACGGCACGGCCGCCCCAGCCGCGACCGGCAAGGTGGCGGAGCACCAGTCCCGCTGGGACTACCCCAAGGACGCCGCCCCCGGCCCCGGCCAGGAGATCCACACGGTGGAAAAGGGCGACACCCTCTGGGACCTGGGCGCCAAGTACCTGGGCAACCCCTTCGCCTGGCCGCAGATCTGGGAGCTCAACAAGTGGGTGAAGGACCCGCACTGGATCTTCCCTGGCGACCCGATCCTGGTGGAGCCCTCCCGCGCCACGGTGACCCAGCCCAAGGGCCAGGACCAGCAGCCCCTCTCCCCCCGGGATGTGGCGGACCTGCAGCCGGACGTCAGGCGGCCGCGCAAGCCTGTGCTGGAAGAGTACTCCTACACCTTCCAGGATTTCATCGAGATGCCGTACCTCGTGCCCGGCAGCGGCGAGGCCTATCTCAAGCAGATCGGCGCGTTCAAGGTGGTGGGGCGGGAGGACGCCACCCGGGACATGCTGGGTGACGGCGACTACCTCTACATCGGCGGAGGCTCGGACCAGGGCGTGAAGCCCGGCGACCGGCTGGTGGTCACCAAGATCTACGCCCGGAAGTTCTTCCATCCCGAAGACAAGCGCCACCAGAAGGTCCTGGGCGACATCCTGGAGCAGTACGGCATCATCCGCGTCACCCATGTCTATCCCTCCCAGTCCGTGGCCATCATCGAAAAATCCCTGGACGGCATCACCATCGATGGCTACGCCGCGCCCTACATCGAGCCGGCGGCCATGGTCAACAACCTGCGCACGGACATCGCCAGCCCGGTCCAGCTCAAGGAGCCGGCGGCGAAGATCATCTTCATCCGGATGAACAAGGACGTGGCCGCCGGCGGTGACCTGGTGATCATCGACAAGGGCGCCCAGGACGGCTTCCAGGTGGGACAGGTGCTCCTCACCGCCCGCCCCGTGCCCCTGGATCCTTCCGCCCATGCCTCGAAGGCGATGACCAACTACTACCTAGGCCAACTCATCGTCATCAAGTCCGGCGAGCGCGCCGCCACCTGCCGCATCCTCAGGAGCACCGAGGAAGTGATGGTCGGGGACATCCTCACCCACTAACTCCACCACCGTCCGCTGGCCCCGGCTGGGCAGCTGGTAGGGGTAGGTGCGGACGCGGAAGCCCTGGGGAGCCTCCCAGGGCCCCTGGGGGCCCTTCAGGGCCCAGAAGGACGCCCCGGGCAGGCCGTGCCGGCGCCACCATCCGCCGAGCAGGTCCAGGGTCCCCACCGCCTTGGCGACCCCGGCATGGGCCCGCAGCGGGGCCATGGCCTCGGCCCGGCCCACCACCGGGACCAGGTTGGCCAGACGCAATTCCAGAGCGGCCTGCCGTACGAATGAAATTTTCTTGTTGGATTTATCCAGGGCGATGATCTCCAGATCCGGCCTGGCCAGGGCGATCAGCACGGCGGGAATGCCCATGCCCGTGCCGAAATCCACCACCCTGGAACGGGCCGGAAGGGGCCCTAGAAAGGGCAGCAGAACCGCGGAATCCAGGATCAGCTCTTCGTGGCGCTGCTCTTTTTCCAGGGAGGTGAGGGCATGGGTCCGGCTCCAGCGATCCAGCAGATCGAGGTAGTGGGCGATGGGTTCCAAGGTCCAATCAGGCAGGGGTGATTCCATCCGTCCAAAATACCCGGCATCGGCCGCCGGGGAAAAAAGAATCGGCGCAATCCCCGGCTTGGGGAAGCAAGTTCGACAGCTGCCCCAAGGCAAAATCGATTCATCGTTTATGGCAAACCTGAAAGAATGGGACCTGTTTTTAAAAGAAGTATGGGAACGCTATTGCTGGTATTGACAAAAAGAATTTTGCTTCAAATACTAGACGCAGCAGGATGACTCTTTTCCAGCGAGGACCGCATGAGCGAAAACGCTAAACCCTTTAAGATTGATTGGTCCAGCCGAAGCAAACTCAGGGGGCCTGGAGAGCGCTCCCTCGGCGACCTGCTGAATAAACTGAGAACCAAGCTGGCGCCCGCGGCGGAAGGGATTTCCATCACTTATCTCGACGACCGCGCCATGAGGAAGCTGAACCGGGAACACCGCGGGATCAATCAGACCACAGATATCCTGAGCTTCCCCGCCAACCCCGAAAAAGGGGCGTTCCAGCATCTCGGGGACCTGGTGGTGAGCCTCCCCGTTGCCGAGAAGATGGCCAAGAAGCTTGGCGTCAGCAGGCGCAGGGAAGTGGAGACCCTGGTCATTCACGGATTTCTGCATTTGTGCATGCACGACCATGCGGCTGACAACGGCGAGATGATGGCGCTTCAGGCCAAGCTGGAGCGGGAACTGCTTGAATCGGAACCCCTGCTCATGTCCGTGAAGCGCGGCCGCAAGCCGGGAAGCAAGGTGAAGCGGCTCAAGGACGGCAGCCGCGTGGTGGTTACCGGACGCGCGGCCAACGCCATCGTGCGCAAGGAGGCCCTGAAGAAGGCCAAGCCCGTGAAGAAGGCCCCCAAGGCCGCCAAGAAGGTCGTGGAGAAGCCCAAGCGCTCCCCCGGCCGGCCCCGGAAGGTCGCCGAAGCCCCCGCTCCGGCCCCGCGCCGCACCGTCCGCCGCAAGCGCGCTCCCCGTCTCCGCACCGGCGTGCTGGGCTAGACTTCAGAGTCTGAGGGGATGCCACGCATGCGTGGCATAAGAGCGTGCTTTGCTCCCGGGCGGTCCCCCCTCAGTCATGTTCGTTCTGAGTTCTGAACTGGCCTGCCGGCCATTGTCCCGGTAAGATAGGCGTTCGGCCCCTTTTTGGCGGCCTACCCCGGGAGTTCCTGTGCTGAATCTTCTTTCGGGCCTTGGCGCCGCCATCGTCATGGGCCTGCTGCTCTCCCTGTTGAAGATCAATGTCTTCATTGCGTTCCCCCTCGGCCTGCTGGCGGGGCTGGGTCTGTTCATCTACCTGGGCCGCAGGGTCCAGGGCCAGCTTGAGCGGATCTTCAACCGCGCCTCGGAGGCCATGAAGAAGCAGCAGTTCGATCAGGCCATCACGATCATGAAGGAAGGCTACCGGTTCAATATGTGGCAGTTCCTGGTGAAGGGCTCCATCGACGGGCAGATCGGCGTGGTGCAGTACCTGCGCAAGAAGAACACCGAAGCGGAGCCCCTGCTCCGTTCGGCCAGCTACCAGCACTATATCGCCAAGGCGATGCTGGGGATCCTCCAGTGGAAGCGCGGCGAGAAGAAGCAGGCCAAGGTGACCTTCCAGCTCGCGCTGAAATCGGGCAAGAAGGAAAGCCTGCTCTACGCGGTCTATGCCTATGTGCTGAACGAGCTCAAGGAGCGGGAGAAAGCCGTGGAGGTGCTCAACAAGGGCCTCAAGATCTGCAAGGATGATGAGCGTCTGCTGGTGAACCGCAACAACCTGCAGAACAACCGGCCGATGAAGATGAAGGTCTATGGGGACCAGTGGTACCAGTTCATGATTGAGCGACCGATGCTCCGTCAGGAGCCTCCCCCGTTCGCCAGGGTTTCCAAACGTGCCTTGCGTGGTTGATATTTAGTTCATTTCTTGGAGTTCCGCATGTCCGGCCACAGCAAATGGTCAACGATCAAGCACAAGAAGGGCGCTCTGGACGCCAAGCGCGGGAAGGTCTTCACCCGGGTGCTCAAGGAGATCACCGTGGCGGCCCGCCTGGGCGGCGGCGACGTGGCCGCGAACGCCCGGCTCCGGCTGGCGGTGGATCTGGCCAAGTCCAGCAACATGCCCAAGGAGAATTGGGAGCGCGCCATCAAGAAGGGCACCGGCGAGCTGGAAGGGGTCTCCTACGAGGAAGTGCTCTACGAAGGCTACGGCCCCGGCGGCGCCGCCATCATCGTGGAGGCCCTCACCGACAACAAGAACCGCACCACGCCGGAGATCCGCAGCTTCTTCACCAAGTTCGGCAACGAACTGGGCGCCTCCAACTCCGTCGCCTACATGTTCCTCAAGCAGGGCCAGATCGTGGTGGATCCGGAAGTGTCCGAGGACAAGGTCATGGAAGTGGCCCTGGAAGCCGGCGCCGACGACGTGCAGGACGAGGACGGCGCCTGGGTGATCACCATGGATCCCAACAACTACCAGGCCGTCAAGGATGCCGTGGACGCCGCGAAGCTTCCGGTCATCCAGGCCGGCATCGTCCGCACCGCCAGCACCAAGGTGGTGATGGCCGGGGACAAGCTGAAGTCGTTCCTCAAGCTCATCGACCTGCTGGAAGACAACGACGACGTCCAGAACGTCTGGCACAACGCGCAGTACGACGAGCCGGAGGAGTAGGCCCCACGTGATGGCCAGGCTTTGCCTGGCCATCACGTGGGGGCTGCAGTTTGGACTTTTCGTCCG
>PLUC01000224.1:11024-13449 GCA_003165415.1 Holophagaceae bacterium
TTCTACCGGCGCATGAATCGCTGGATTTCATTTTTTTTGCACGGGTTATTGGGGCACTACCAACAAACGTGATACCAGGGGCCATCTGTGGGAGGCATGTCAAAAACGACTGTTTTAGGAGAAATGCACTTGGTAAATTTATGCACTTGATATCGCAAGTTTGAGGGGGAGCCGGGTCTCCAGATCCAGGTCGAAGCGCACGAAGGGTGTTACATGCGCCGTTAGGAGCGGGCTCAGGGCCGCCAGATCCCGGGGTGCCATTCGGCCAAGCAGCCCGGGATCTTCCAGGACCTCTTGGATCATGATCGTGTTGATATAGACGAGGCTGGCCTGGATCAGATGCAGGCACAGGAGGCCCATCTCCTGGTCCTCCCGGCGATTGGTGGCCAGTTCTCCCTTCCGGCCGAAGAGAATCAGGTCATTGGCAGCGTTCCAACTCTCCACGACATTCAAGCCCTCGTTCACCTCCCTGCGCAGGTCCTCCGAGGCCAGGTAGCGGCAGAGGAAGATCGTCTTGATGGCCTTGCCAAGTTCCGTGAGCGCCTTGTACGCCGGGTGCTGGATGTTGCCCCGCGTGAAGCGCCGCAGCAGGCTCTCCGCGTCGGCCATCCCCCGCTTCATCGCCACCGCGTGCTTCACCATCGTGTCGAGCTGCTGCTCTATCAACTCCCAATCGATGGCCCGCGAAGCCATCACCAGCGCCAGGTTGGGATAGGTCTGCCCGGCTTCGGGCCGGTAGAGTTTCTGCGCTCCGATGGCTTTGAACCTGGGCATCAGCTCGAAACCGAGGAGCCGACAGAACGCGAAGGCCACGACGCTCTGGCCGTGGCTGTCCACGAAGTGCCGGCCCACATCCATGTCCGTGCAATGGCGCAGCACGCCCTCAATCATGGATGCGGCCTCGGAAGATGACACCCGCTTGAACTGGGAGTAGATGCAGACGGACTTCTTTTCGACGTGCCAGTACACCATCACACCGCGCCCGCCGTAGCGCATGTGCCATTCAGTGAGCAGGTTCTGGTCCCAGGCCCCGAACTGCTTAGAATCCGAGGCGCAGGTTGTGGTCGCCTCTCCCCACACGTGGGGCAGGCGCACGGCGAGCGTTGCGTTCGCCACTTCGACGATGGCCTGGCGCATGGCCTCCATGGAGACATAGCGCCGCCGGACGTAGAGCAGGTCCCGGAAACTTTCCCCGCTTCCCCCGAACGTGATCCGCGTAAGGCCCGCGTTGGTGCCTATCCCGTAGAGGCCGAGCAGAAGTCTCCGCCGAAGGGTGCCCGGATCCATGCGCTCCCGGGGGGTGGGGCTGCGGAAGAAGCGGGTGAAGCGCAGGCGGTGATCCGCCTCCTTCAGAACATCCAGGAGGCTCGTCATGGGCCAGCGCCGGACGATCTCCTCCTTGAGAAGGGCGAGGTTCTCGGGGTCAGGCAGGGCCTCGAAGGGGGACACTTCGATCCAGCCTTTGCGCTTGGGGAGGATCCTCACGCCGGGGTTGGTGAGCATCCCATCATCCAGCGCCTTTAGCCCTTGGGTCATCTCCGCCTTGATCGAAGCCAAGTAGGCCTTGGCATCCAATGGAATGCCCAGCTCCTCGTAGTACGCAGTTCTCTTTTCCTCAAAGTCCTGGGGCAGGTCCTCCTCGGGATTGCGGTAACGGCGGCTCCCCACCACCCAGATCTCCCGGCACCGCAGCTGGTCCCGCAGCGCACGAATCGTACAGACCTCATAGGCAGCCTGGTTGAGGGTCGGCGGATCACCCTCGGTCTCGACCACCAGTGGCCGCCAGCTTGGGCGCACCACCCCCTCCATCGGCGCGTTCACATCCTTCGGATACCCCACAGTCTCGCCACCCGATGGCGCTGTTTCCTAAGGAAATACTCCGGAGCCGAGAGTACCTAGCGGAGGTGGAAGCTGGGCTCGGCCGCCTGCGGGACAGGAGGGTGCTGATATTGTGGGGCGATCTGGACACCGGGTTCACACAGGCCGAGCTCCACCGTTTCGAGCGGTACTTTCCCCGCTCGACCACTCGAGTATTGGCCGGTGCCAAGCACTACATCCAAGAGGATGCGCCGGATCAGATAGCGGAGGAGGTCCTCCACTTCGAGGGGGTTGCGGGGCCGGCCCGCGTATTGTCGCCGGCTGGGCTAAGTCTGTTGCCCGGCCGTTAGCCAAGTAGGTAGCTTATCTAGAGTAGATCACTGCCTTCGAGGCTACGCTTCGGCGCATCCTCGCCAACCTGGAACGGGAACGGTCCTTCGGAAAAGGCATTCAGGAACTCGACTCGGCGCTGTCCCCACAGATGGCCCCTGGTATCACGTTTGTTGGTAGTGCCCCTACAAGGCAGCCAAGAAAATCCATGGTCTCCCGGCCCGCGGGATGGAGAAGCTCAACGCGCTTCGACAGGAATGCGATGCGGAGGGGCTGA
>PLUC01000270.1 GCA_003165415.1 Holophagaceae bacterium
CCCTGTGTTTTCTGGTGGTCCCTCAGGGACTCGACCCCTGGACCCTCTGATTAAGAGTCAGATGCTCTAACCAGCTGAGCTAAGGGACCGACTCGGAAGGTTCTAGTCTACCCTCATGGTTGCTAGGGTCAAGCCGAAAGTTGAGGAGCGCAAGGGGGTTCAATCCAGCCCGTGGTCCATGTTCATGGCCTTGCGCACTTCCTTGAGGGTCCGGATGCCCTCCTCCCGGGCGCGGTCGACGCCGCGGCGGAGGACTTCGGTGATGTAGGCGGGGTCCTGGGCGAAATGGCGGCGGCGCTCGCGCATGGGGGCCAGGTGGGCGTTGAGGGCCTCGGTGAGCTCGGCCTTGAGCTTGCCGCCGCCGCCGGCGCCGATGCGGGCGGCGATGGCTTCGGGCGGCTCGGCGGTGCAGATGCTGATGAGGCGCAGGAGGTTGGCCACTTCGGGACGGTTCTGGGGGTCGTAGGTGATGTTGCGCTCCGGGTCGGTCTTGGCGCCCTTGATCACCTTGGCTGTCTCTTCGGTGGTCATCTTCAGCATGATGGCGTTGTTGCGGCTCTTGCTCATCTTCTGGCCGTCGCTGCCCAGAACCATGGGCAGGTCGCTGAGCAGGGCGTCGGGCACCGGGAAGATGGGGGCCTCGGGGGCGTACCGGTCGTCGAAACGCCGGGCGATCTTGCGGGTGAGCTCCAGGTGGGGCAGCTGGTCCCGGCCCACGGGGACCACGTTGCCCTTGCAGAACAGGATGTCGGCGGCCTGGTGGATGGGGTAGGTGTACATCAGGGCGTTCACCTGGCGCAGGCCGGCGGCCTTGATCTCCTCCTTGACGGTGGGGTTGCGGTCCAGCTCAGCGGTGGTGACCAGGGACATGAACGGCAGCAGGAGTTGGTTCAGCTCGGGGATGTGGCTGTGGCTGAAGAAGAAGGTGCGGCCGTTGTCCGGNNGACGATGAAGGTGGTGGCGCCCAGGTCCTGGATGCGCACCCGGTTGGCCAGGGTGCCGAACAGGTGGCCGATGTGCAGCGGACCGGTGGGGCGGTCGCCGGTGAGCACCCGGTACTTCTCCGGGTGTTTGGGCAGGTCTTCCCAGATGGCCTGGCTGCGGCGCGAGGCTTCCAGGAAGGTGGCGGATTCCTGGACCAGGTCCTCGCCGTTCATTTCGAATTTTTCTTCCATGTCGTTCAGGCTCCCAGGATGATGCGGGCGATGGGGTTCAGCACGGCCTGCATGAGCAGGAAGGTGGGCAGCAGCAGCCAGCGGAGCACACCGATGTACATAAGCAGCATGAGGCCGATGAACCAGAACCGGTTGTAGCGGAAGTTGTTGTAGCGGTACTGCAGACGGTCGGGCAGGAAGCCGCCCAGGACCCCGGCGCCGTCCAGGGGCCCCAGGGGGATGAGGTTGAAGGCGGCCAGCAGCATGTTCAGGCGCACCAGCGCCCCGCCCATGCCCAGGAGCACCACCTGCCCGGTGTCCAGGCCCATGGACATGAGGGTGTCCGGTCCGGAGAAGGCCGCCAGGTAGAGGTCCACCCGGTGCTGCATGTTGGGCGCCATCAGCCGCACGGCCAGGGTGGTGCCGGCCATGAACAGGATCGCCAGGATGATGTTGGAGAGCGGGCCGGCCAGGGCGATCATGGCGGAGGAGATCTTCATCTGGAACCGCCGGGTGAGCCGGGCCGGGTTGAACATCACCGGCTTGGCCCAGCCGATGAAGAAACCCCCGAACAGGAGGCCCAGGAGGGGAAACAGCACGGTGCCGATGGGATCGATGTGCGCCAGGGGGTTCAGGGTCATGCGCCCCATGCGCGCCGCGGTGTCGTCATCCAGCAGGTAGGCCGCTGTGGCATGGGAGGCTTCGTGGACGCTGAGGGAAAACAGCAAGGCCACGAAGGAGATGAGGACGGTGGGTATGGAGGTATGGCTGAACAATGGGCGCTCCGGCTGGAACTTCTATCCTACCGTAGAGCCATCGGAATCTAGATGACGATGGTCTCGCGCACCAGGTCCCCCTCCCGGAACCGGCTCCAGCGCAGCGGGGCGCAGTCGACGGTCTGGTAGCGTCCGGTGAGGATCAGCTCGGCCAGGCATTCGCCCACGGCCGGGCTCTCCATGGCCCCGTGGCCGCTGTAGCCCACCTGCAGCAGCAGGTTGGGGTGGTTGCCGTGCCAGCCCAGGATGGCATTGTGGTCGGCGATGTTGGTGTCGTAGAGGTGGGCCCAGCCGCGCTTGAGCTTGCAGGTGGCGGTTGCTGGCATGCGCTCCTGCATGACCAGGTTGACCTCGTCCACGTAGTAGTCGGGCTCGAACGTGGTGTCCAGGTTGTGGGGACCTTCTTGTCGGGCCTTGCCGATCATCAGGCTGCCGCTTTCGTACTTGAAGTGGATGCCATGGTCGATGATGGTGAGGGGGATGGTCTGCCAGCGCGGGTCCTGGTCCGGGAAGTCGGTGATGAACAGCATCCGCTTCTGGGCGGCGATGGGCATGCGGTCCTCCTGGGGGCAGCCTGAGCAGTCCAGGAGTTCGTTGGTCCAGGGGCCGGTGCAGATGGCCACGATGCCGGCCCGCACCGTCTCCTCCGCCCCGGCGCACCGGAGCTGGACGCCGGTGGCGCGCCCGGCGGCGTCGAAGGTGACGGCCTCCACCTCGGTGTTCAGCTTCAGCACCGGCCGGGCCGAGAAATCGTTCATGGCCCGCTCGAAGTAGGCCACCGCCGCCTGGCTGGGGTCGAAGCTGCCGCAGTCGCGGCCGAACACGCCGCCCTTGATGTCCTCCAGCCCGAGGTACTCGCGCACCTCCGGGTCCACCTCGGCGAGGCTGCAGCGCAGCCCGGGGATCCGGGCCTCCACCTCGGCGGGGGTCTGCAGGTCGAAGTTCACCCCGTTGGCCCGCCAGACCTCGGCCACCTTGGGCATCTGCTTCCAGGCCGCCTCGTAGTAGGTGAACAGGTAGCCGGTCTGCTGGAAGCCGATGGCCACGCCCATCTCCTCCTTGAACCGGCCCAGGATCTGGATGCTGCGGCTGCAGAGCCGCTGGTTGATGGCGGTGGTCCAGAGGTTGCGGAAGCCGCCGGCCGAGTAGGCGGAGGCGCCCGAGGCGATATTCCCGCCCCGGTCCAGCACCAGGATCGATCCGGTGAAGCCTTGCCTGAGCAGGTTGTAGACCAGGGAGCCGCCCCCGATGCCCGCGCCGATGACGATCAGATCGAAGGTGCGCACGCCTGCCTCCTGAGCGACCCAGTCTCACCCCTTTCCCCCGCAATTCCAAGGATCCTTCATAGCATTTGCGGCCCCCGGCAATGATCCGGTGGCAAACCGCCATCCACGGGATATGCTGATATTTCCAATCCCGGAGGCTTGATGCATCTCAAGATGAATTCCCCCGCGGTAGCCCACCATGGCAAGACCGTGATCGGCTTCAACTGGATTGCCGGGAAGGAGGTGGAGGGCGATCTGCCCTCCTTCGATGCCAAATCCGCGGTGGACAGCCGGGATGCGGTGGGAATCTTCCCCGAGTGCGGGGAGCGGGACGTGGAAAAAGCCGCCAAGGCGGCCGCCCACGCCCTCCCGGCCTGGAGCGCCCTGACCACGGCCGCCCGGGGCGAGGTGCTCGGCCGGATCGGGGCGGTCCTGGCCAAGCACAAGGAGAAGGTGGCCGCGGTGATCACCCGGGAAGTGGGCAAGCCGCCCCGGGAAGCCCTGGCCGAAGTGCAGGAGGCCATCGATCTCTTCCGGTTCTTCCACGGGGTGGGGCTCACCCTCCAGGAGCCCGGCACCGGCGGCCGCCGGCGCCCGCTGGGGGTCTGCGCGGTGCTGACCGGCAACAACTCGCCCCTGGCCGCGCCCTGCGGGCGGATCATCCCCGCCCTGCTGCACGGCAACACCGTGGTCTGGAAGCCCTCGGTGAACGCTCCCACCACGGCCTACCTGCTGATCCGCTGCATGATGGACGCCGGCCTGGCGCCGGGCGCGGTGAACGTGGTGAACGGCAAGGGCCGCACCGGCTGCGGCAAATTCTTCGTGGCGGGAATCGACAAGGGCTTCTACCAGAAGGTCTGCTTCACCGGGTCCACGGCCGCGGGCCGGGCCATCGGCGAAATGGCCGGGCGCAACCTGATGGTCCCCTGCCTGGACCTGGGCGGCCGGAACGCGATGATCGTCATGCCCGACTGCGACCTGGACCGGGCGGCGGCCAGCGCCCTGCGCGGCGCCTTCGGCGGCGCCGGCCAGTGCCGCGCCGCCCTGGCCAACCTGATCCTGCACCAGGACGTGGCCGAGGCCTTCAAGGCGAAGTTCCTGCCCGCGGTGGAGGCCCTGACGGTGGGCAACCCGGTCACCGATCCGGAGGTCTTCTACGGCCCCATGGTCGGCGCCCGCTGCGCCAAGGCCTTCGAGGAGCACTGGACCGCGGGCCTGGAGGACGGCGCCCGGCTGCTGTGCGGCGGCGCCCGGTGGACCGAGGAGAACCGCGGTGACCGGGTGCGCGGGTTCATCAACAAGGGCTTCTACATGCAGCCGTGCGTCTGGGATGGGGTCACCCCGGACATGCGGCTGTACCAGACCGAGCTGTACGGGCCCACGGTGAACCTGGCCACGGTGGACAGCTTCGACCAGGCCATGGCCTATGCCAACGGCGCCCCGCACCTGCCCGCCGCCGACCTCCACACCGAGAACCGGGAGTGGATCGCGCGCTTCCAGCGGGAGAGCGACGCTGGCCTGTGCACCCTCAACGACGCCCGCGCCGCCGACGGCAACCTGCCCCTGGGCGGCTGGATGGAGGACGGCTACACCCGCGTGGGCGCCGTGCGCGACCCTGCCCCGGTCCAGGGCCCGGACGGCGCCGTCCCGCACCCGTACGAACCGAGCCACTGGGACCGCCTGTAGCGGTCCCGCACCACCCGGCCACGCGGCCGGATTCACGATGATGGAGGGTCCAACACATGTGCGGCATCCTGGCAATCCTGGGCATCGACCCCGCCCGCTCCAATCCCGACGAACTTCGCAAGCAGGCACTGGTCATGGCCAAGACGCTGCGCCACCGCGGTCCGGACTGGAGCGGGATCTTCAGCGACGGTAATGCGATCCTGGCCCACGAGCGGCTGTCCATCGTCGACGTGGAGCACGGCGCCCAGCCGCTGCTGGACACGGTCAACGGCAACGCCCTGACCGTGAACGGCGAGATCTACAACCACAAGGCCCTGCGCGCGGGCCTGGGCCGGGCCCACGACTTCCAGACCTTCTCCGACTGCGAAGTGATCCTCTACCTCTACGACGAGGGCTCCCCCGAGGAGTGGCTGAACCGCATGAACGGGATCTTCGCGTTCGTGCTCTACGATCCCCGCAACAGCACCTACATGATCGCCCGGGACCCCATGGGGGTGGTGCCGCTCTACGTGGGCTGGGACCGCCAGGAGAACCTGTACGCCGCCTCGGAGATGAAGGCCCTGGTGGGCCACTGCGAACGCATCATGGAGTTCCCTCCGGGCTGCTACTACCTGGGCCACGAGAGCGAGAAGGGCTTCCAGCGCTACTACAAGCCCAACTGGGCGGAGCCCGGGTTCTACCCCAGCCAGCCCTACGATCCGGCCAAGCTGCGCAAGGCCCTGGAGGACGCGGTGCACCGCCAGCTCATGTGCGACGTGCCCTACGGCCTGCTGATCTCGGGCGGGGTGGATTCCTCCGTGATCGCCGCCATCGCCGCACGGTTCCGGGAGAAGCGGGTGGAGGAGGAGGACCAGTCCCCGGCCTGGTGGCCGCAGATCCACAGCTTCGCGGTGGGGCTCAAGGACGCCCCGGACCTGGCCCCGGCGCGCAAGGTGGCCGCCCACATCGGCGCCATCCACCACGAGATCCACTTCACCGTCCAGGAGGGCCTGGACGCCCTGTCGGACGTGATCTACCACCTGGAGAGCTTCGACGTCACCACGATCCGGGCTTCGACCCCCATGTATCTGCTGATGCGGAAGATCCACTCCATGGGCATCAAGATGGTGCTCTCCGGCGAAGGGGCGGACGAGATCTTCGGCGGCTACCTCTACTTCCACAAGGCCCCGGACGGCCATGAGCTGCACGACGAGACCGTGCGCAAGCTGGACAAGCTGCACCTCTACGACTGCCTGCGCGCCAACAAGAGCTCCGCAGCCTGGAGCGTGGAAGCCCGGGTGCCGTTCCTGGACCGGGAGTTCCTGGACGTGGCCATGAACCTGGACCCGTCCCTGAAGCTGCCCCGCAACGCCGCCCACCCCAGGCCCATCGAGAAGTTCATGCTGCGCGACGCGTTCCGCGGCTACATCCCGGACGAGATCCTGTGGCGGCAGAAGGAGCAGTTCTCGGACGGGGTCGGCTACAGCTGGATCAACGCCCTGAAGGCCACCGCCGAGCGGGAGATCAGCGACGGAATGATGCGCGGCGCCTCCGAGCGGTTCCCGGTGAAGACCCCAGAGACCAAGGAAGCCTACTTCTACCGCCAGCTGTTCGAGACCCACTTCCCCCAGGCCACCGCCATCAACTGCGTGCCGTTCGAGCGCAGCGTGGCCTGCAGCACGGAGACGGCGCTGAAGTGGGACGCGGCGTTCCAGAACATGGTGGACCCTTCCGGGCGCGCCGTCATGGACGTGCACGACCTGGGCTACTGAGCCAGGGCAAAGGGCCGGCCGCTGATGGCGGTCCCGAAGGGGGAGGTCAGGGGGATGGGCGCGGATACGGCGCCTTCGGGAACGTGGGTCTCCACTCGGTGTTTAATAAATAATAAATACAATTCCGTTCCCCGCAAGGTTCCGCTGGCCACTGGCGTTAGGATGAAACAATGCAACCGATCCCAGCCCTCATCCTCCTGGCCGCCCCCTTCTTGGCCTCGGCCTTCGCCGCCGGCGCCCCCCCGCCGATCCGGGTGGGCCTGGACACCCAGGCCCTGGAATGGATCGTGAGCCTGGAAGGGGGCGGCGAGGTGCAGTCCACGGACGGCCAGCCATTGATGCTGCTCAAGGATGGCGAGAAGCTGCGCATCTGGTGGGACAGCAAAGGCGAAGCGGATCCCACCGACGAGTACCGGGTGCAGGTGGGCCCGCCGGTGCCGCTGAAGGAGGCGGACACCCTGGTGCAGAAACTGCAGGCCCTCGGGGAGCATCCGGAAAAGGTGGCGGTGCCCGACGGCGGCACCTGGCGGGTGCTCACCGGCCACTACCCCGGCTCCAGCGAGGCCGAACCGCTGCTGGACCGGCTGGGCGCCCTGGGCTACCAGGAGCTGTGGGTCTCCACCGAAAAGCGCAAGGGCCGGCCCATGAACGGCCGGGCGCTCTACGCGGTCACCGAGCGCTATGAGCGCCGGCCCCTGCCCAACGGCGGGGTGCGCCTGGTGCCGGCCCGGGAACTGACCACCCTGGCCGGCAAGGGCCGCTACCGGGGCCTCATGGAGATCTTCCCCAACGCCCAGGGCCGGCTCACCGTGGTCAACACCCTGGACCTGGAAACCTACCTGCGCGGGGTGGTGCCCAAGGAGATGGGCGCCTGGCAGTTCCCGGCGCTGGAGGCGCTCAAGGCCCAGGCGGTGGCCGCGCGCACCTACGCCTACGTGAACCGGGGCAAGCGGGCCAAGCAGGGCTTCGACCTGGTGGATACGGTGGCGGACCAGGTGTATGGCGGCCGCGACGGCGAACAGGCCCTCACCGACCAGGCCGTGGCCGACACCGCCGGCCTGATCGCCACCTATGGCGGCCACCCCATCCAGGCGCTGTTCATGGCCAATGCCGGGGGTGCCACCATCGACAACAGCTTCGTGTTCGGCAACGCCACCCCGTACCTGCGCGGGGTGAGCAGCTACGCCGACACCCCCCAGACCCTGGAGTTCAAGGGCGAGCTCAGCGACCGGGGCGATTCCTGGCTCAGCTGGGAGATCCTGCGGCTGGCCGGCTGCGGCCTGCTGCCCGACGGCTACCTGGACAGCGCGCGCATGAACCAGCCCATGCGGGTGCCGGACCTGCGCCCGGTGCTGGAGGCTCTGGCCAGGCGCCTGGACCTGCCCAGCCCCGCCACGCCGGCCGGGACCGGGCCCCAGTTGTACCTCTGGATGGCCCGCAGCCTGGGTTTCCAGGACGTGGTGGAAGGCATGGAGCGGCCCCAGGACGCCGCCTACCTGCTGGGCGACGCGCTGCCCCCGGCCCCTGACCAGCCGCTGGCCTCGTTCCTGACCCGGCGCGGGCTGGTGCCCCCGGCCGCCTGGCGCAATCCCGCCCCCACCCTGGCCCAGGGCCTCCAGGTGCTGGGCCGGCTTTGGCAGGAGCTGGAGCCCATGGACTTCCAGGAGGGCACCCTGCTCCGGGACGGCGAGGTGCGGGTGAAGAACGCCGGTCCCGGCCCGCTGCGGCTGACCGCCTCCTACCTGCTGGCGGAGGAGGCCCCGGGCGGGTCCCTGCGCCTGGTGGGCAGCAGCCGCATCCAGGTGGGGGACCGGGTGAAGTGGCTGCCGGACCCGGCCGGCTCGCCGGTGCTGGTGCGGCGCATGGATCCCGACGGCGCCTCCCTGGACCGCTACAACTCCCTGTCCCACTGGAAGGTGGAGCTGAGGGAGGCGGACCTGCTGGAGAGCCTGCGCACCCGGGCCGGCATCCAAGGCCTGCGCAATCTCCAGGTGAGCTACAACGACCAGGGCCGGGCCCTGGAACTGGTGGTGGTGGACGACCGCGGCCGGCGCCACCGCTTCTCCGGCATGCGCATCCGCAACCTGCTGGGGCTCAAGGACAACGTGTTCCGGTTCATCACCCTGGGCCATCCCCCCGAGCGCCGCTGGATCATCTATGGCCGGGGCTGGGGCCACGGGGTGGGCATGGACCAGACCGGAGCCTACGGCCTGGCCCTGGAAGGCGCCAGCTTCGATGGCATCCTGAAGCACTACTACCAGGGGATCCAGATCACCCCCATTCCCGACTGACCCGATGCCGATCTTCCGGCTCAGCCCCCGCCCGGTCTTTCCCGATCCCCGGAAGGCGGAGCCGGACGGCCTGCTGGCGGTGGGCGGGGACCTCTCCCCGGCCCGGCTGCTGCGGGCCTACCGCAGCGGGATCTTTCCGTGGTACGACGAGGAATCCCCCATCCTGTGGTGGTCCCCCCCCGAGCGGGCCATCATCCTCCCGGGGGAGCAGCGGTGCTCCCGCCGGACCGAGCGGGCGCTGCGCCAGCTGGACTTCCGGGTGCAGCGGGACAGCTGCTTCGAGGCGGTGATCGGCCACTGCTCGCGCATCCCCCGTCCCGGCCAGGACGGCACCTGGATCACCCCAGAGATGGAGCGGGGCTACGTGGCCCTGCACCGGGAGGGCTACGCCCACAGCTTCGAGGCGTTCCGGGACGGCCGGCTGGTGGGGGGGCTGTACGGGATCAGCCTGGGGGCGGCGTTCTTCGGGGAGAGCATGTTCAGCCTGGAGAGCTATGCCTCCCGGGCCGCCTTCGCGGAGCTGTGCCGCACCGCCTGGGCCTGGGGCTTCCATTTCATCGACGGGCAGCTGCCCAATCCCAACCTGACGGACCTGGGGGCGCGGGTGGTGAGCCGGGAGGATTACCTGGGTCGGCTGGCCCAGGCCTTGGAGCAGCCAACCCGGCGGGGGGTGTGGACGGGGGTGGAATCATGATAAATGACAACTCTGTCGTCGTTTATCATGATAAATGACGACAGACCAGCCGGGACGGGGATAAAAAATGGATGAAAAGAAGTTAAAAGTCCCTCCCCTGCCCTCCCACTGGCCCTACCCCCCCCGCGCCCCTGCCCCGGCGCCTGAACGCCGCATCCAGGTTCCCCTCCCCGGCCTCCCCGGCCTCTGGACCCTGGAGGCGGTGCCGGGACTCGATTTGTCCCCGGCGGCCGCCGGGCTGGGCCAGGCCTTCGGACGGGGCGGGGTGCTGCGGGCCGGGGACGTGGTGCTGCGGCCGTACCGGCGCGGCGGCCTGGTCCGGCACGTCAATGCCGGAATCTACTGGGACCGCGCACGGTTTGCCCAGGAATCCCAGGTTCACCGGGCCTTGTGGGCGGCCGGCCTGCCCACGGTGGAGCCGCTGGGCTGGGCCTGGCGGCCCCGGCTCTGGGGCTGCGAAGGGGTGTTCCTGACCCGGTTCGCCCAGGGCCTGCCCTGGCCCCGGGCCTGGGACCGGCCCGAGGTCCTGCCCCGGCTGCGCGTCCTGCTGGAGGCCCTGTGCGCCTGGGGTCTCTGGGCCCCGGACCTGAACGCCACCAATGTCCTGGTGGACCCCGCCGGGGACCTTCTGACCCTGGACTGGGACCGGGCCCGGTGGTCGCCGGACCCTGACCTCCCGGCGCGCTACCGGGGACGGCTCCTCCGCAGCCTGCGCAAGCTGGGCGCCCCCAGGGAAATAATCGAGCAGGTCTGACCTTTCCCGCCCGCGGGGGAGAAAAAATACCACTTAGTCTTTTTTTGTCGCCCGCCGGGCTTCACCGGGGCCGGTTTGCGTTTATCATCTAGTGCTTATGTCCAGCTAGGAGACGAAGGTATGGGTTGGTCGGAAAAGTCGAGGAACCTCGGGAGGCTGGCCTTCTTCGCCAGCGACAACTGGATCACCATCCTGGGGATCATCCTCACCACGGGCGCCGGGTTCACCCAGGTGTGGTCCTGGTTCCTGGAACTGGCCCAGCCGCACACGGTGCACCCCTATGTGGGGATCGTGCTGTTCATGGTGCTGCCCATGATCTTCATCGTGGGCCTGCTCCTGATCCCCGCCGGCATCCTGCTCCGGCGGCACAAGCTCCAGAAGGAAGGGAAGCTGCCCAAGGAGTCCCCGAAGGTCGACCTGTCCGCTCCGCACATCCGCAAGGTCCTGTGGTTCGTGGCCGCGGCCACCCTGGTGAACATCGTGCTCATGGGCACCGCCACCGTGCGCGGGGTGGGCTACATGGACTCCAGCCGGTTCTGCGGGCTCACCTGCCACACCCCCATGGTCACCGAGTACCGCGCCTTCACGGATTCGCCCCACTCCCGGGTGGGCTGCGCCCAGTGCCACATCGGCCCCGGCACCGAGTCCTTCATGCGGGCCAAGCTGGCCGGCGTGCGCCAGGTGTTCGGGGTGGTGTTCAACAACTACTCCCGGCCCATCCCCAGCCCGGTGGTGAGCCTGCGCCCGGCCCGGGAGACCTGCGAGGAATGCCACTGGCCGCAGAAGTTCAGCGGCGACAAGATCCTGGTGCGCACCCACTACGGCGAGGACGCCGAGAGCACCCCTTCCACCACCGTGCTCATGCTGAAGATCGGCGGCATGACCGGCGCCGCCAGCACCGGCATCCACGGCCGCCACCTGGACGCCAAGTCGCGCATCACCTACGTGGCCGGCGACCCCCAGCGCCAGACCATCCGCCAGGTCACCTACCGCGACGACAAGGGCCAGATGGTGGACTTCGTCTCCGCCGACGTCAAGCCCGCGCCCGGATCCGAGAACATGGAAGCGCGCCAGATGGACTGCGTGGACTGCCACAACCGACCCACCCACGCCTTCGAGATGCCCGACATCGCCGTGGACCGGCTCATCAACGACGGCCGCTACAGCCGTGAACTGCCCTTCGCCAAGAAGCAGGCCGTGGCCATCCTGAAGGCCGACTACCCCAGCCAGGACGCTGCCGCCGTGCAGATCCCCCAGGCCGTGGCCGCCTATTACCAGTCCGCCTATCCCGAAGTGTTCAGCAAGAAGCGGGACCTGGTGGACGCCGCCGGCAACGCCCTGAAGGATGCCTACCTGCGCAACGTCTCCCCGGAGATGAAGCTCACCTGGGGCACCCACCCCAACCACATCGGGCACCAGGACGGCGGCGGCTGCTTCCGCTGCCACGACGGCAGCCACACCACCAAGGACGGCCGCAGCATCAAGGCCGACTGCGACACCTGCCACGTGATCCTGGCCCAGGACGAAAGGGATCCCAAGATCCTCAAGGACCTTGGGATCAAGTAACATCGGTCCATGCAGTGCCTCACCGCCCCATGCGCGTTCCGGTTCCGGGAGAAGGCCTCGGTCTTTCTGACTGAGCTGCATCCCGCGGCCGGAGCCGATGAGCGGGCGGCGATCCTGGCCCGCCTGCGCAAGCGGGACTTCGACGCCAGCCACCATTGCTCCGCCTGGCGCGAAGCCCCCTCAGCCTTCGGGGCGGACGACGACGGCGAGCCTTCCGGCACCGCCGGGGCGCCCATGCTGCGGGTGCTGGAAGGGGAAGACCTGGTGCAGGTGCTGGCGGTGTGCATCCGCTGGTTCGGCGGCACGAAACTTGGCACCGGCGGGCTGGTGCGGGCCTACACCGAAGGGGTCCAGGGCGCCGTGGCCGAGGCCCGGGCCCAGGGGCTGCTGTCGGTGGTGCGGGTCTGGCGCCAGGGTTCCCTGGACGTGCCCGCGGAGCTGGCGCACCTGCCCTTCGCCGTCCTGGGCGCCTTTCCCGAGGCCGAGATCCTGGGCCAGGACTTCGGCTCGTCCGGGGCCAGCCTGCGTTTCCGCCTGCCCCCGGACGACGCCGCGGCGCTGGAGGCCGCCTGGCGGGACCGCAGCCGGGGCGGGCGGGTGCGTTGGGATCTCAAGGGGTCTGGTTGAAGGTGCCCCCGATGCCAGTCTGGGTGTTGTTGGTCATGAGGATGGCGGTGGTGGGCGAACCGGGGCGGAGGTAGGCCACGCCCGTGTAGGTCGGGTTCGGCAGCGTGCCCGAGGCCAGGGTGATCGTGTAGACCACGCTGAAGGCATTGAGGTTCGGCGCCGCCTGGGTCGCGAAGCCGCTAAAGGTGCCCACACCGGGAATGGTGCCGTTGAGATTGGCCGTGGTCGAGCCGGCCGGCACCGTGACCTGGAAGGTGACGCCTGAGGAGCCAGTCTGCGCATAGTTCCCCTCCAAAGCGGAGAGCTGGATCGGCACATTGGCCATAGCATCCGGAGTCGAGCTGGGGAATGGGGTCGTCAGCCCATTGATGGTGAGCGTCATGTTGATGGCGGCTGGGAACGCGGATCCGGCAAGGGTGCCCTGTGCCGGCGTGGGCGTTGGAAGCGTGGTGAGCGCCGGGTACGTGGTGAGCGTGCCGGAAAGGTTGGTGCCGGACAGCGCGAGGGTTCCGGACAGCACCTCCGGGATATCGTCGCTGGTGCAGACATTGATCGCCCCCGAAGGCAGGACCAGGGAATACACGGTGGCAGCGCCGAGCCTGGTAGTCCCGGTCCAGGCGCCGGCGAGGGTGGAGGTCGTCTGCTGGAGGGTGAAAATGCCCGAACCTCCGATCTGGCCGTTGTCGGCCAACAGGACGGCGGTGGTGGTGGTCGCGCCGGGGCGGAGGTAGACCACGCCCGTGAAGGTCGGAAGCGCAGTTCCGCCTGAACTCGGGGTCAAGGTGAAGGTTACCTTGAAGGCATTGAGGTTGGGCGCCACCTGGACCAAGGAGCCGGCCATGGTTCCGACACCGGGAACCGTGCCCGTCAAGGTGGCCGTGGTCGCGCCATTGGGCACTGACACCTGGACGGTCGTGCCGCTGGGGCCGGTTTGCGTGTAGTTCCCCGCCAAAGCGGAGAGCTGCACTGGAATGTTGGCGGCGGCGTCAGGGGTCAAGACAGGTAGGGGCTCGGCTGGCGTGCTGCCGCTCGCAAGCGTTGCGTTGATGGCAGCTGCGGAAGCGGTTCCAGTGACAGTGCCAGTAGTTGGCGTGTCGCCTGTGGCAGCATCTTCAGACGACGGGTAGCCGGTGAGCGTGCCGCCAAGGGTGGTGCCGCTTAAAGTGAAAGTCCCGGAACCCTCCGACGAATTGGTGCTGGTGCCAAATCGGACCTGCCCCGTGTTGGGCAGAACCAACGCATAGAGCAGGGTATTGCTATCCGGATCGGTACCGGTCCAGGCACCTGCGAGGGCGGCTGCGGGGGGGGCGGCCGGGGCGCCGCTGCTGGACCCTCCGCCGCCACCGCCGCACCCCTGGAGGCCGCCGATCGCGAAAGCCAGGGCGCCCAAGGCGACAGCACGGGCGAGGAGGCTCAATTGAGTTGATTTCCTAAACAAAGGCATCGGTTCCTCCAAAATCAATATTAATTATTTGTTTTTTATGCTCGACGTCAATGGGTTTACGTCAGAAAACATTTGCTATTTGTTTAATTTCAATATTATTTTTTTATTTAATTCAACATCAAACCGGGCTCGCAGGTGCGTGGCGACGAGGTCAGGTTGACCCGCTAAAATGGTTTTTAACCCAAAAATGGGGTAAACTCTCCGCCGAGGTCCGGCATGAGCACCCCCCGCAAAAAGGCATCCCAGGATCTGGTGAAGGAGGACGCAACGCCCTTCACCGACCCTCAACCCGCGCCCGGACCCCAGGTCCATGGCAGGGGCGGGCGCCCCCGGCTCTTCGACGTGCCCACCGTCCGACTCAATCTGTTCATCCCCGAGGACGCTGCCAAGCGGATCCGGCACTTCGCCGTGGAGCAGGGCATCAGCCCCTCGCAGTTGGTGGATGAGTGGGCCAGACGGGCCGAACTGGACAAGGCCGTGGCCCGGGGCCGGAAGGCGGCGCAGGAAGGCCAGACAGTGGACCAGGAGGAAGCGGAGCGCAGGCTGGCCCGATGGGCGTGAAGGTGGCATGGTCCCAGCCGGCCTTGGACGAGCTGGATGACGCGCTGGCCTATATCGCTTTCGACCATCCCGAGGCCGCGCGCGGACTCTGGAGCCGGGCCAAGGCCGCCACCCGCAACTTGAGCCAGCACCCCAATCTGGGCCGGATGGTCCCGGAATACCAGGATCCCGCCATCCGGGAACTCATCGTCGGTCCCTTCCGGATCATCTACCACCTGGAGGATCCCGGCTTGGCCACCATCCTCGCGGTGGTCCGCTCCGAGCGCTAGCGGTGGCTCTCCATGAAGGCGGTGATCTCCCCCACCTCCTCCGGGGCCAGGCGGAACGTGGCCGCCCCGGCCACGCCGGCCACCTGGGCCGCGCTGCGGATGCCCACGATGGCCCCGGTGACCTGGGGCGACCGCAGGCACCAGGCGATGGCCGCCTCGCCCGCGGTCCGGCCGTGGCGGGCGGCGATGGCCTTGAGCAGGTCCGCCAGGGCCAGGTTGCGGGTGAGCCTGGGCTCCTGGAACGGGGCCTTGCTCTTGCGGAAATCGTCGTCGGGCATGGCCGCCACCCGTTCCCGGGTCATCTTGCC
Organism: Holophagaceae bacterium; assembly: GCA_003165415.1. GTDB lineage: Bacteria > Acidobacteriota > Holophagae > Holophagales > Holophagaceae > Mesoterricola. The sequence continues at coordinate 15,147 of PLUC01000270.1, forward strand.
GGTGAGCAGGCCGCTCTTCATGGGGCTGTAGACGATGACGCCCACCTGCTCCCGGTCGCAGAAGGGCAGATGCTCGGCCTCGATTTCCGGCGAGAGGATGGAGTAGGGCGGCTGCAGAGACGTGACCCGCCCCTTGGCGGCCACCCGCCGGATCTGCGCGGGCTTGAAGTTGCAGACCCCGGCCCAGCGGATGCTGCCCCTGGCCTTGAGCGTCTCGATGGCCTCCCAGGCCTCGTCCAGGTCCGGCTCCGGGTCGGGCCAGTGGATCTGGTAGAGGTCGATGGTCTCCAGCCTGAGCCGGCGCAGGCTGTCCTCGCACTCCCGGAGCACCGATTCCCGCTTGAGCCGGCCCGACACTTTCCGGTCCGCGTCCCAGCACAGGCCGCACTTGGTGAACACGTAGGGCCGCGCCGCCAGGCCGGCCAGGGCCCGGGCCACCACTTCTTCCGAATGGCCCAGGCCATAGACCGCGGCGGTGTCGATCCAGTTCCAGCCCGCGTCCAGGGCGGCGTGGATGGCCGCCACCGAATCCGCGTCGTCCTGGGGGCCCCAGCCGAAGGCCCAGTTGTTGCCGCCCATGGCCCAGGCGCCCACGCCCAGGGGGGTGATCATCAAGTCGCTCTGGCCCAGCCTGCGTTTTTCCATGGGGACACTCCTGCAGCCATTATGCCGCCATTTCCGCGGGTTCAGGCCTGGGCCGCCTGTCTGGCGAACCAGTTGTAGTAGGCGATGATGCGGTTGTAGAAACTGTTGCGCACGGTGGTCTCCAGGCCGGGCAGCTTGACGGCCCTGATGCCGACATTGCCGTAGAAATACAGGAATCTGCCGTCGGCCGAAGGCTGGATCACCATGGTGAGCCTGAGGGCGCCCGGCCCGAGCACCGGCAGCAGCCCGTACCGGACCTTCGCCACGTTGCTCATGGTGAGCTCGATGGCGCCCTTGTCCAGGCCCTTGACCGTGGTTGCGTAGAGGTTCCTGCCGAAGGTCGAATCGTCCTGCAACAGATAGAGGTCGTGGCTGGGTTCGATGGATGGGTAACGGGGATCCCCCAGCATGGCCAGGTTGCCCGGTCCCTTGACCAGGTAGGAAGTGGTGAAGAAGACCCGCATCTCCCCATGGGTGGCCGAGAAATACTGGATGCCTTCCATGGTGCGGAACTGGTGGAGCAGGTTGTAGAGCACGAGGTTGCGGTCGGCCCTGGCCACGAGTCGCGCAGGCATGGGCGCCACCACGAGGGTCTGGACCCCGATATTGGGATGCGAGGCGTCCAGGGTGCGGGTGATGTCGGCCGCGGCCGCGGGATTGGGGCACAGGTCGACCCTGGGCTGGTCCTGGAAGAAGGAACTGCAGCTGCCCGTGGCCACGAGCTTGTGCTTCGCGTCGGCGTCGAGGAGCGCCGGTATGGCATCCACCACGGCGGCCGGGAGGGGCCCCGCGGCAATGCCGGACGGGGCTTCGGCCCACAGGCCGCAGGCCGCAACCAGGGTGGAGGCCCACAGCAGGGGGCAGTTGTGGGAATTGCAGAGACGGACCATGGATCAACTCCCGGCCAGGTGGCGGAAGAACCACCGCTTGATGATCTCCACCCCCAGGAGGTAGGCGACCAGGATGCCGGTGACCACCAGGAAGAACATCGCCGGGGGCGCCACGAACCCCAGGTGCGCCCCAGCGGGGGTGAACGGCAGGATGACCGCCAGGGCCACCACGGCCAGCGACGTGGCGACGATCCAGGCGTTGGGGCGGCTCTTGAACGGATTCCCCCGGGTGCGGATGATGAAGATGACCAGGACCTGGGTGGCCATGGACTCGATGAACCAGCCGGTGTGGAACAGCGCGGCCCCCGCGTGGAAGGTCCGCAGCAGGATGAAGAACACCAGGAAGTCGAAGATGGAGCTCACCGGCCCGATGATCAGCATGAAGTTGCGGATGAACTTCATGTCCCACTGGCGGGGCTTGACCAGGTACTCCTGGTCCACGTTGTCCAGCGGGATGGGTATCTCGGAGACATCGTAGAGCAGGTTGTTGAGCAGGATCTGCACGGGCAGCATGGGCAGGAAGGGCAGGAACAGGGCCGCCCCGGCCATGCTGAACATGTTCCCGAAGTTGGAGCTGGTGCCCATCATGATGTACTTCATGATGTTGCCGAAGGTGCGCCGGCCTTCCAGCACACCGGCCTGGAGCACGCCCAGGTCCTGTTCCAGCAGGATCATGTCCGCCGAAGCCTTGGCCACGTCCACGGCGCTTTCCACGGAAATGCCGATATCGGCCGAATGGAGGGCGGGGGCGTCGTTGATGCCGTCGCCCAGGTAGCCCACCGTGTGGCCGCGCTGCTTGAGGGCGAGGATCACCCGGTTCTTCTGGGCGGGCGCCACCCGGCAGAACAGGTTCACCTGCTCCACCCGGGCCAGCAGGGCCTGGTCGTCCATCTGCGCGATCTGGGTCCCGGTGAGCACGCCCAGCACCGGCATGCCCAGTTCGGCGCAGACGTGCTGGGTCACCAGCTCGTTGTCGCCGGTGACGATCTTGACGGCGACCCCGCCCGCCGCGAGGTCGGCCAGGGCCAGCTTGGCGCTCTCCTTGGGCGGATCCAGGAAGGCCGCGAACCCCGCGAACACCAGGGCTGCTTCGTCCCCCACCACGGCGTGGGGATGATCCAGCGGCACCGCGCGGGAGGCGATCCCCAGGACCCGGAAGCCCTCTTTGCTCAGGCCCTCGAACACCGCGTTGACCTGGGCCCGGGTGGCCGGGTCCAGGGGGCGGGCGGCCCCGTCGAGCTCACAGCTCTCGGACAGGCGCAGCACGTCCTCGGGGGCCCCCTTCACCACCAGCAGCCTGGAGCCGGCCTGTTCCAGCAGCACCGACACCCGGCGCCGCTCGAAGTCGAAGGGCACCTCGTCGATCTTGCGCCAGGCCTTGGGGTCGATCTCGTGGTGCTCCAGGATGGCGTCGTCCAGGGGGCTCTTCAGCCCGGTCTCGAAGAAGCTGTTGAAATAGGCCAGGTCCAGGACCCGCTGGCTGTCCTTCCCGCCGGCGTCCAGGTGCCGCTCCAGGTGGATCCGGGCCTCGGTGAGGGTGCCGGTCTTGTCGGTGCAGAGCACGTCCATGCTGCCCAGGTTCTGGATGGAGTCCAGGCGCTTGACGATCACCTTCTTGGCGGACATGCGCAGGGCGCCCCGGGACAGGGTGACCGAGACCACCATGGGCAGGAGCTCGGGGGTGAGCCCCACCGCCAGCGCCACCGCGAACAGGAACGACTCCAGCCAGGGCCGGTGGAACAGGGCGTTGGCCAGGAGCACGAACAGGACCAGCAGGATGGTCATGCGCATGATCAGGATGCCGAACTTCTGGGTGCCCTGCTGGAAGGAGTTGGCCGGGGCCTTGGCGGCCAGGGTGTCGGCGATCTCGCCCAGGGACGTGGCCTGGCCGGTGCGGCACACCAGCACCTTGGCCGTGCCGCTGATCACGGAGGTGCCCATGAACACGGAGTTGCCGGCCCGGAGCACTTCGCCCAGGTCGGGCAGTTCCGTGGCGGTCTTCTCCACCGGGAACGGCTCGCCGGTCAGGAGGGCCTCGTTGAGGAACAGATCCTTGGCCTCCAGCACCCGGCCGTCGCCCGGGATCATGTCTCCGGCGGCGAGGATGGCCACATCGCCCGGCACGATCCCGGCGAGCGGCAGGTCCAGGGCGCGCTCCTCCCTCAGCACCTTGGCCCGCACCGCCACGGAATCCCGCAGCCGTTCCGCCGCCTGCCCGGCCCGGTGCTCCTGGACGAAGTCCAGGGTCACGCTCATCAGGACGATGGCGGTGATGATGAAGAAGCTGGCCTTGTCCCCGGTGGCCCCGGAGATGCCGCTGGCCACCAGGAGAATGATCACCAGGGGGTTGAGGAACTTGGAAAGGAACTGGAGCACCACCGCCCGCTTGCGCTCCCCGCGGATCACGTTGGGGCCGAACCGGTCCAGGCGGGCGGCGGCTTCGGCGTTGCTCAGGCCGTTGGGGCTCGCGTTCAGCTTCGCGAGCAGGTCGGCGATGGGCAGCCGCCAGTAGGACAGGTCTGCCTGGATCGGGGGTGTTGGCATGGGAGCATCCCTTGGCGGTTTCGGGTGGAACAGGGCTGAAGCACGTTCTGTTCCTATATTATAACTTACCCATTTACTTATATTAACATCGTATGGTGGTCCCGCTCCGGACCGGACCCAATCAAGATGAAGGAGCGAGGAGCCCGCTCACGTCCCCCACCGCGAGGCTCTCCAGGCCCGCGTCCGTGCGCACGGCCAGACGGCCGTCCTCCATCCAGCCGGCGCACACCCCGGCCCCGGCCTCCCAGCGGATCGAGTCCCCTTCCGCCGGCCAGCGGAAGGCGGTCTCGCGAAGGGTCGCCAGATCCTCCCAGGCGGACAGGATCTCCAGCGCCAAGGCCTCGGGGTCGGGCTGGCCCTCGGGGAGGGGGCAGAGGTCGGCCAGGCAGGCGGGCGGAATGGGGCGGCCGGGGATCACCGGGGCCGCCCGGAGGTTCACCCCCACCCCCAGCAGCATGCGCTCGCCCTTGACCTGGCCGATGATGCCCCCCAGCTTCACCAGGCGGCCGCTGTGCCAGGCCACCAGGTCGTTGGGCCACTTCAGCCCCAGGGACGCGCTCCAGGGCTCAAGGGCCTCGGCCACGGCGCCCATGGCCCGCTGCAGCACCAGGCCCGGCGGGATGGGGGGCACCGGCAGCGCGGCGGACAGCCAAAGACCCGCGCCGGGGGCGCTCTGCCAGTCGTTGCCGCGCCGGCCCCGCCCCGCCGTCTGGCAGTCGGCCAGGACGCCGCAGATGCCCAGTTCCGGATGCCGTTCCAGGAAGTCCTGGGTGGAATCGATCCGGCCCAGCCGGATCAGGGCAGCTGACATGGCACGGGTTTCTGGTTCTTCTGCCAAAGGATGCGCAGCCCTTCCAGGGTGAGGTCGGTGGCGATGTGCTGGATGAACTTGCTGGCGGGGGCGATGACCTGGGCCAGGCCGCCGGTGGCCACCACCCGGGACCCGGGATAGGCTTCCAGCAGCCGCGCCAGGATGCCGTCCACCAGGCCCACGTAGCCGTAATAGAGCCCCGACTGCATGGCCTGGACGGTGCTCTTGCCCACCAGCCGCTCGGGTTCGGTGATCTCCACCCGCGGCAGCCGGGAGGCCCGCTGGAACAGCGCTTCGGCGCTGATCTTGAGGCCGGGGCTGATGATCCCGCCCAGGTACTCCCGGCGGTCGTTGATGATGTCGAAGGTGGTGGCGGTGCCGAAATCCACGGCGATCAGGGGGGCGCCGTACAGCTCCAGCCCGGCCACGGCGTTGACGATGCGGTCCGCGCCCAGTTCCAGCGGGTTGTCCAGCAGCACCTTGAGCCCGGTCCGGATGCCCGGCTCGATCCACAGGGGCTCCAACTGGAAATAGGTGCGCAGCCAGCCGTCCAGCACCGGGTGCAGCGGCGGCACCACGCTGGAGATGACCACATGGTGGATGTCCGCGGCGGTGATGCCCCGGAGCGCCAGCAGCGCCAGGCTGGAGAGGCCGTACTCGTCCACGGTGCGCTCCCGGCTGGTGGCCATGCGCCAGGAAGCGTCCAGGGGGGACCGGGGGCCCTGCTCCAGATCGTAGATTCCCAGGACGATGTTGGTGTTGCCGACGTCCACGGCCATGAGAAGGCTCATACGCGCTCCAGCTATCAGGATGGCCGGAGCGGCGGGCGGATTCAATCGGGCTGCTTGGGTTGGAGCAGCTCGACGCAGGGGCCGAAGTCGAACTCCTTGGCATAGGTCAGGGCCGTCATGCCCTTGTTGTCCTTGATGGCCGGATCGGCCTTGGCCTCCAGCAGGGCCTTCACGATCCCGGCGTGGCCGTAGTAGGCGGCCAGGATCAGGGCCGAGGTGCCCGGTTTGAAATTGCCGTAATTCAGCTTGGTCAGGCGGTTGGGGTCGGCGCCCTGCGCGAGGAGGAAATCCACCACCTGGGGCTGGCCGTAGTAGGCCGCCCACAGCAGGGGGGTCCAGCCCCACCTGTCCTCCTCGTTGACCTGCTCCCCGCCTTTGACCAGTTCCTGCACCTTGACCAGGTCGCCGTCCACCGCTGCCCGGGACAGCTTGGTCCCGGCCGGAAGGGTGGCCCCGCAGAGCAGGAGCGCGATGAACGGAACCAAGGCCATGCGTGACATGCGGACTCCATGGAAAGGGATAAGCAAGTATGCGCCTAACCTTGAGCTTCTTCCAAGGCAGTCTGGGCCTCTTCCCATTCGGTCATGGCGTAGGCCAGGTCGGTCTCCAGGGACTTCTGGGCCTCCAGCCTGCCGCTGAAGGCCTGCCAGTCGGCGGGGTCCATGGCCGCCAGCTCGGTCTGGATGGCCGCCAGCTTCTTCTCCAGGTCCGCCACCTGGGCTTCAGCGTCCTTGACCTTGCGCTCCCAGCGCTTGACCGTCTTCTGCAGGTCCCGGTCGATGGCCTGGGGCTTCCCCTGCCTGGGCGGGGCCGGTTTCTCGGCATCCCCTCTGGGGGCCCGGGAGACGGGACTTTTCCGGGGGGCAGGTTCGGGTTCGGGCTCCGGTTCCGGTTCGGGCTCCTGGCCCACGTCCAGGTCCACCCAGGCCTGGTTGTCCTCGTAGCCGCCTTCCTTGAACTCCGCCCGGCACTCGTGGATGCGCAGCAGGCTGTCGGCCACCCGCCCCAGCAGGTAGCGGTCGTGGGTCACCAGGACCACGGCGCCGGTGAAGCTGAGGATGGTGTCCTCCATGGCCTCCATGCTGTGGATGTCCATGTGGTTGGTGGGCTCGTCCAGGAGCAGGAGGTTCACCCCCTCGCGGATCAGGGTGGCCACGGACAGCCGCGCCCGCTCGCCGCCGGAGAGCACGGTGACCGGCTTGTCCACGTCGTCGCCGCGGAACTGGAACTTGGCCAGGAAGCCCAGCACGTCCTGCTTGGGAGCCATGGGCACCACCGCCTGGATCTGCTGGTAGACGGTGTTGCGCGCATCCAGGTTGCGGTGGTGCTGGTCGAAGTAGCCCAGCTTCACCTGGCTGCCCAGGCGGGCGCCGCCGGTGATGAACGGGATCTCGCCTTGAATGGCCTTGAGCAGGGTGGATTTGCCGGTGCCGTTCAGGCCGACGATGGCCAGCTTCTGCCCGCGCTTGACCTGGAAGTGCTCCAGGGTCTGGAACAGCGGCTTGCCGCCCCAGCCCACGGTGACGTCGTCCAGCACCAGGGCGGTGTCGCCGCTGCGCTGGGTCTCGGGAAAACTGAACTTGATCCGCCGGCGGTCCTTGAGGGGCTTTTCCAGGCGCGCCATCTTGCCCAGGTGGGTGCGCCGGCCCCGGGCCATCTTGGTGTTCTGGCCGGCGATGTTGCGCCGGATGTACTCTTCCTGCTTCTTGATGTAGTCCTGCTGGCGCTCGAAGTGGCGCTCCTGGATCTCCAGCTCCTGCTCCTTCTTCTCCATGAAGTCGGTGTAGTTGCCTTCGTAGGACCGGGAGCGGCCCAGCTCGATCTCCAGGATCGAGGTGGCGATGCGGTCCAGGAAATAGCGGTCGTGGCTGATGACAGCCACGGCGGCCTGGGTGTCGTTGATGAAGCCTTCCAGCCAGCGCAGGGAGGGCAGGTCCAGGTGGTTGGTGGGCTCGTCCAGGAGCAGCAGGTCCTGGCCCTGGAGGATGGCCTTGGCCAGCATCACCCGGCACTTCTGCCCGCCGGACAGTTCCATGACCTTGCTCTCCAGCTGCTCGGGGCTGAAGCCCAGGGCGAACAGGATGCCCTCGGCCCGGGCCCGGATGGTGAAGCCGTCCAGCCGCTCGAACTGCTCCTGGACGGTCTGGTAGCGCGCCATGACGGCCTCGAGGTCCACATCGGGCTCGGCCATGCGGTGCTCCAGCTCGTGCATCTCGTGCCGGGTGGACTCCACCTCGCCGAAGGCCGCCAGGGTCTCTTCCAGCACCGTGCCGTGGGTGGCGGGCACCAGGTCCTGGGCGTAGTGGCCCATGCGGATGCCGCGCTCGGCGGTGGGCCGCACCACGGTGCCGCCGTCCAGCTCCAGTTCGCCCAGCAGCACCTTGAAGATGGTGCTCTTGCCGGCGCCGTTGCGGCCGATGACGCCCCAGCACTCGTCCTCCTGGAGAGCCCAGGTAACGTCCTTCAGCACATCCTGGGGACCGAAGCTGAGATTGGCGTGGTTAAGGCTTGCGAGCATGGGCGGGACCATTTGGGTGGAAAGAACACGAGGCCACCGGACGGTGGCCTCGTGGTTTGGTGGAGCTAAGCGGGATCGAACCGCTGACCTCTTGCATGCCATGCAAGCGCTCTCCCAGCTGAGCTATAGCCCCGGGGGAAGCACTAGATTGCCACCCTTCGGCTCCGCGCGCAAGGGCAAATCGGGCTGGAATCAGACGTGGTGACCGGGCTCCGCCCGGTCACCACGTCTCTGCAGTTTGGACTTTTCGTC
>PLUC01000060.1 GCA_003165415.1 Holophagaceae bacterium
ATTCGTGAACTGCATGATGACCTGGGGCTCCTTTCCTATCTTGCCTTGGAGCGCCATGTCTCGGCCGCCACGCAGAACCAGGCCAAGGCGGCTCTGTTGTTTCTGTATAAACGGGTGCTGGGGTCGGAACTGCCCTGGCTCGATGGGATCGTACAGGGCCAACCTTCCCGGCGCCTGCCTGTGGTCCTGAGTCCGGGGGAGGTCCGCAGGCTCCTTGACCAGATGAGGGGGGTCACTGGCCTCGTCGCTCGTCTGCTTTTCGGGACCGGGATGAGGCTCCTGGAGGGGCTGAGGCTGAGGGTCAAGGATATCGACTTCGATCGGCATGAGGTGATCGTCCGGGCGGGCAAGGGGGACAAGGACCGGGTCACCATGCTGCCGGCTTCCCTGGAACCTTTGCTCCGGAACCATCTGGCCAAGGTGCAGGGGCTTCATGAGAAGGACTTGGGGGTTGGCTTTGGCGAAGTCCTCCTGCCTGGTGCCCTGGGCGAGAAATATCCCAATGCCTGCCGCTCCTGGGGCTGGCAATGGGTTTTCCCTTCCACGACCAGGTCCGTGGACCCGAGGTCGGGCATCGAACGGCGCCACCATCTGCACGCTGAAACCATTCAGCGCGCGGTCAGGATGGCGGCGCGATCGGCTGAGCTGGTCAAGCCGGTCACGCCCCATGTCCTGCGCCACAGCTTCGCCACTCATCTGCTCCAGACTGGATACGACATTCGCACGGTCCAGGAGTTGCTGGGCCACAAGGATGTGGAGACGACCATGATCTACACCCACGTGCTGAACCTCGGGGGACGCGGGGTCACCAGCCCTCTGGACCAGCTCTGGACGCTGCCTTACCAGAGCCGTACGGTGCCGAGCATGCCGCCCGGGTCGAGCGTGGCTTTGAGGGCGGCGCCGGCGGCTTTCTGCGCTCCGCTGGTGTAGGCGTCGAAGGAGGCCTGGTTGTGGGGGCCCACGCCGTGCTCGGCGCTGTAGCTGCCGGCGAACTCGCGCACGGCGATGTCGTAGATGCGCTGCTGCACCATGGGCACCAGCTCGGCGGCGGGGATGGGCGAATCCTGCTCCCGCCACACCAGGTTCAGGTGGGTGCCGCCGTCGCCCCAGTGGCCGAAATCGCAGACCCGGAAACAGGGGTGCTCGGCCTTGAGCCAGGCTTTCACGGCGGCGGTGAAGGCGGGCAGTCGGGATCGGGGCACGGCCACGTCGAAGGCCAGGACTTTGCCCAGGTCGCGCAGGCTCTCGGAAATGTGGTGGCGCAGGGCCCAGAACTCGTCGGGCCGGCCCATGACCACGTCGGTGATGTCGTCGCCGTGGGTTTCCAGGTGCTCGGCCAGGGCGGATTCCAGCAGGTCGGGGAGGTGCAGGGCGGTTTCGGGCAGGGTGGAGGCCAGCTCCACCAGGACGGTGTAGGGGGCCAGGGTGGCGCCGAAGGGGTTGCGCAGGGGGGACGGGCCGCTGAACACCGGGGCCAGGGCGTCGGCCGACATCATCTCGTAGGCGGCCAGCAGCTCGGAAAGACCGTGCTCCAGGGCCTGGAGCAGGGCCAGGGCGGCGGCGCCGTCCTGGAGGCCCACCAGGGCGGTGGCCCGCTGCCTGGGCAGGGGGGCCACCTGCAGGACGGCGCCGGTGATGATGCCGAACACGCCGGAGGTGCCGGTGAAGAGCTGCTTGAAGTCCAGGCCGGTGTTGTTCTTGCGCAGGGCGGTCAGGGCATCCACCACGGTGCCGTCGGCCAGCACGACTTCCACTCCCAGCAGGTTGCGGCGCACGTCGCCGTAGCGCAGCAGCCGGGCGCCGCCGGTGTTGGCGGCGATCATGCCGCCGATCTGGGGGTCGGCCGGGAGGTCCACGGGAAAGGTCAGCCTATGCTCGGCCAGGGCCTGGTTCAGGGCGCTGAGCAGCACGCCGGCGTCCACGGTCACGGTGCGGTCCAGCTCATCCAGCTCCAGGCGCCGGTTGAGCCGCTCGAGGCTCAGCACCACCATCCGGCCGCTGGCGTCCGGCACCGAGGCGCCCACCAGGCCGGTGTTGGCCCCCTGGGCCAGCAGCCGGAGTCCATGCTCCCGGCAGAAGGCCAGCACCTGGACCACCTGGGCGGTGCTGGCGGGGCGGGCCACCAGCAGCGCCTTGCCCTTGCCGTAGCGCCAGCCGGTTTCGTACTTCTCCAGGTCGGCCGGCTCGGTCAGGACCGCTCCCGGCCCGAGCAGCGCGGACAGTTCCTCCGGGAGGATGGCGGGTGTGCTCATGGTGGATCTCCTGTGATTAGGGGCCGTTGCGAAATAACCTGTGCATTTCAGGTTATTTTGCTACGGCCCTTTAGGCCGGGGCCGAAACGGCCTGTTCAGGTTAATTCTAGACAACGGCTTTTCATCCGGAAGGAAGGCGGGGCGTCACAGGCCCGTGACCGCCCGCAATCCCTCGAAGCTGCAGATCCTGCCGGCGAACGCGCTGGCGGCTACGGTGGCGGGGCTGGCCAGCCACACCGGGCCCGGACCGCTCCGGCCTGGGGAATTTCGGTTGAACGAGCCGATGGTCACCTGGTCCGGCCGGGTGGAGATGCCCGGGCCGGCGTGGATGCAGGCGCCGCAGCCGGGGCTGATGACCCTGGCCCCGGCCTCTTCGAACGCGCTGATCCAGCCGTGGTCCTGGGCGTGGCGGCGCACGTCCTCGCTGCCCAACTGGATGAACAGCTGGACCTGGAGGGGGAGCATCAGCTGGTGGTCCAGGGCCCAGCGCACCACCTCGTGGACCCGCTCGATGTCGTCCCGCTTGCCGCCGGTGCAACTGCCCACGTAGGCGATGTCCACTGCCACCTTGCGCTCCAGTTGGTGCAGCGGCAGGGCGTTGCCGGGGTTGCCGGGGGCGGCGATCATGGCGTCGACCTCCGTGCAGTCCACCTCCAGCTCCAGGGCGAAGGCCGCCCCGGGATCGCTGCGCATCCAGGGTTCCAGGGGCACTTCGAGTCCGCGCCGCTCCTGGAGGAACCGCTGGGTCTCGGCGTCCGGCGCGATGATGCCGGTGAGGGCCCCCGACACCGGCGCCATGTTGGTGAGGGTCGCCCGTTCATCGGTGCTGAAGCCGGCCAGGGCCTCGCCCTGGAACTCGATGATGTGCCCAGCCAGCCGCCCTTCGCGCAGGGGCGCGAGGGTCATGAGGTGGAGCGCCAGGTCCTTGGCGAACACACCGGGGTGCAGCGCGCCCCGCAGCCGGACCAGGGCGGTGGACGGAACGGTGACCCGCACATCTCCGTTGACCCAGGCGTTGGCCATGTCGGCGGCGTCCACCCCGAAGGCCAGGGCGCCCAGGGCGCCGCCGTGGCTGGCGTGGGCGTCGGTGCCCAGCACCACCTGGCCCGGAAGCACGTAGCGGTCGGTCATGAGCACGTGGCTGATGCCCTCGCCGGTGCCGTCCGGCAGCTCCCCGTGCAGGCGGATGCCGTGCACCGAGCAGAAGGAATCCTGAAACGACTGGAGCCGCCTGACCACTTCCGGGAAGCCGGGCTGGCCCCCGTCCTGGCCCAGGAACCGGCCGGCGAAGCTGAGGTGGTCGCGGAAGGCGACGATGTGGGCGGGATCGGCGAAGGAGGCCTGCTCCACCAGGAACATGTCGAGCATGGCGGCGGCCAGGTTGGTGGCGGTCTCGTGGGAATAGCGCCAGTCCACCTTCACCAGCAGCCCGTCCCCGGGGGCCACGGCCGGCAGGCCCCAGGCCGGCCAGGCCAGGTCGATGACGGCGGCCCGGGCCAGGATCTTCTCACCCAAGGTCATGGGCCTGGGGTCCCGGACGGGCAGCGGCAGCGCGGCGGTGCCGTTGAGCCGGGCATGGGTGTAGCCGAACAGCCCGCCGTTGCGGATGATTTCGGCGGTGAAGGGATCCTGGCCGCGGGTGAACAGTTCCATGGGCAGCGGCTCCCCCCGCCCCAGGGGCTCCAGGATGCCCAGGTCGGTGCTGGTGAGCAGGCCGATGTCGTGGCAATGCCTCAGGTACTCCGGGTCGAAGCTCTTGGCGACGACCAGGCGGATGCCCGCGGCGAACTCGGCGAACAGGGCGGCCTCCCGGGCTCCGTGGGTGCCGTGGCGCTCCCCGGATACGACCACCTGGAACCCACCCCGGACCACTGCCCCTTCGGTGACGGGGAAGCGGCCTCCGCAGTCCAGCCCAAGGTACGGGAAGTCCTCCAGCCGCTCCCCGAAGTAGTAGCACACCCAGGTGGGGGCGATCTCATCCACCGAGACCTCATCGCGCAGGGGTAGCGCCGCACTGAGCGGGATGTTCTCCCCATGAATCTGCCGTTGGATCTTGGAGGGGTCTTGCGAGAGGAATAGCACGCGACCCGGCAGCTTGATGCAGTCCATCGCCATGGGGTAAGGATGCCATGAATGGCCGTAGCCATAATAGCGCCATGATCGATCCAAACAAACATGCCGCGAAGGTTCAGTTTCGCGGCATGGCTTGGGCCGAACGGTTGTTACTGATAACTCTCTAGTTACTTGCCTTCCTCGGCTTCGAGCTTGGCGGAGAGTTCGTCCAGGTGGGCCAGCAGCCGCTGGGCGAAGGCCTCGTCCTCCAGCATGGTGAAGTCGTCGCCCTTCACCTCGAAGATCTCGATGGTGAGGTTGTCCTCCTTCTCGTCTTCCTCGGCGCCGCTGTCGGAATAGGCCTGGACCTCGGCCAGGGGGGCCATGATGGCGAAGTGCCGGTCCTCGAAGTCCACTTCCTCGAGGATGGCGAACTCTTCCTTCTCGCCGTTCTCGTCTTCGAGTTCCACCACTTCGATCTCATCGGCATGGTCTTCACAGCATGGATCCTCGGGACCGCAGCCGCACTGGTGGTCAGGATTCTGGTGGTCATGTTCATGGGCCATTGGCGGGCTCCTGTTCGAGCTACCAGAGTAGGCCCTTCACCGGGTTTCCACCAGCGCTAATTGGCCGCCCACTGCACCCGCGCCTGGCCGGGGCCGGTGACCACGGCCTGGATGCTCTTGTGGGAAGTGGGCATTTCCAGCCTAACCTTTTCCCCCATGGCGCCGCCGGACCGGGCCAGGGTCTCCACCTCGATGACCAGGGCGCCGCTCACCATCTCCAGGCGCACCTGGTCGCCGGCGGTCACCACCGGAATGATCTCAAGATCCGGCTGCACCAGGAGGTGGCCGATGGCCACCGGGGTGCGCAGCCGGTAGCCGGCCGGGACCTCGGTCAGGTAGCCCACCGGCGGGTTGCCCTCGAAGGACACCGGCTCGAACTGGCCGGGGGACAAGGCGCTGTTGCGGGGCAGGGCCTCGCGGCAGCGCAGCAGCTTGCCGGTCCATTTCCCCTCCATGTCCACCCGAATCAGCCCCATAGGCCGTCCGTCCACCTGCAGCTTGAAGGTCACGAAGAAGGTGCCGCCCAGTTCCTTGCGGCTCAACCGGGTGGGCTCGAAGCTGAACTTGGCGCCGACCGCGGTCCGCGGCAGCGTGGGCGGCTTGACCACGTGGAAGGTGTAGGTGCCGGTCAGCGCCGAAGCCTGGGCCTCCACGTAGCTGAGCGCGTCCATCTGTAGCTGGTCCACCGGCGGCAGGGCGACCCTGTCCTCGGCCGGGACGATGCCGCCCCAGAGGGCCGCGCTGACGCATACAATCAACAGGAAACGCATGGCTCACCGCTTGAGGTTGTTCACCAGCTGCAGCATCTGGTCGCAGGTCTGGATGGTCTTGGAGTTCGCCTCGTAGGCCCGTTGGCCCACGATCATGTTCACCATCTCCGTGGCCATGTCTACGTTGGACCCTTCAAGGGCGTTCTGCTGGATGGTGCCCAGCCCGGTCTGGCCGGGGACGCCCTGGATGGGGTCGCCGCTGGCCAGGGTCTGCTGCAGGAGGTTCTGCCCGAGGGAGGTGAGGCCGTTGGGGTTGATGAAGTTGGCGATGGTGATCTGGCCCACCTGCTGCGGGGTGGTCTGGCCCTGGGTGGTGATGGTCACGGTCCCGTCGGTGGCGATGGTCACGCTGGTGGCGTCCTGGGGGACGGTGATCTGGGGGTATAGCGAGAGGCCGCTGGAGGTCACCAGGTTGCCGTTCTGGTCGGTGGTGAAGGAGCCGTCCCGGGTGTAGGCGTAAGTGCCGTCGGTCATCAGCACCTGGAAGAAGCCCTCCCCCTGGATGGCCATGTTGTATGGGGAATCGGTGGACTGGGTGGTGCCGGTGCTGAAGTCCTTGACCATGGCCGACAGCTTGGAGCCGGCGCCCAGCTGGAGGCTGCCGGGCTGGGTGGTGGTGGAGGAGGTGTTGGTGCCGGCGACGTTGATGGTCTGGTAGAGCAGGTCCTGGAACTCGGCCCGGGTGGACTTGTAGCCGTTGGTATTGAGGTTGGCCAAGTTATTGGAGATGGCGTCCATATTCGTGGTTTGCACGTTCATGCCTGCTGCGGCGGACCACAAAGCTCTCATCATGGCGGGCTCCTGGAAGGGGGGAAATTAATGTCCGGTGGAAATGTCGGTGATGCTCTTCTCATCCATGTCGTTGGTGATCGTGGAGGCTGCCTTCAGGCTCATCTCATACATGCGGTTCATCTGGATCATGTCGATCATGCAGGTGGGCAGGTCCACGGTGCTCTGCTCCAGGGCGCCCTGGGTGATGGTCGCGGTGGAGGCCGTGGCCTGGGCGCCCGAGATGTCGAAGCGGCTGGAGCCCACCCGGCGCAGGGCGCTGGGATTGGTGAAGTCCTGGACGTTGATCTGGCCCTGGGTGTTCTCCCCCTGCAGGACGGTGCCGTCCGATTGCACGGTCACCAGGCCGCCGGCCGGGTCGATGGGGATGGGTAGGTTATTTTTGCCCAACAACGTCGCCCCGTCCCGGGTCTGGAGCTGGCCGGTGAGCCCGATCTGCAGTTGGCCGTCCCGGGTGGCCTGGGTTCCCTGGGCGGTCTTGACCATGAAGAAGCCTTTGCCCTGCAGGGCCAGGTCCAGGTTCTGCTTGGTGGCGCGCAGGGTCCCTTGGGAAAAATCCACTCCGCTCTGGGCGATGATGGTGCCGTCGTTCACGTGGGGCGTCAGCGGCAAGCCGCGGCCTTCGGACTTGGCCTTGTTGTAGACCGAATAGAAGGTCTTCTCGGGCTTGTAGGCAATTGTCTGGGCGTTGGCCAGGTTGTTGGAGATGACCTCCATCTGGTAGGCCCGGGCCCTGAGACTGCCTGCTGCGACGTAGTATGCGGGATCCACCTGGGCACCTCTGTCCTGGACAGTGCCAACTCCGTGCCAATCGGGCGGGTTCAGCGCCGCTCGTCGCCCTCCACCCAGGTCTGGGCGCCGTCGGTGTAGCGCTCCCGCTTCCAGATGGGGACCCGTTCCTTGATCCGGTCCATGATCCAGGCCGCGGCCTCGAAGGCCTCGCGGCGGTGGGGGCTGGAGGCGGCCACCACCACGGCGGCCTCCAGCAGGGGGACTTCGCCCAGGCGGTGGTGGATCAGGCACCGGACCAGGCCGAACCGGGCCATGGCCTCGTCCCGGAGCCGGCCCAGCTCGGCTTCGGCCATGGGGACGAAGGCTTCGTAGGCGAGCAGGGCCACCGCCCGGCCCTGGTGGCTGTCCCGGGCGCAGCCCTCGAACAGGACCACGGCGCCGGCCCTGGGATCCAGGGCCTCGGCCCGGATGGCGGCGGCATCCAGCGGAGCTTCGGTCACAGTGATCGGCGCGGTCATGACCCTATGGTAGTCTGGCCGGACCTTGAGGCTCCCATGAACCCTCCGAATTTCCCCCGCACCCGAGTCGAGCTGTTCTGCGACGGCGCCTGCCTGGGCAACCCGGGGCCGGGCGGCTGGGGCTACCTGCTGCGGGTGCACACCGCCGACGGGCCCAGGGAGAAGGAGGCCAACGGCGCCGAGCCGGCCACCACCAACAACCGCATGGAACTGCGGGCCGCCATCGAGGGCCTGGGGGCCCTGGCCCGCCCGTGCGAGGTGGCGCTCTACTCCGACAGCCAGTACGTGGTGAAGGGCATCCAGTCCTGGCTGGAAGGCTGGAAGCGCAAGGGCTGGCGCAAGGCCGACGGGCAGCCGGTCATCAACGTGGAACTCTGGCAGGCCCTGGACGCCCAACTCAGGACCCACCGAGTGGAGGCCCACTGGGTGCGCGGCCACGACGGCCACGCCGAAAACGAAAGGGTCGACCGGCTCGCCAGCGATGCCGCCAAGTCCCTAGGCTGAGCCTGAGATGGACTGGATGGCGTGGGTCCACAGATCGGTGGGCTCGGTGCTCATGAGCCAGGCCGGATTCAGCGGGAGGCGGGCCCAGCCGCCGTTTTCCAGCTCCTGGTCCAGCTGGCCCTCGCCCCAGCCGGCGTAGCCCAGGAACAGCCGGAACCGGGCCGCGGGCTCCACCAGCAGCGATTCCAGCAGGTCCTTGCGGTAGCTGATGAAGTCGGTGAAGTCCAGGACGGTGTCGTCGGCGGAGGGCAGCCCGCCCCGCACCAGGACGATGCCGCGCTGGGGATCCACCGGGCCGCCGCGCCAGGCGGTGGCGCCGTCGTCGCCCCGGAAGGGGAGCCGGCTTTCCTCGCAGATCTGCGCCAGGGTCACCGGCAGGGGCCGGTTGAGGATCACCCCCATGGCGCCGGTGTCGTCGTGTTCGACCAGCAGGATGACCGTGTGGAGGAAGTTCGGGTCCAGGATCCGAGGACTCGCCACGAGGATGCATGGGGCCAGATGACTCATGTCCAAGATCATAGCGCGCTACTCTCTTAAGATGACGACCTCTCCAAAAACCGATCTCGCCAGCCTCAAAGAAGGCACCCTTTTTCTGGCCCGCCGGCCCGTGGCCACCCTGGGCATCGCCGCCCTGGGCATGGCGCTGGCTGCCCTGGCGGCCCTGCTCCAGATCCGCGCGGGCCTGCCCGAGGACCCCCTGGTGGACGCGGCGCTCACCTTCGCCAGCCTGCTGCCCCTGGAACTCTACTTCATCCCCCGCTTCCTCATCGCCGCCGACGCCGAGGCCGGGGGCAATCCCCTCAATGTGCCGGGGGAATGGCGGCAGCGATTCGAGGAACGCTGGCTGCGGGCTTTCTGGGGCAAGGCGCTGCTGGCCCTGGGCACCGGGGTGGGGCTCAGCCTGTTCATTTTCCCGGGCCTCGTGGTGCTCCTGGCGTTCGGCTGGATCCCGCTGCGGATCCTCCTGCGCGGCGAGTCCCTGCTCCAGGCGGCCAGGGGCAGCCTCCTGATGATGGGCCGGGCCTGGCGCAGGGTGATTTTCGCCACCTCGGCCATGGCCATGGTCTACCTGTCCTGCATCGTGGTCCTGTCCTACCTGGTGGGGCTGCGGGTGCAGGACCCCACCGCCCATGTCCGCCTGACCCAGCCGCTCATCTGGGCCGGGAATTTCATTGGAAGTTTCCTAAGCCTCTGGCTCAGCGCCTGCCTCCTGGCCCTGTTCCGGAGGGTGGAGACGGTTCCCGGCGAGGCGGGCACCCTGCCCAAGGCGGGCTAGCTATTTCAGGGCCTCCACCCCGCCGAACACCCGGGAGGGGCTCAGTTCGCCCAGGATGGCGGCATCCCCGGGCCGGAGCTCGTTGGTGACGATGCGGGCCACCAGGGCGCCCACGCCGGGACCGAGCATGTAGCCCTGGCCGCACATGCCGATGGCGTCCACGTAGCCCTCCAGTTCCCTGGAGCGGCCGATGATGGGCGAGCCGTCCGGGGTCATGGGGTAGAGGCCGCGCCAGGTGCGGCGGATCTTCAGGTTGCCCAGCTTGGGCATGAGGTCCACCATGCGCCGGGCGATCATGGGCAGGTAGGCGGAGGTCTCGCGCCGGTCGGAACCGACGATGGCCGGGTTGGGGGTGTAGCAGAAGATCACTTGCCCGGGCCGGTGCTGGTAGAAGTAGAAATTGGCGGAACCCGGGGCCGGGCGGATGTCCACCACCATGGGATCCAGGAACGGCGCCACCGGCTCGGTGATGCCGCCCTCGTGGCAGTCCGGGGCCACCGGGGCGTCCAGCCCGCCCGCCTGGGCCACCGCCCGGGCCCAAGGCCCGGCCGCGTTGACCACGCAGCCGGTGGCGAAGCCGCCCTTGTCGGTGCGCACGCCCACCACCTTGCCCTTGCGCCGCATGATGTTGGTGACCCGCTCGTTGAAGCGGAAGTCCACCCCCAGCTCCGCGGCCCGGGCCTTGAAGGCCAGGTTGCTGCGCATGGGCGAGGCGGAGCCGTCCTCCGGGGACAGGGTCCCGCCCAGGAGCCCCTCTTCGCGCAGGCCGGGGCTGGCCTTGAGCAGATCGTCCTTGTTCAGCCAGTCGATGTTGAGCCCGGCCCGCTTCTGGATCACCAGCAGGTCCTTGAGCAGCTTCTCCTCCTCCGGCCGGTAGGCCACGAAGGCGTAGCCGCCCTTGTACCACTCGATATTGTAGCCGTAGGTCTCCTCCCAGGTGGAGAACACGTCCAGGCTGTCCAGGCAGAGCTTGATCTTGGCGGGAGCGGAATGGGTGGCGCGGATGCCGCCCAGGGCGCACTTGTTGCTGCCCTGGCCGCTGGAGGCGAACTGGTCCAGGCAAAGCACTTTCAGGCCCCTCTCGGCCAGGTACATGGCGGAAGGCATGCCGATGCTGCCGGCGCCGATGACAATGGCGTCATAAACGATGCTGGTCATCACAGACCTCCCTGGAAGGCGTGGACGGCGTGGGCTTTGGCCACATCGGGCACGGGACCTTCGCCCGTGACCAGGCCGGCGAAGGCGCCCATGGGCACCTCCATGAAGATCGGCCGGCGGGTCAGATCGGTGACCTCCCCGGGGGGGACGCCCTCTTCCCGGAACAGGCGGGCGATGAGGCTGGGGCAGGTCTTGCCGCCGCAGGCGCCCATGCCGGCGCGGGTGGCGCCCTTGAGCTCGTTCAGGTCGCGCACGCCGGCGCGGATGCGCGCGCGGATCTCGCCGGCGCTCACCCGCTCGCAGCGGCAGACGATCTCGTCATCGTCCAGGCGCTTGACGGTCTCGGGCATGGCCTCGCCCACCCAGGGCTGCTGCACCCTTATGCCGGCGATCTGCTTGGCGATGGACAAAGGCGCCCGCACCTTCACCAGCACCGCGTGGTCGGCGAACTTCGGCGCCCGGGTCTTCACCACGGGCACGTTGCCCAGCACCTGGCCGAGGGTGTCCAGCACGGTGACGCTCTGGCCCACTTCCAGGGTGTTGATGGGGAACTCGTAGGGGATCGACACCAGGGCCTCGCCCACCTGCTTGCGGTAGTCCACCAGGGTGACCGCCAGGCCCGGGCACACGGCCACGCATTGTTCGCAGGCGATGCAGTCCTGCTCGTTGAAGGTGGGCACCCCGAGGATGTCGCCGCCCTCGATCTGGATGGAGCCCTGGGGGCAGATGCTCGTGCAAGGGTTGCAGGGGATCTCCTGGCTGCAGTGGAACACCGGGAACACCCCCTGGTCCTCTTCGGGGATCTCCTCGGTGATGGTGGCGCCGGGGCGGGACTTGAGCACCGCCGCGGTGCGGTGCCACTCGGGCGGCACTTCGCCCACGTCCCGGCCCAGGCTCTTGGCGATCTCCAGGCCGCGGATCTTGCCGGTGAACATGGCGGCGCTGGCTTCGGCGATCTCCTCGGCGTCGCCGGCGGCGAACACCGGCAGGCCGAACTCCTTGGCCTTGAGGTAGAACTCGTTCACCGACTCCAGCCCCACCGCCACCAGCACGGTGTCGCACTTGAAGGTCCGCTCGGATCCCGCCACCGGCCGCCACGCGCTGTCCAGCTGGGCGACGGTGACCGACTCCACTTCCTCCGCGCCGTTGGCGGAGAGCACGGTGTGCGAGGTGTAGATGGGCACACCCATGCGCGCCAGCTTGTCCTTGTGCACTTTGTAGCCGCCGCACTCGGGCAGCGCCTCGCACAGGCCCACCACCTCGATCCCCGCCTGCAGGGCGTGGTAGGCGGCGATCAGGCCGACGTTGCCACCGCCGATGATGAACAGGCGCTCGGTGGGCCGCACCATGTCCCGGTTCACCAGGGTCTGGAAGGCGCCGGCGCCGTAGACGCCGGGCAGGGTGTTGCCCTTGAACACCAGCGACTTCTCCCGGGCGCCGGTGGCCACCAGTAGCACCTGGGGCGCCACCAGGAAGTAATGGCCGTCCCGGAGCACGCCCACCTTGCGGTCGGAGAACACCGCCAGGGCGTTGCTGTTGTTCCAGATGCGCACGTTCTCGTAGGCGCGCAGCTCCTTTTCCAGCTTGGCGCCGATGTCCATGCCGCGGGTGCCGGCGTGGCAGGCCTCGATGGAGCCGAAGAACTTGTGGGTCTGCAGCACCAGCTTGCCGCCCAGGCTGGCCTTGTCGTCCACCAGGATCACCCCGACCCCGGCCTTGGCCAGTTCGATGGCAGCGGAGAGGCCCGCCGGTCCGCCGCCCAGGACCAGGCATTCCACTTCCAAAAGCTCGATGTCGCGGAAGCGCACATCACCCTCGTCCACGTCCGGAAGCTGGGGCTTGCCGTCCAGCGGCAGCACCGCCATGCCCTCCCGCACCGGGACCATGCAGGACTTGACCGACAGGCCGTCGGCGATGACCGCGCACTGGGCGCACTGGCCGTTGGCGCAGAAAATGCCCTGGGGCGCGCCGTCCTTGGGGTGGTGGCCGAACACCCGGATGCCGTTGGCGAACAGGGCCGAGGCGATGGTCTCCCCCTCCCGCGCCTGCAACGCCTTGCCCTGCCAAGTGAACCCGACGGTGGGGTCCGGCGGCACGGCCAGAATGGGGTGTTCCTTGATCCGGTAGTCCGACATTCCATCATCTCCATGACCGGGAAAAGCCCGAACTTGATAGATCCAGTTAACCACCACCCGCCGGCGACCATCGGACTCCCGGGCCACTTGTGACTTTTATCTAAGGCTGGCGGTATATTTTCAGGGAAGGCGTTTAGGGGTCGTTACGAAATTACCTGCGCTTTTCAGGTAATTTTGTTACGGCACCTTATGCCGGACCGGCACCGAAACGGCGAGATTTATTTGGACCCAACGGCTTATGACCCGCGACCCCGACCCCATTCCCCAGCGCCAGGAGCATGACTCGCTGGGGGCCATGGCCCTGCCGGCCGCGGCCCTGCACGGCATCCACACCGCCCGCGCCCTGGACAACTTCCCCCTGCTGGGGCGGCCGGTGCACCCCGCCCTGGCCCGGGCCTTCGGCGCGGTGAAGCTGGCGGCGCTGCGCTGCAACCGGCAGCTGGGCTTCTTCCCGGACGCCGCCAAGGCGGACGCCCTGGAAAGGGCCTGCCGGGAGCTGCTGGACGGGACCCTGGCGCCGGCGATCCTGGTGGACGCGCTCCAGGGCGGGGCCGGCACCTCCACCAACATGAACGTGAACGAAGTCCTGGCCAACCGCGCTCTGGAGCTGCTGGGCCTCTGTCCGGGCGAGTATGGGCGGATCTCCCCGCTGGATGACTGCAACCTGCACCAGAGCACCAACGACACCTTCCCCACCGCCCTGCGCTTGGCCGCCATCGGCGGGCTGCGCGAGCTGGAGCGCAAGGTGCTGGCCCTGCAGGAGGCCTTCCAGGACCAGGAGAAGACCCTGGCCCACGTGGTGAAGGTGGCCCGCACCGAGTGCCAGGATGCGGTGCTCACCACCCTGGGCCGGAGCATGGGCGCCTACGCCGAGGCGCTGAACCGCGACCGCTGGCGCCTGGCCAAGGCCGAGGAGCGGCTGCGGGTGGTGAACCTGGGCGGCACCGCCATCGGCACCGGCCTGGCCGCGCCCACGGCCTACATCTTCCAGGTGGTGGAGGAGCTGCGCGAGATCACCGGGCTGGGCCTGGCCCGGGCCGAGAACCTGGTGGAGGCCACCCAGAACCTGGATGTGTTCGTGGAGGTCTCGGGTCTGCTCAAGGCCCTGGCCACCACACTCATCAAGGTCTGCTCCGACCTGCGCCTGCTCTCCAGCGGCCCGGAGGCGGGCCTGGGCGAGCTGAAACTGCCGCCCCGCCAAGCCGGGAGCTCGATCATGCCCGGCAAGGTGAACCCGGTCATCCCCGAGGCGGTCACCCAGGCCGCCGTCATGGCCATGGCCCACGACCAGGCCCTGAGCGCGGCGGTGGCCATGGGCTCACTGGAGTTGAACCCCTTCATGCCGCTGGTGGCGCACAGCCTGCTGGAAAGCCTGGACCTGCTGGCCCGGGGCTGCGACCTCCTGCGCCGCCACTGCGTCCTGGGCCTCACCGCGGACGAAGCCCGGTGCCGGGCCCAGGTGGAGAACGGCACCGCCGCCGCCACCGCCCTGGTGCCGCTGCTGGGCTACGACCAGGCCGCGGCCCTTGCCGTCGAGGCCCGCCGCACTGGCCAGGGTCTGAAGGCCGCCGCCGTGGCCTCGGGCCTGGTCACCGTCGAACAGTTCGACCAGCTCACCAGCCCCGAGGCGGTGGGCCGGCTGGGATGGAGGAAATGAGCATGCAGCCCGCCCCCAAATCGCTCCGCCTGCACATCGGTCTGTTCGGCCGGCGGAACGTGGGCAAGTCCTCCCTGCTCAACGCCATCACCCGCCAGCAGGTGAGCATCGTCTCGGCCCAGGCCGGCACCACCACCGATCCGGTGGAAAAGCCCATGGAACTGCTGCCCCTGGGCCCGGTACTGTTTGTGGACACCGCCGGGGTTGACGACGAGGGGGCCCTGGGGGAACTGCGCATGGCCCGGACCCGCACGGTGCTGGACCGGGTGGACCTGGGGGTGATCGTCACCGGGGAAAGTCCCTGGGGTGAATTCGAAACCAAGCTGCTGGAACAGTTGCGCGAGCGCAAGGTGCCGGCCCTGGTGGTGCGCAACAAGGCTGACCTGTTCCCGGCTGACCTGGCCCTGCCCGCCCTGCCTGAGCTGCCCGGGGTGCCCCAGGTGGCGGTGAGCGCCCTCACCGGTGCCGGCATCCTGGATCTACGCGAGGCGCTGCTGACCCTGGCCCCGGCCGACTTCTTCGACAACCGGCGGCTGGTGGCCGACCTGGTGCCGCCCGGGGAGCTGGCGGTGCTGGTGGTGCCCATCGACAAAGAAGCCCCCAAGGGCCGGCTGATCCTGCCCCAGGTGATGACCATCCGCGATCTGCTGGACGGCGAGGCCATGGCCATGGTGGTGCAGGAGCGGGAGCTGGCCAGCGCCCTGGCCCTCATGAAGCGTCCGCCCGCGCTGGTGGTCACCGATTCCCAGGCCTTCCTCAAGGTGGCCGCGGACGTGCCCCGGTCGGTGCCCATGACCTCCTTCTCCATCCTCATGAGCCGGTTCCAGGGGGACCTGGCCGAGCAGGTGCGGGGCACCCGTGGCATCGAACGGCTGAAGGGCGGCGACCGGGTGCTCATGGCCGAGACCTGCACCCACCATCCGGTGGGCGAGGACATCGGCCGGGTGAAGATCCCCCGCTGGCTCACCCAGTACGTGGGCGCCAAGCTGGAGTTCAGCAGCGTCCAGGGCCGGGACTTCCCCGCCGACCTGACCCCGTACCAGCTGGTGGTCCACTGCGGCAACTGCACAGGCAACCGCCGGGAGATGCTGTCCCGGATCCACCGCTGCCGGGAGGCCGGGGTGCCCATCACCAACTACGGCCTGACCATCGCCTACTCGCTGGGGATCTTCGAGCGGGCGCTGGGGCCGTTTCCTGCGGCGCTGGAGGCCAGCCGCTAGGGCAATACCACAACCAGACCCCGGGGATGGTGGTGATGGCGATGGTGATGGTGGTACCGCTGGCTGATATCTTGCCGGTCCTGACGGGGACCGGGCATCTGGGCCATGAGCAGAGAACTACCGATGACAGCGGCGGCCAGGAATGAAAGCCATTTTTTCATGTCAGTTCCTCAAGATGAGAAGTTTGGGATCAGTCGCAAGGTCGCTCCACGATTCGGGCTGCCTTCGACCTGTCCCATTCATCCGGGACCCCTGGAGATGGGCATGCATGATGCCAATTGTGCAAGTGCTGTCAATTTCCAACTTATATTGAAAGCTGGGACCAGGGTCCATGGTAATTCAATCACAATGATGGGAAAAATCCCACCATCCACTCGTTTTGTGGTAGCCGATCCGCCTGCGGGGCCCCGTCAAGGGGGGCTCATCCTTTCAAAATCCCCAGGTAGCTGAGACCATCATGGTCCCAATCCGGACGAGGTCCCATGACCCCCACGATCCAACGCTCAGTTTGCCCGTACGATTGCCCGGACACCTGCGGCCTGCTGGTGGAGGTGGCGGACGGTCGCGCCGTGGCGGTCAAGGGCGATCCCGAGCACCCTCACAGCCGGGGCACCCTCTGCCCCAAGATGACCCAGTACCAGGACACGGTGCACTCCCCCCTCCGGCTCACCACCCCCCTGCTGGCCACTGGCCCCAAGGGCAGCGGCGCCTTCGCCCCCATCTCCTGGACCGAGGCCATCCAGCGCATCGCCGAACGCTGGACGGCAATCATCGCCGAGCACGGGGCCCAGGCGATCCTGCCCTACTCCTACGCCGGCACCATGGGCCTGGTGCAGCGCAACGCCGGCCACCCCTTCTTCCACCGCCTGGGCGCCTCCCGCCTGGACCGGACCATCTGCTCCCCGGCCAAGGCCGCGGGCTGGGCGGCGGTCATGGGCCAGACGCCGGCCCAGCCGCCGGACACCGTGCGCCACAGCGACCTGGTGCTGCTGTGGGGCATCAACGCCCTGGCCACCAGCCTGCACAGCCTGCAGTGGGTGCGCGAGGCCCGCCGGGCCGGAGCCAGGGTCTGGCTCATCGACACCTACGAAACCCCCACGGCGGCCGTGGCCGACCGGACCTTCAAGGTGCGCCCGGGCAGCGACGGCGCCCTGGCCCTGGGCCTCATCCACATCCTGGTGCGGGACGGGCTCCAGGACACCGGCTTCATCGAGGCCCAGGTGCAGGGCTTCCCGGAACTGGCGGCCCAGGCCCTCCCGCACTACCCCCCGGAGCGGGTGGCGGCCCTCACCGGGCTGTCGGCGTCGGAGCTGGAGGAGCTGGCCCAGGCCTACGGCCGGGCCCGGGCACCGTTCATCCTGCTGGGCAATGGGTTGTCCCGCTACGGCAACGGCGCCATGAACATCCGCGCCATCGCCTGCCTGCCGGCCCTGGTGGGCGCCTATGCCCGTCCCGGCGGCGGCGCCTTCGCCGGGGTGAACAACGGCGGCGGATTTGCCCTGGGGGAGGTGACCCGGGAGGATTTCCTGCCCGGCCCGGTGCGCACCATCAATATGAACCTCCTGGGCCACGCCCTGGAAACCCTGGACGGCCCCCGGGTCATGGGCTTATACGTCTACCACTCCAACCCCGCGGCGGTGGCCCCGGACCAGAACGCGGTGCTGCGCGGCCTGGGCCGCCCGGACCTGTTCACCGTGGTGCACGAACGCTTCCGCACCGACACCGCCGACTTTGCCGACCTGGTCCTGCCGGCCACCTCATCTCTGGAGCACAGCGACCTGTATCGGTCCTACGGCAGCTACTGTGTCCAGCGGGTCCGGGCCGCCATTCCGCCGGTGGGGGAGAGCCGCAGCAACTGGGACGTGTTCCGGCTGCTGGCCCAGGCCATGGGCTTCCAGGAACCGTTCTTCCGGCAAAGCGCCGACGACCTCATCGACCACCTGCTCAGCCTGCCCAGCCCGGTGCGCAAGGACCTGGACCCGGCCGCCCTGGAGTCCGGCAAGGCCGTGGAACTGCGCCCGGCCGCCGGCGGCTTTCTCACCCCTTCGGGCCGCATCGAGATCCTCAACCCCGCGCTGGAGCCGCCCCTCCCGGCCCACCTGCCCCGCCACGCCGAGGCCGAGACCCTGCCGTTCTCGCTCATGACCGCCCCTTCCCTGTTCAGCCTCAACTCCTCCTTCCAGGAACGGGATGCCCTGCGCGAGCGGGCGGGGGGCATGCGCCTGCTCATGAACCCGGACGACGCCGGCCGCCGGGGCCTCCGGGACGGGCAGCCGGTGCTCGCCCGCAACGACCTGGGCGAGGTGCGCTTCCTGCTCGGCGTCACCGGCAGGGTCCCCCCGGGCCTGGTGGTAGCCGAAGGGGTGTGGTGGACCCGCTTCGCCCCCGGGGACCGCACCGTCAATGCCCTCACCTCCCAGCGCCTCACCGACCAGGGCGGCGGAAGCACCTTCTACGACAACCGGGTGGACGTTATTGATGGGAACCTTCCGGCCACTGGGGGCAATTCATAGGGTATGGACCCTCGCCGCAAGGCTTGTCGAACCCCCAAGGAGCTTGTGCCGACCCCGACCGCACCCCAGCCCCCCGCCAGCCCGGCCAAGGGCCTGTCCCCCACCGGGCCTGGGCCTGACGCCAAAATCCTGGGCCGCTACCGCCTGGGCCCTCAACTGGGCAAGGGTGGCATGGGCGAAGTGTTCGAGGCCTGGGACGGCCTGCTGGGCCGCCGGGTGGCCCTGAAGATCCTCAGCGTGCCCTCCGCGGCCGCGATCCTGAGGTTCATGCGCGAGGCCCAGCTCCAGGGCCGGGTGAGCCATCCCAACGTCTGCCGGATCTTCGACGTGGACGCCTCGGGCGAGGTGCCGGTCATCGCCATGCAACTGGTGCAGGGACCCAACCTGCAGCAGGCGGCCGCAGCCCTGACCGTGGCCGAGGCGGTGGAGATCCTGGGCGCCGTGGCCATGGCCATCAACGCCGCGCACCGGCTCAACCTCATCCACCGCGACCTGAAGCCGTCCAACATCCTGCTGGAAAACGATGGCATGGGCGGCTGGAACACCTATGTGGCGGACTTCGGCCTGGCCAAGGACCTGGCCGCGGACGGCTGCATCGAGACCCAGGTGGACCTGGGGACGCCGGGATTCCTGGCGCCGGAGCTGAGATCCGGCAAGGGGGCGGTGGTGGGCCCTGCCACTGACATCTACGCCCTGGGGGTCACCCTCCAGGAGGTGCTGGCCCTGTGCCAAGGCCAGCGGGCCCCCTCGGGACCCGGACCCGCGGAAGGGCTGCCCACCCTGCCCCGAAGGCTGGAGGTGATCATCGCCCGCTGCCTGGAGGAGCGCCCCCAGGACCGCTACCACAGCGCCGGGGAGCTGGCGGAAGACCTCCGCCGCTTCCTGGACGGCGAACCCCTGCTGGCGGAGCGGGGCGAGTGGCTCCGGGGGGTGCGCCGGTCCGTCCGCAGGCACCCCATCTGGACCGCGTCCCTGGCGCTCACCCTGCTGCTGGTCACCGGCTTCCTGGGCGGGTCCCGGCATCTGGCCGCCCGGCGCCACCGCCAGGCCGCCCTGGCCCAGCGCTTCGCCCTGGACGCCCGGGACCTGGAGAGCCGGCTGCGCATGGAGCGGCTGATCCCCGCCCACGATCTGCGCCCGGCCTGCGCCGGGCTGCGGCGGGGCCTGGACCGGATCCGGGAGGAGATGGCGCAGGTGGGGCCCCTGGCCCTGGGCCCCGGGAACCTCGCCCTTGGCCGCGGCTACTGCTACCTGGGGGACCTGGAGCAGGCGCGCCGGGTGCTGGGCGAGGCCTGGCAGGGCGGCTACCGCACCCCGGACGTGGCCTACGCCCTGGCCAGGGTCGCCTGCTTCTCCTACTTCAGGCTGCTGGACCGGGCCGAGATGGGCGACCTGGAGGAGCCTCTGGAACCGGCCCTGCAGGTGCACCTGCGGGAGGCCCAGACCTACTTCCGCCATGCCCGGGGGCAGACCTGGGAGCCGGCCGGCCTGGGCGAGTCCCGCCTGGCCTACCTGCAGGGCGAGTTCCAGCAGTCCGTGGCCCACGCCAGGGCCGCGTTCAGGGAGAACCCCTGGCTCTACGAAGCGAAGATGCAGGAAGGTTTCAGCCTGGCCGCTCTGGGCCGGGCCAGCCAGAAGCAGGGTGACCTGGCCCGGGCCCAGAGCCTGTACCGGGAGGCCAGCCTCGCCGCCCAGGCGGCCCGGGCCACCGGCCAGAGCGACGGCAACTGCGCCCTGGCGGACATGGAGTGGCGGTTCACCTGGATGCAGAACCCCCACCTGGGCCAGGCCGAGCGCATGGCCCACCTGGACGCCGCCGAAGTCCTGGCGGACCACCTGCTGCTGCTGCAGCCGGACAACCCGAGAGCACTCTGCTCCAAGGCCTACCTGCTCATTCGCCGGGCCGAGGAGCTGGCCGGCCAGGGCCTCAGCCCGGAGCCCGAGCTGAGGCGCGCCGAGCGCCTGCTGGCCCCGGCCGCGGAACGGCCCGGCTTCAAGCGAATGGTGGCCCTGAAGCTCAGCCAGATCCAGGAAGTGCGGAAGGGATAGGCTAGCAGCCGTTACTGAGCCTGCTCAGTTACGGCTGCTTGTGCCCAGAACGGACGCGTCGTCAAAACGGGATCCCACGGTACTAGGCCACGACGTTCAGAGTGAAGCTCAGGCTGCCCTTGCCGGTGTTGGCGAAGGCGTAGGGGCAGTCCGAAGGGAAGGCGATGGATTCCCCGGCCTTGAGCACCTGGGTGCCGCCTTCCCGCTCCAGGGTCAGTTCGCCCCGGATCACGTAGACCATCTCCCGGTAGCCCGGCAGGTCCGGCTCACCCTGGTAGCGGTCGCCCGGGGCGATGGTCCACTTCCAGAGCTCCACCGTCCGCGAGGCCGGAAAGCTCTGGAGCAGGTCCACCTTGGTGCCCGGACGGCCCCCCTGCCAGAGCCGCAGCCCCTTTTCCGGCAGCCCGCCGCTGTGGGGCCCGGGGTCGTTCACCAGTTGGGAGAAGGTGAGGTTGAAGGCCGCGGCGATGTGGCCCAGGGTGGCCAGGCTGACGTTGCTCTCCCCGCCCTCGATCATCCCGATCATGCGCCGGCTCAGGCCGGAACGGTCGGCCAGCTCCTGCTGGCTCCACTTCAGCTCCCGCCGGTTTCTTACCACATTGCCCGAGACGGATTTGAACAATCTCTGCGGGTCGAACGGCATGGTCACCTCGAAGCGAAATATATTGCACATTCTTTCACATGAGCATTATACTGCTCATAGGGCAGGGAACAACCCTTCCCGCATCACAGATCCTGGAGAGGAGGCCCCATGACCATGACCGCCACCACCAAGTCTACCGAGTTCATCCAGCAGGAGGACCAGTACGGCGCCCACAACTACCATCCCCTGGATGTGGTCTGCACGCGCGGCGAAGGCGTATACCTCACCGACGTGGACGGCAAGCAGTACATGGACTTCCTGGCCGCCTATTCGGCCGTGAACCAGGGCCACAACCACCCGCGCATCGCCGCGGCCATGATCCAGCAGATCCAGACCCTGGCCCTCACCAGCCGGGCCTTCCGCAACGACCGGTTCCCGCCGCTGCTGGAGAAGCTCTGCAAGATCACCGGCTTTGCGAAGGCCCTGCTCATGAACAGCGGCGCCGAGGCGGTGGAGACCGCCATCAAGGGCATCCGCAAGTGGGCCTACGACGTCAAGGGCGTCGCTCCCGGCCAGGCGGAGATCATCGTCGCCGAGGGCAATTTCCACGGCCGCACCACCACCATCGTCGGCTTCAGCACCGACCCCGACAGCACCACCGGGTTCGGCCCCTTCACCCCGGGCTTCAGGATCGTGCCCTACGGCGACCTGAAGGCCGTGGCCGCCGCCATCACCCCCAACACCGCGGCCATCTTCATGGAGCCCATCCAGGGCGAGGGCGGCGTGCTGATCCCGCCCGCGGGCTTCCTCAAGGGCCTGCGCAAGCTCGCTGACGACAACCACTGCCTGCTGGTGCTGGACGAGATCCAGTCCGGCTTCGGCCGCACCGGCAAGATGTTCGCCTTCGAGCACGAAGGCATCCGCCCCGACGGCATCACCGTCGGCAAGGCCCTCTCCGGAGGCTTCTACCCGGTGAGCGCCTTCCTGTCCTCCAAAGAGGTCATGGACGTGTTCACCCCGGGCATCCACGGCTCCACCTACGGCGGCAACCCCCTGGCCTGCGCCGTGGCCACCGCCGCCCTGGACGTGCTCATCGACGAGCACCTGGTGGAGCGCTCGGCCGAACTGGGGCTCCACTTCAAGGCCCGCCTGGAAGGAATCAAGTCCAAGAAAGTGAAAGCCATCCGCTGCCGGGGCCTGTGGGCCGGGATCGACCTGACCGACGACGCCGGTCCGGCCAAGTCCTACTGCTATGCCCTCAAGGAGCGCGGCATGCTGTGCAAGGACACCCACGTCCGCACCATCCGCCTGGCGCCGCCGCTGGTCATCACCAAAGAACAGATCGACTGGGCGGTGGATCAGCTTGAAGCCGTGCTTGCCTAACCCAAGGAGAAAATCATGGCAGTCAATCTCAAGGGCCGCAGCTTCCTGACGCTCATGGACTTCTCGGTGGCAGAAGTGCGCCACCTGCTCGACCTCTCCCACGAACTCAAGGCCAAGAAAGCCAAGGGGGTCCACGGCGGCCTGCTCAAAGGCAAGAACATCGTCCTGCTGTTCGAGAAGACCTCCACCCGCACCCGCTGCGCCTTCGAGGTGGCGGCGCTGGACGAGGGCGGCCACGTGACCTTCCTGGACAGCGCCAGCTCCCAGATGGGCAAGAAGGAGTCCCTGGAGGACAGCGCCAAGGTGCTGGGCCGTTTCTTCGACGGCATCGAGTACCGCGGCTTCAAGCAGGAAGTGGTGGAGGACCTGGCCAAATTCTCCGGGGTTCCCGTATGGAACGGCCTCACCGACGTGGACCACCCCACCCAGGTGCTGGCCGACTTCCTCACCATCGAAGAGCACGTGGCCAAGCCGCTCAAAAAAGTGAAGCTGGTGTTCGCCGGCGATATCCGCAACAACATGGCCTACGCCCTGATGTACGGCGCCGCCAAGACCGGCATGCACTTCCTCGGCCTGGGGCCCAGGTCGCTCTACCCCAGCGAAGAGATCCTGACCCGGGTTCGCGAGGCGGCCCGGCTCACCGGCGCCCAGATCGAGCTTTCGGACGATATCAACGCGGTCCAGGGCGCTGACGTCATCTACACCGACGTGTGGGCGTCCATGGGCGAGGAGGCCCAGATCCCCGAGCGGGTCCTGCTGCTGACCCCGTACAAGGTCACCATGGAGATGGTCCAGAAGACCGGCAACCCCGACCTGATCTTCCTGCACTGCCTGCCGGCCTTCCACGACTTCGAGACCAGGCTGGCCAAGGACATGAAGGACAAGGGCTACGACATCCGGGAAGTGACCGACGAGGTGTTCCGCAGCAAGCACTCGGTGGTGTTCGACCAGGCCGAGAACCGCATGCACACGATCAAGGCGATCATGGTAGCAACCCTATAACTCCGTACCGTTCTCGCGTATCGGCGAAGCCGATACCGAGAGAGCGATCATGACTGACCTCCGGATGGGGCCGGCTCACCAGGCTGGCCTCCCGTTTTATGAGTGGATCAACATGGCCCACGGTTCCAGGGCGCTTCCGGCTCGCCCGAAGTTTGCCCATCCGGGCCATTGATCCCATCATGAACAGATCGGCCTCCAGCCGACCGGAGAGATTTGCATGGACTCCGCAATGCCCAACCAGACCGCCCGGCTCCGGGTAGCCGTCCTTTCCATCGTGGTCGGCTGCGTTGTGCTGGGCATGAAGTACATCGCCTTCCACGTGTCCCAGTCGGCCGCCCTCAAGTCCGACGCCATCGAGAACGTGGTGAACGTGGTGGCGGCGGTGTTCGCCCTGGGCGCCATCATCTTCGCCGACAAGCCCGCCGACCGGGAGCACCCCTACGGCCACGGCAAGATCGAACACTTCTCCGCGGCCTTCGAGGGCGGCATGATCAGCCTCGCCGCCGTGCTCATCGGCTATGAGGCCATCCGCTCCATCGTCGAAGGCGTCCCCATCCAGAACCTGACCCTGGGCCTGGGCATCAACTTCGCCGCCGGGGTGCTCAACGGGCTCCTGGGCCTGTTCCTCGTCTACCAGGGCAAGCGCCAGCAGTCCCAGGCCCTGGAGGCCGACGGCCACCACGTCTTCTCCGACTTCTACGTGACCCTCGGCCTGGCCGCGGGCCTCCTGCTGGTCAAGGCCACCGGCATGACCTGGCTCGATCCGGCCATGGCCCTGGCCGTGTGCGTGGTGCTCGCCTTCACCGGCTTCAAGCTGGTGCGCACCTCCAGCGCCGCCCTGCTGGACACCGAGGACCCGGAACTGCTGCAGCACCTGGTGGAGGTCATGAACCGGGTCCGGCCCAAGGACATCGTCGCCATCCACGAGCTGCGCACCCTGCGCTCGGGCCGGTACATCCACGTGGACATCCACATGGTGATCCCGGAGTTCTACGGCATCGGCCAGGGCCACGAGCTGGCCGACCAGTTCGGCAAGGCCGTGCTGGCGGAGGCGGTCATCGAAGGGGAATTGCACACCCACGTGGATCCCTGCCTCAGGGCCTTCTGCAACCAGTGCGACCTGATCTCCTGCCCGGTGCGCCAGAGTCCCCAAATTTATGAATGTAAAATAACGGTTGATAAGGCGGTGGCCCAGGGACCCATCTAGAAAAAACCTGTGCAATAGAGGTATTGGCACCGGTTTCGCTCACCATCTCCCGGTGTCAACATGCTGACCTTCCTCGACCGCCTCCTGCCGTACATGGCCCGGCTCTCCAAGCGGGTGGATCTGGCCGCGCCCATCTTCGTGATGATCGTCATGGTGGTGATGATCCTGCCGCTGCCGGCGTTCATCATCGATATCCTGATTGTTTTCAATATCACCATGTCCCTGGTCATCCTCATGGTGGGCATGTATGTGGCCCGGCCCCCGGAGTTCAACGCCTACCCCTCCATCCTGCTGATGATCACCCTGTTCCGGCTGGCCCTGAACGTGGCCACCACCCGCCGGATCCTGCTCTACGGCGGCGAGCAGGGGCCCGACGCGGCCGGGCACATGGTCAAGGCGTTCGGCCAGTTCGTGGTGGGCGGCAGCTACGTCATCGGCCTGGTGGTGTTCCTGATCCTGCTGGCGATCCAGTTCATCGTCATCAACCACGGCTCCGGGCGCATCGCCGAAGTGACCGCGAGGTTCACCCTGGACGCCATGCCCGGCAAGCAGATGGCCATCGACGCCGACCTGAACGCCGGCTACATCGACGAGACCGAGGCGCGCAAGCGGCGCAAGGAACTGAGCGCCGAGGCCAACTTCTATGGGGCCATGGACGGCGCGGTGAAATTCACCCAGCGCGACGCCGTCGCAGCCCTGATCATCCTGGCGGTCAACATCATCGCCGGCATCATCATCGGCATCCTCAAGTACAACCTCCCGGTGCTGCAGTCCATGGAGACCTTCACCCTGCTCACCGTGGGTGACGGGCTGGTGACGGCCATCCCCAGCCTGCTGATCTCCGTGGGCGGCGCCATCCTCACCACCCGCAGCGGTTCCACCTCCCCCAACCTGGGCACCGAGGTCATGGCCCAGCTGGGGGTGGATCCCCGGCCCCTGGCCATCGCGGCGACGGTGCTGTTCCTGTTCGGCGCCGTGCCGGGCCTGCCCCTGGTGCCGTTCTGGGTCATGGGCTCCATTTTCGGCATCCTGGCCTACTCCACCTGGCAGCTCACCGCCCGCAAGGTCCAGGCCAAGCTGGAGACGGAGGCCAAGGACAAGCCCAAGACCGAGGGCCCCGAGCGGGTGGAGTCCCTGCTCAAGGTCGACCCCCTGGGCCTGGAGGTGGGCTACGGCCTGATCCCGCTGCTGGACGCCACCCACGGCGGCACCGTGCTGGAGCGGATCAAGGCGCTCCGGCGGCAGATGGCCCAGGACATGGGCATCGTGGTGCCCCCCATCCGCATCCGCGACAACCTCCAGCTCCCCGCCAACACCTACCGGCTGCTGCTGCGGGGCGAGGAGATCGCCCGCAGCACCGTGGCCCCGGGCATGTTCCTGGCCATGAACCCCGGCACCGCCACCGGCGAGATCCAGGGCACCGCCACCACCGAGCCGGCCTTCGGCCTGCCCGCCTTCTGGATCGCCGAGAACCAGCGGGACCACGCCCAGCTTCTGGGCTACACCGTGGTGGACGGCGCCACCGTCATCACCACCCACATCTCCGAGCTGGTGAAGCAGCAGGCCCCGGAGCTCATCGGCCGCATCGAGGTGCAGCAGCTCCTGGACGCCCTTAAGGAATCCCATCCCAAGCTGGTGGAGGATCTGGTGCCGAACGTGGTGCCGCTGGGAGTCCTCCAGAAGGTGATCCAGAACCTGCTCCGGGAGCGGGTGCCGGTGCGCGACCTGGCCCGGATCCTGGAGGCCACCGCCGACGCCATCGGCATCACCCGCGATCCGCTCACCCTCACCGAGTACGTGCGCCAGCACCTGGGGCGCTCCCTCACCAGCCCCCACGTCTCGGACAACAATGAACTGGGCGTGCTGATGCTGGACCCCAAGCTGGAACAAACCATCCAGGCCGGCATCGAAACAACCGACCGGGGCTCGTTCCTGGCCATCGATCCCGGCAAGCTCCAGGAAATCCTCAACCGCATCACCTCCGGCATTTCCAAACTCCTGCCCGGCGCCCAACCGGTGCTGCTCACCAACCCGGTGGTGCGCCCCCACCTGCGCCACCTCCTGGAGCGGGCCCTGCCCCACCTGGTGGTGCTCAGCCACAGTGAAGTGCCCATGGACATCCGGGTCATCAACCTGGGCACCGTCGCATGATCTCCTCCCTCCCTGCGCCCCCTGATCGGATCTGCCCATGCGCGTGAAGACCTTCGAAGCGACCTCCATGCAGGAAGCCCTCAACATCGTCAAGCAGGACATGGGCGAGGAAGCCTTCATTCTGTCCACCCGCACCAAGCACCGGAGGACCGCCACGGGCCTGGGCGAGGAGCCGGTTATCGAAGTTACCGCCGCGGTGGACGAGGCCATCCCCCGGCCGGAACCGCCCCAGGTGGTGGTCAACGGCCTCTATGGGCTGCGGCCGCCGCTGGCCGGACGGACCCCGGATCCCGGGCCCCCGCGCCCGGCCCGGGACCCCGCCCCGGCAGCGGCCGCGCCGGAACGTCAAACGGCCGTGGCCGCCAAGGAGTGGCCCTCAGCGCCCCCGCCGCCGCCGGTGGACCTGCAGCCCCTGCGCCGGGAGCTCCTGGAGATCAAGGGCGCCGTGGAGGCCCTGAAGGAACAGGACGGCCGGAACCAGACCATCCTGCGCGAGCTGGACCAGATGAAGGCCCAGCTCAACCGCATCCAGAAGCAGGGCATGCCCCAGGCCCAGCTCCAGCTGCCGCCCAGCATGCTCAGCCTGTACGGCGAGCTGGTGGCCAACGACGTCGACCCCATGATCGCCCTGAGGCTCTGCGAATATACCCAGCGCACCCTGCTGGAGCAGGGCGGCGACGAGGCCGTGGATCCGGAGCAGGCCCGGCTGTTCATGCGCCGGATCATCGCCGACTTCATCCCGGTGGCTTCCCCCATCCAGCTGGAGCCGGGCAAGCTGCGGGTGGCGGCCCTGGTGGGCCCCACCGGCGTGGGCAAGACCACCACCATCGCCAAGCTGGCCGCCTACGCCAAGCTGGAGCTCAAGCAGAAGGTCGCCCTGCTCACCCTGGACACCTTCCGCATGGCCGCCGTGGACCAGCTGCACCAGTACGCCGAGATCCTGCAGGTGCCCCTGCACGTGGCCCTCACCGTGGAGGACCTGCGCGCCGCCATGCGCTTCTACCAGGACCGCGCGCTGGTGCTCATCGACACCCCCGGGCACAGCCCCAAGGACTCGGAGATGCAGAACCAGCTCCGCCGCTTCCTGGACGAGCTGCCGGAGGTGGAGACCCACCTGGTGCTGTCCGCCACCACCAAGCCCAGGGACCTGGCCGACATCGCCCAGCGCTTCGAGCCCCTGAAGCCCAGCCGGATCATCTTCACCAAGCTGGACGAGACCTCCACCTTCGGCCCGCTGCTCTCCACCCTGGTGCGGGTCAAGCGCCCCCTGAGCTATCTGGGCACCGGCCAGGAAGTCCCCCAGGACCTGGAGACGGCCACCAGCCGGCGGGTGGCCGACCTGATCCTGCCCCTCCCCCAGGTGACCCCGTGAATCCCCCCTTCCCAGGCGGAACCATGAACGACCAAGCCAACCGTCTCAGAGCGCTCGCCCGGACCCAGGTTCCGGAGGCCACCTTGTTCACCTCCCGGGTGATGGCCATCGCCTCCGGCAAGGGCGGCGTCGGCAAGACCAACGTCGTGGCCGGCCTGGCCATGGCCCTGGCCCAGCTGGGCCAGCGGGTGGTGGTGCTGGACGCCGACTTCGGCCTGGCCAACCTGGACATCCTGCTGGGCCTCTCCCCCGAGTACACCCTCGAGCACGTGCTCCGGGGCGAGAAGCTCATGGAGGAGATCCTGCTGGACGGCCCCTTCGGCATCCGCATCATCCCCGCCAGCAGCGGCATCCAGGAGCTCACCCGGCTGGACGCCGCCGCCGAGATGCGGCTGATCCAGGGCCTGCAGCGCATATCGGCCACCAGTGACTGGCTGCTCATCGATACCGCCGCCGGCATCCATGATTCGGTCATCAAGCTGCTCATGGCCGCCCAGGAGGTGCTGCTGGTGACCACCCCCGAGCCCACCGCCCTGGTGGACGCCTACGCCATGGTGAAGGTGGTGCACCTGAGGGACCCGCACAAGCCCCTGTGGCTCCTGGTGAACAACGCCCAGAGCCAGGACGAGGCGGAGGAGACCATCGAACAGCTGCAGGCGGCCACCCGCCGTTTCCTGAACCGGGACCTGCACGTGCTGGGCATGCTGCCCAGCGACCCCTTCATCCTGCAGGCGGTCCGCCAGCAGCGGGGCGTGGTGGAACTGTTCCCCCAGGCGCCCTCGGCCCTGGCGCTGCACTCGGCGGCCCGGCAATTGCAAGAGAAGATACCCTTACAAAAGGACGGATTTGCTGCATTCTGGAAAGGCCTTAGCGCAGAGGAACCATGAAACCAGGGGAGCAGACGGGGAGCGAGGCTTCCGCCAGCAAAGGGGATCAGACCCCGGCGGCAGCCGTGCCCTCCGCAGCCCGCGCCGCCGCCCAGGCCTACGTGCGCAATGCCCGGCTCGCCCCCGCCGACGCCCCCGCGCCCGGCCCCCCGAGCCCGCCGGAGGAGCACGATCCGCCCAGGGAGATCCAGGACCGCGACGCCCTCGTCACCGACTGCCTGCCCCTGGTGAAGTTCATCGCCCACCGCATCTCCTCCCGCCTCCCGGCCCACGTGGACGTGGATGACCTGATCCACTCCGGCATCCTCGGCCTCATGGACGCGGTCAAGAAATTCGAGCCCGACCGCAACGTCAAGTTCAAGACCTACGCCGAGCAGCGCATCCGCGGCGCCATCCTGGACGGCCTGCGCGACCTGGACTGGGTCCCCCGCAGCTTGCGGCGCAAGAAGAAGGACATCGAGACCGCCTACCACCTGCTGGAACAGCAGCACGGCCGCGCCGCCAGCGACGAGGAGGTGGCCGCCCACCTGGGCCTGACCCTGGAGGATCTGCAGCATTCCCTGGACGACCTCAAGGGCGTCACCCTGGGCACCTTCATCGACGCCGGGGAGAACGGTGAGGGGGAGAACCTCATCAGCTTCGTCCCGGATCCCGACGGCGAGAACCCGCATATCATGCTCCAGGCCACAGAGCTGAAAACCATTCTCAAGACCGCCGTGGAGCGGCTGCCCACCAAGGAGCGGTTCGTGGTGCAGCTCTACTACTTCGACGAACTGACCATGAAGGAAATCGGCACCCTGCTCAACATCACCGAAAGTCGGGTATCGCAATTGCATACCAAATCCATGCTCCGGCTCCGGGGCAAGCTCAAAGAACGCCGGATAGAAAATTAGGGGCCGTTATGGAAAACCCTTTAACCTCCACAGACTTTCCATTACGGCCCCTTATGCCGGGGCATCACCGAAACGATCAATGTTGTTGTGACGCAACGGCTTAACCAGGAAGCGAAATGGCCAAGATTCTCAGCCAGGAAGAGGTCGATGCCCTCCTGAAATCCCACGCCAAGGGGACCAAGGCGCCTGCGCCCGCCGCTGGACCGGTGGAGCGGGCGGCCGCCGCCACCCCCGCCCAGCGGGCAAAAAAAGCCCAGTCCCTGAAGAAAGTCACCCTCTACAACTTCCGCCGCCCCGACCGGGTGAGCCGGGAGCAGATGCGCTCGCTGCACTTCATGCACGACCGGTTCTCGCGCAACTTCTCCAGTTCCCTGTCCGCCTACCTGCGCACCATCACCGAAGTGAACCTGGTGAGCGTCGAGCAGCTCAGCTACCAGGAATTTCTGCTGTCCGTGCCCGACCCCACCTGCTTCAACGCCATCAGCATCCGGCCCCTGGAAGGAGCGTTCGCCCTGGAGGTCAACCCCCAGCTGGTGTTCCCCATCATCGACAAGATGCTGGGCGGCCCGGGCGACGCCCTCAAGCACCTGCGCACCATGACCGACATCGAGCAGTCCATCTTCGACGGGGTGCTCAAGCTGGCCCTGGACGACCTGCGCGAGGCCTGGCGCGGCATCATCGACCTGGAGTTCCGGATCCAGGCCCGGGAGACCAGCCCCCAGCTCATCCAGATCGTCGCCCCCAACGAGGTGGTGCTGCTGGTGGTGTTCGAAGTGAAGATGGGCACGGTGGTGGGCATGATCAACCTGGCCATCCCGTCCATCATCCTGGAGCCGGTGGCCAGCAAGTTCGACCAGGAGATGTACACCGGCTACAAGAAGTCCTCCACCTTCGAAGAAGCCAGGCTGCTCATGGAGAGCCTGCGCAAGTGCGACATGGACGTGGCCGCGGAGATCCGCGGCACCAACCTGCGCCTGTCGGACATCCTCGGCCTCCAGGCCGGGGACCTGATCCCCCTCAACAAGCGGTTCGACGCCATGCTCGACCTCACCGTGGACGGCATCCCCCGTTTCCAGGGCTACATGGCCCTGAACGCCAACCAGAAGCGGGTGTTCCAGGTGACCACCACACCCCAGGAAGGATGACATGGACCCCACGATGTCCGACCTCAACCAGAAGCTCGGCGGCTGTTTCTCGGAAAGCATGTCCTCCGTGTTCTCCATGCTCACCGGCCGCGAATTCGCCATCAAGCCCCAGGAAGGCGACACCCTGGACCACACCGGCGTCTCGGTGCTGCACCAGGCCCCGGTGGTCTATGTGAAGGCCCACTACACCAAGGGCATGACCGGGGTCGTCCTGTTCGCCCTGCCGCTCAAGGAGGGCACCATGCTGGTGGACCTCATGCTGGGCGGCGACGGCACCCCCTCCCCCGAGCTGGCGGGCGACTCCCGGGACGCGCTGGCCGAGACCTTCAACCAGATCATGGGCTCCGCCAACCAGGCCCTCAGCGACCTGGCCGGAGAAACCCTCTCCATCTCCAACGTCGAGATCTTCTCCTCCCAGGGCACCGACACCGCCGGGCTGGAGGAGATCCTGGGCCCCGGCCCCTTCTATGACCTGCCTCTGGAGACCGTCCAGGAATCCCTTACCACCCTCATCCACCTGCTGATCCCCGACCTGCTGGTCCAGCAGATCAAGCGCAAGCTGGGCCTGGGCGAACCGGTCGCCGCCCCGCAGCTGGCGGCGGTGCCGGAGCCGCCCCCCCCGCCGGCGCCCACCACCCCCCGGCCCGCCCCCGCCCCGCCGCCCTCGCCCATGACCCAGCCGGTGCGCATGGCGCCGGCCAACGTCGATACCGGCAACCTCGACCTGCTCATGGACATCGAACTGCCCCTGATGGTGCGCATGGGCCAGACCGAAATGCAGCTGGGCGACCTGCTCAAGCTCACCCCCGGCTCCATCCTCGAGCTCAACCGCGCCGCCGACGCCCCGGTGGAGCTGCTGGTGAACAGCAAGCTCATCGCCAAGGGCGAAGTGGTGGTGGTGGACGGCAACTTCGCCTTCCGGATCACCGAGATTGAGAGCACCGACACCCGGATCCGCAGTCTGGTGTGAGAGGGTGTCTGCATGAGGGGTGTGGCGGTCCAGCCACAGATTGTCGCGGTAGCGACACCACGGAGTGTGGGCGGCCCACTACATTGGCAACCGGCACATACCCGCATATGGTTGGGAGAGCGACCGGATCAACCGAGTCCCTGGCGCGTCGTCTTGCGTATTCTCAAGTGATGGGAGCGAAATATGTGTGGAATCGTCGGCTACATCGGAACCCAGCAGGCCGCGCCGATCCTGGTGGAGGGGCTCAAGAGCCTCGAGTACCGGGGCTACGACAGCGCCGGCATCGCCCTGGCGCCCGGTGACGGCAAGTTCCGCGTCACCCGCGCCTCCGGCAAGCTGGCCAACCTGCAGGCCCGGGTGGACCTCACCGACACCGCCACTGTCGGCATCGGCCATACCCGCTGGGCCACCCATGGTCGTCCCACCGAAGAGAACGCCCATCCCCACCGCAGCGCCGACGGCCAGGTGGTGGCCGTGCACAACGGCATCTTCGAGAACTTCCTGGAGCTGCGGGCGGAGCTCAAGGCCCAGGGCCAGACCTTCGTCACCGAGACCGACACCGAATGCTTCCCGGTGATGGTCGCCCAGATCCTGCGCGGCACCCCCGATTTCCGGGCGGCCTTCACCCAGGCCGTGGGCCGGATGCGCGGCATCTACGCCATCGCCTGCCTGCATGCCACGGAAGCCGACCGCATCCTGGTGGCCCGCAGCGGCCCGCCCCTGGTCATCGGCCTGGGCGAAGGCGAGAATTTCATCGCTTCGGACGTGGTCCCCCTGCTCCGCCACACCCGCCGGTTCATCTACCTGGAGGACGGCGACCTCGCCGAGATCCGCGCCGACCGCGTCGAGCTGTTCCGGCTGGACGGCACCCCCGTGCAGCGGCCGGTGGTGACCATCCCCTACGACCCGGTGGCGGCCGAGAAGGGCGGCTTCAAGCACTTCATGCAGAAGGAGATCTTCGAGCAGTCCATGGCCGTCTCCAACACCCTGGTGGACCGGCTGCCGGTGAACGGCGGGTCCATCCCGCTGGAGCTGCCCTTCACCGACGCCGAGCTGAAGGGTTTCCAGCGCATCGTCATCCTGGCCTGCGGCACCAGCCGGCACGCCGGCCTGGTGGGCCAGTTCTACTTCGAGCAGCTGGCCCGCATCGGCGTGGAAGTGGATTACGGTTCCGAGTACCGCTACCGGGATCC
This sequence comes from Holophagaceae bacterium, assembly GCA_003165415.1. GTDB lineage: Bacteria > Acidobacteriota > Holophagae > Holophagales > Holophagaceae > Mesoterricola. Next base: position 32,978 of record PLUC01000060.1, read on the forward strand.
CGTGGTCATGGCCAACACCCTGGCCATCGGCATCACCCAGAGCGGCGAGACCGCCGACACCCTGGCCGCGCTCAAGGAAGCCGCCGCGCGCGGCGCCCGCACCCTGGCCGTGTGCAACGTCCTGGGTTCCACCGCCACCCGCCAGGCCGAGGGATGCTTCCTCACCCACGCCGGCCCCGAGATCGGCGTCGCCTCCACCAAGGCCTTCACCACCCAGCTCGTGGCGCTCCTGCTGCTGGCCATGCGCATGGGCGAGCTGCGCGGCACCCTGGCGCCCCGCCAGCGCGCCGAGCTGCTCCAGGCCCTGCGCGAGCTGCCTGCCGTCCTGGACCGCGTCTCCAGCCTGGAGCGCACCATCACCAAGTGGGCCCAGAAGTGGCGCGAGGCCACCGATTTCCTCTACCTCGGCCGCGGCCCGCTCTACCCCATCGCCCTGGAAGGCGCCTTGAAGCTCAAGGAGATCTCCTACATCCACGCCGAAGGCTACCCCGCCGGCGAGATGAAGCACGGCCCCATCGCCCTCATCGACCAGCACCTGCCCATCGTCGCCCTCATGCCCCACGACGCCCACCGAGAGAAGACCCTTTCCAACCTCCAGGAAGCCGCCGCCCGGGACGGCCGGATCCTGGCCCTCGTCACCGAAGGCGACACCGGCCTGGACGACATCGCCGAAGATGTCCTGCACCTCCCCCCCGTCAACGACTGGCTGGCCCCCATCCTCTACGTCGTCCCCCTGCAACTCCTGGCCTACCATATCGCCGTCATCCGCGGCTGCGACGTGGACCAGCCCAGGAACCTGGCCAAGAGCGTGACGGTGGAGTAACTCCCGCTCGACAGCCCCGGGCGGGGCGCTATAATGGGACTTCGGCCTTTTTTGGCGCGTAGCTCAGGGGTTAGAGCACTACCTTGACACGGTAGGGGTC
>PLUC01000187.1 GCA_003165415.1 Holophagaceae bacterium
GGGAGAACCTGCTCAAGGCGGAGGAGGGCCTGAAGGCCCTGGACATGAGCTTCTCCGGATCCCGGCCCAGGCATCACCTTCGCAAGGAGATCGACGAGGACGTGGCGGCGCTCCTGGCCCGCCACAAGGTGACCCGCTACCTCAAGGTGAAGGTGGGCACGGTGCCGCAGGTTCGCGTCAACGGCTGACAGATAGAAGTTCATCTTGCCCGCGTGCTCGGGCTTGAAGGCTCCCCCCTTCAGGTCCACGACCACATAACATCTGAGCTTCAAGTGGTAGAAGAGCAAGTCCAAGTAGAAGTCCTCGTCCGCCACCTCCATGTGGACCTGCCGGCCGACGAACGCGAAACCAGCTCCGAGTTCCAACAGGAATTTGGTAATGTGCCCGACCAGACCTTGCTCCAGGTCCCTCTCCAGAGCCGCCTGACCCTGGGTAAGAAAATCGAAGATGTAGGGATCCTTCAATGTCTGCTCGGCAAGGTCAGATTGAGGATGAGGAAGGCGTTCCGGAAAGTTGGTAGTTTTCTTGGTCAGGACCTGGCGTTCATGAAGACGGCTCTGGATCTGGAAGGCAAGCGTGTCACGCCCCCACCCATGCTCCAACGCTTCTTTGATGTACCATGCTCGCTCGCCAGGGTCCTTGGTTTTGTCCAGGAGAATGCAAAGGTGAGTCCAAGGCAATTGTGCAGCAGGCTGCTGCACAATTGGCGCCCCCGGGAAATCAGAAGCGAATTTCCTCATATACTTGAGGTTACGTGGGGAGAACCCCTTCATGTCGGGGAAGGCATTTCGCAGATCGAGGCCGAGACGGTCGATGACCTTGCTACCCCAGCCCTCGGAGGCTTGACGGTCGAGAATCTCCTTCCCGATCTCCCAGTACATTGAAATCACCTCAAGATTGACCCGGAGGGCGGCCCTAGATTGTGCGCGCTGGATCTTGGTTTTGAGGCCCTGAAGGACTTGTGCGTAATTAGCTGGCAGCGAGATCGTCATTCCATGTCCGCGAAGGCGTCCAGTGTAACCAGATCTCTAAAGCGCCGGGGATGGGGTTCCCATTGCTGGCAATAGTGCAGCAGCCTGCTGCCCAATTCGATGTTCGGTAGCCGGCCAGGACCGCCGCCGTTCTGCGCAGCCGTCAGCGCATCCATCAATCAATCTGCCTGCCGGACTTCCTTTGCATCCACCTGGATAGGCATGCTTCTGGATTTATGCGCAGGTTCCTGGATTCCTGCGTTTCTGCGAAGCCACCATCGTGGGTACCGGCTTCCCAAGAAGGAGGCGGCGCTACAGGTAAATACCTTGCCCCATGGCAGCAAGGCGCCCTCACACGGACCGCTTCTGGGTCATCCGCACCCAGACTGGTCCCTGCGCTGCATGGCCCCCTTCCCCTGTACCCTTTCCCCCGAATGGCGCACCCCTTTGAGGCAGGTCGGTGCTGCTCCCGGATCCTACCCAGCAGGAGGATGAGAGACCATGCTGCTATCCCCAACGTTTTCTCGAACTGACGGCCCAACTGGCACCTGGGATGTGGGGTGATGGCCCTTGGGCTGGGTCCCATCACGACGGGCATCTCAGCCGGAGCCATGCTACTACTCGCCACATTGCTCGTCATCCTCGCGTGGCGGGGAAAGGACAGGACGGCCAAATGGACCTTCAGCTTTTCCGGGGTCTCCGCCATCCTTCTTGCCTTATCACAAGCCCTGTTGACCTTGGATATCCAAGTTCCCGTCTTCAGACTCCTGGCCGTTCTCGCAGGTTTGGCCTCTATTCTCTCTCTCCTGGCCAAGCTTCCGGGGTGGCTCCAGGTGCGGGCGTGGCCTGAGACCGTCGCCTTGGTGAAAGAGAAGGAGCACGTCCTGGGCAGGCTTCGGGAGAGCGAAGCCCATCTGGAGCTTCTCGTGGAAGGGGTGGGCATTGCTGGGGCATCGGGGTCATCGCCACGGACATCACCGAGCGCAAGGAGGCCGAACAGGCCCATCTTCAGCATCAGAAACTGGAGTCCATCGGCCTCCTTGCGGGAGGCATCGCCCACGACTTCAACAACCTCCTGGCTGCCATGAGCGGAAATATGGAATTGGCGGGCCTGGAACTGAGCCCCGAGGCGCCTGCGTTGCCTTATGTGCGGACGACGGAGACGCTGATCTCCCGGGCCTCGAATCTGGTCGCCCAGATCCTCGCCTTCGCGGGGAAAGGCAAATTCCAGATGCAGACGCTGGACCTCAACCAGCAGGTGGAGGAAATGACCCGGCTCCTCCGGGCTTCCCTATCCAGGAATGCCACCCTGCACTTGGAACTGGCCCCCAACCTTCCCTCCCTGGAAGGAGACCCGGCCCAGATCCAGCAGGTCATCATGAACCTGGTCGTGAACGCTTCCGATGCCGTGGCGCCCAGGGGGGGCCTCATCACCCTCCGGACGGGGCTGGAAACCCTCGGCCGGGAAGGCATCGACCTGCTCTTCCCAGATCAGGCCCTACGGCCAGGTCCCCATATGATCCTTGAGGTTGAAGACAACGGCCCGGGCATGGCGCCCCAGGTGAAGGAGCGGATCTTCGACCCCTTCTTCACGACCAAGTTCACCGGCCGGGGTCTCGGCCTCGCGGCGGTCCAGGGCATCCTCCGGAGTCACTCGGGGGGCATCCGGGTGGCGAGCAAGGAGGGGGAGGGCACCACCTTCAAGCTCTTCTTCCCGGTGGGCCCTGAAGCAAAACGGGTTGCGACTCCGGAATCCCCAGCCTGCCAGATCCGGTTCACGGATTATCGCGGTTCGGGTACGGTGCTCGTGGTGGACGACGAGGAGGCTCTCCGGGCCATGGCCGGAGGCGCCCTTTGCCGGCTTGGCTTCAAGGTGCTGGAGGCGCGGGATGGCCAGGAGGCGCTCGAGGTGTTCGAGGCCAATCGGGAGCAGATCAGCCTCATCCTGATGGACCTGACCATGCCGCGGATGGATGGCGAGGCGGCCTTCCGGGTCTTGCGCCGCGCCGGTGCCCGGGTTCCCATCATTCTCAGCAGCGGCTTCGGGCCGGAGGAAGTAATGCAGCGGTTCACCGGCAAGGGCCTGGCAGGGTTCCTGCAGAAGCCCTACCGGTTCCAGGCCCTGGTGGATGCGGTCCGCGATGCCCTGGGAGAACACTGTGGTGAGGGGGAATCCTTGCGTTACCCTCCCCCCAAGCCTGTCCTTTGGCTCCCCGAGTTCGCCACGGGCCATCCGGTCATTGATGCCCAGCATCGGGGCCTCGTGGATGGCTTCAACCGCCTGGTCGCCACCACCCTGGACCGGAATGGAGACAAGGGCGCTCCGAAAGCAGCGTTCTATACCTTGATTGGCGCCACCCTGGCGCACTTCGGGATTGAGGAGAGCCTCATGGCCGATGCAGCCTATCCCGAAAGCTCGCACCACAAGGACGTCCACACGCATCTGACCAACCAGATCCAGGGTCTGGCCGCCGAGTTCGAGCACGGTCTTGAGGACTTCAGCCCGCCCATCCTCAATTTCCTCGAGGGCTGGTTGCTCTGCCACATCCAGTACGAGGACAAGGAGTTGGTCCACTTCCTGACCACGAAAGGCCTCTGATATCGTCCAGGTCATCGGTAGGGATGGATAGGCTGTGGGCCCGAAGGGAGCCCAGTCACGTCCGCTTCAGCCTTCCCGTGTCGGACACGGTCTCCACCTTCAACCTCCGCCCGGCGGAGGCGAAGCGCTGATGCCATCGCCCGGCCGGCCCCCTTGCCCCAGGAGCCTGGACGGGGTCACGTTTCTCACGAAGATCAGCACGTCGAAGCGATCCAGGAGCATCGTCATGCCGCCGCCGGCTTCGGTCGCCTGATTGTAACTATCCCCGATTTCCCGGAAGGCGCGTGGTTGGTTGAACCACAGGGCCCCCGGGTCCGTGCAATCAAGCCGCCTGAGGTCCAGCAATGCGAGGGGCATGCCGGCTTCCAGGAAGGCAGTCTCGTAAGCCCCATCTTCGGGCGGCGGAACATGGATGGCTCGCGGTGAACCTGGCTGGCCATTCAGGTCCACGGGAACCGTGTTGAAGCCCCCGGCACCGAAGCTGAACCCCACGGAGAGGTAGCCGGCGCCGTGGTCCTGGGCCAGCCATTCGCCCGTGTTCACCCACAGGGGAGAGGCGGTGCCCAGCTTGTTGATATGGCCGTTGTGGGCCCAGAGCACAGCCTTGACGCCTGGCTCCAGGTGCCCAACCGCCCAGTTGACGTTGTGGGCCATGGCGCGGTCCCTGAGGTTGACCGCCACCAGGGACTGGGGGTGTTCGCCCAAGCGGAGAAAGGCCTCCTGCTGGATCAGCAAATCGGCCATGCGCAGCGCCCATTCGTAGGCCGAGGCACCACGGGCCGCCACGTAGCCGTCCCGGTGGGTCACCAGCCACAGGCGGGCCTCGTGGAGGTTCCCACTGCAGCGGGCCTGGAGCTCTTGCGAGGCGAGGCTGTACAACTGGCGGGCTGGATTCCTGAGCCCGGTGAACGGCGCGTAGGGAGCATAGAGGAACCGCACGTAGGCCTCGCCCCCCGTATCGACCGAGGCCAGGTAGGACCATAGGCAACTCATGGCGGCAGCCCCATCCTGCATGTCGAAACCGAAGAAACGCACCTTCTTGGTATGCGCGGGATCGGCATTGTAGGCCCGCATCCAGGTCACCAGGTCCACCATCTCCTCGGTGGCCCACACCCACATGCCCAGGTCCTCCACAAGACCCCTGGGATCCCCCATCCCGGTGAGCACATAGGCATCCAGAGCCCGGCACTGGGCCAGGTCAGCCTCCATGCCGAAGGCCGTGAAGCCCTTGCGCTCAACCAAGTACCGGAGGAGACGGTGTTTCATCCGGAAGAACTCCGAACTGCCGTGGGTGGCCTCCCCAAGGCCGACAATGGACGCCCCACCCACCATGGGGTCCAGGACAGCCAAGTCGTCATCCTTGGCCGCGGGATCCACCGTCGCCAAGGGCTTGGCAGTCTGTTTCAGCCACCGGACGTGGGGTGGTGGGGCGGCTGGCTCTGCCGCACGATCCCCCGACAGGCACCCGAGACTCATGGTGGCGGTCGTCAACCCAACCACAGCCACACCTGCAAGGAATTGCTTCCTTCCTCGATCGTCTGGCATTTGCTTCTCCGCGATTGGCAACCCGGTTGGCCGGATCGGATGGTGTCAGCCTTGCCAGGGATGGCCGCAACCGGCCTGCGGTTCCCGGCGGCGACACCTAGTTGGATCCCCACAATCCGACCGAACCATAGACCGTCCCAGGAAACCAGGAACAAGCCCTGCGCATCTCTCCCCGCATGGCCAGCAAGGGCAAGGAGCGGCAGTCATGGAGGGGCTCTTGGCGGAGTGCAACGGATCGCCTCAGCCTTCCTGGGTAGCCCCTGCGCATTCAGCAATCCAGCGGTCTGCCAGGCTTCCTACGCAGCAACTTGCATGCGCGTTTTCCTGAATTGTTGCGAATGTTACTGATTTTCTGCGTTCCTGCGGTTCTGCGCCGATAGCGTCTCGGGTAGGGGGAGAGGCGATCCATCTGAACCTGTTGCCTGACGAACGGCCCAGGTGGCAGATCCAGGAGCACCTCGACGGGACCGCTTCGGCCACACCGTCCATCTGGCGCACCCAGGGCTGCCGGAGCCATTTCTGGCTCCAGCGGGGCCGTATCATGTGGGCCGTATCCGACCGCTCCGATTGACTTGAGGGACGGGGGAGCACGCCATGAATTGCGGATTCAGGCCAGCCCGGCTTTCCGGATCAAGGTCACCAGGTTCTTCTTCCGGGCATGGCCGGTCATGACGAGGGCCAGGGTCGTGGTGAATAGGCCCGGCTGCTGGAGGCGCAGGGCCAGCTCCTGGATCCTGCCCAGGACGGCCACCGCATCGCGGTAGGCCTCCGGCTTCATGGGCGCGATGATCGTGTCCAGTTGCTCCTGGAGGATCTTCAGGGCATCGCCAGGGTGCATGGGTTCCAGCCCCTTGGCCAGGTGCATCCAGGTGCCGTGCGTGCACCCACCCTTCCGGGCGGCGGCGAGAGCCTCCAGGGCGGCCTTCTCATGGAGGTGGATCAGGACCAGTTGGTCGAGATCCTGCCGACCCCAATGGCTGGTCCGGTTCCGGCCACCCTCGAAGCGATCTTGCAGGAGGTCCAGGGCCCGCTGCCGCCATGCGATGGTCTCGCCGGCCCGGTGAGCCACGGCCACCAGGTGCTTATACGTGTCCACCTGGGGGCGGGCCTCGAAGAGCGCCCAGCGAAGCGAGAGAGCCTCACCCAGCCGTCCGACTTCGGCGTAGCGATCGGCGAGGAAGGAAGCGAGGCTGGGATCCTTGTCCGGAAAGGCCTGGAGGCCCTTCTCCGCCCAGGCAATGGACCGGTCCGCCCAGCCCGAGGCTAGGCAGTGCTCGGCCAACCCCAGGAAGTCCATCGGGCCGGAAAGATCCCTCTCCAGGACGGCCAGGTGCGCTTCCGGGTCGGGCCGGGTCAGCTTCAGCATGAAACGCCTGATGTTCGATCGCCCATAGTCGGGAGCCTGTTTGTTCCCGGGGCCCAGGGGCGGAACCCGGTCCCAGACCTCGCTCGCGAGCCGGTGAACCTGCTCCAGTCCTTGCAGACCCAGAAGGGGACGATACTCGTCCACGAGGTTGTCGAAGGTCCCATAGTCGTTGGCCATTTCCATGCGGAAGACCCAGCCGGCAAGTTTCCGGGGATCCGGGCGGATCTGGCTGCAGGCTTCGTGGTGGATCTCCCTGAGGTCCGTGGCCACGCAGCCCATGTAGTCATCCGAGGAGTCCACGTTGTCCCAGGCCTGCTCCAGGCCCTCCAGGGCCTCCGCGGCCAATTCCATCGCGGCTCCGGGATGCCCATCGGTCATCAACGCCCTGAGGCTGTCCGCGAAACGGTCCAGGTCGCTGGAGGTGGTGCCCTCCTCCCAACCCAGGTCGCCCAGGATGCCCTGGAGGCTTTGCCGGAAGCGCGCCAGATCCGGCCCACCGGGGGCCTGGCGCGCCACCTCCAGGCCGAGTTGGGCGAGGAACCCTTCGTCGGCATGCTTCAGGAACAGCGTCACCAGGACCGCCTTGTCCAGGCGCATGAGGTGGGCGCGGATCGGGTCAGTCTTCGCCATGAAGGCAATCCTAAGAAATCGGGTTGGCCAGAGTTGGGGGCCCCGGAAGAATCAGGCAGCAGCGCTTGTATTTCTTGCCACTTCCACAGGGACAGGGTTCGTTGCGGCCCACCTTGGCCGCTCGCACCGGCACCCTGGAAGCCCAGGGCGGATTCACGATGGGCGAGGTCGCAGCCATCCGCCGCATTTGGCTCCTTCTGGCACCCAGGAGGGCCCTCAGGTCCGGCCAGGCCATTTCCATGGCCCCCACGAGGGACTCCAGGCCAGGCATGCCGGCACCTGCGGCCTCCACGCTCTCCCAACGTGGTTCCACCAGGGATAGGCGGACGGTGGGTCCATCCCCCAGATCCTCGTGGACGGCAGGCCCCCAGGGAACCTCCCCGGGCCATGACTTGAAGGTGAGCAGTACCTCCTCGCAGGTACAGGGAGGGCAGACGCAATACTCGTCCCGGGCCTGCCAAGTCATCCCTCCCAGGGTGAAGAGAAGGGGGCGGGCACAGGGCACCATCACACCGTAGGAGACCAGCAGCGAAGGATCCAGTTCCAGGGCCGCCGGGAACTCGGCCTCCAGGGAGGCCGGATCCGCCTCACGGAGCTGGGCCTCCTTCTGCCCGATGAACCAGTTCCGCAGGCGGTCCCAATCCGGGGGCACCAGTTTCGCGGCAAGTCGCACCGGCAGGCCTTGCAAGGAGCCGCCCAGATGGCGCGTCTCGGCCTTGGCCAGGACCCGGCTCTCCAGGTCCAGGAAGAGTTCACAGGATGCCGGATCCTCGGCATTCCCGGGCGTGGCCAAGATGATCGGGAGCCGGACCTCCGTACAACCGCACAAGGGCTCCGTGCAAATCCAGGCTTCGGTCCTTCGGGGCTGGGTAAACTCCGATCCGTCCTCGCGCGTCAACCTGACGCCAGGTCCCAGGTCATCCAGGTAGATCTGGCCGTCCATCAGTCCCCCCATCCATGGATGATTCTCGCCGCGACCTTGGGCAGGATCAAACGGTCTACCTTGGCTTCCCGGCATTCAAGCAGATGGATTGCGCGAAAGAACGGCCAGATATGGGTTCGTTGACAGGCCCGGGTTCCCTGGGCAACCTCAGGGAAGGCCTCGTGGCCCATTCCGGAGTCCACCTTGGCCCAGTCCCGGCCCCGAAAACGCAAGGTCATCCCCTTGAACACCAAAGCCTGCGGGCTTTGCGGCAAGAAGACGACGCTGGTCCGGACCGAATGTTGCGGGCAATGGATCTGCGACGACGAGGACAACTACGTGGCCTTCTCCTATGCCAGGAACAGCTGCGCCCGCAACCACCGCCGGCAGACCCTCTGCGGTTACCACCACACGGAAGGGCACGACGGCGATTGGCAGACCTGCCAGGCGTGCCGCGAGGGGTTCGAGACCGAGCTGTTCGTCTGGTATGGCACCAACGACTACAACTTCACCAAGCTCCAGGATCCGCCTGCCTTCGAGCCCGCGCACTGCGGCGGGTGCGGAGCCGTCATCAGTCTCGCCATGGACGGCTATTCCCAGGGCCCGGAGGGGCTCATCTGCGATCCGTGTACCAACAAGCGTTTCAAACGGCCGAAGGACCTCGGATTGGTGAAGCAATGACTGGCGTGAACACTCAGGAGTTCATGGAAAGCCTGATCGCCGACCTAGCCCCCGGGGCGCTTGAGGCCTTCCGGGAGGCGGTGGCAGTGGAGCAGGCGCGCCCGCCCCGGGCCACACACCTCCCCGACCCAGTGACCCTCCAGGATCGCCATCGGCTGGCTGCGTTCGCCCCGGACGATGGTGGGGCGTGGGACGAGACCCAGGTGGCCGGACGGAAGTACCCCGTCCTGACCCGGGAATTCTGGACGGCCCGCCAGCGCCAGGCCTCCAATCTCCACGAGGTGAGCTACCGGGCCTGCTACAAGCCGCAGTTGCCCAGGCTGTTCATCGAGAGGCTCAGGGATGGGAATGGTGATTGTTTGGTGACGCATCATGCTACGACCTACGACCGTTTGAGACTGCCCGGTCTAACTCAATACTCAGTGGCACCGTAGTTCGAAGGCTGATCGCCCAATACAATACAAAGCAACAAAGGCTGGGCAGACGATCCTGCTGACCCCATGGGGCTCTGCACGGCAAGCAGAATCCGCGACAGTTTCATTCGGTTCCCCATCGGTCACGTCAAACGGCCGCTCCGCGAGCCCGCCCATTGACAGAGCCTGACCACGGGGAAGCAGGTTCGGGTCCAGGTCGTCTGGTCTTCCTGCCCCTCTTCCACCTGGACAATCAGGGCCTTGGCCCACTGTCAAATCTCTTCAAGCGCACTGCCATTGTGGAGATGGGGCACATTGAGAAGCTGGCGGAGCGCATCCTGTTCTTGAAGGGGGAAGCCGAAGTCACTGCCGCCGGTCCCGTGGAAAAGATTACAGAGCCCAAGGCCATGCTGCAGAAAGCACTAGGTATGGAGCAAGGCAGTCAGGATGATTACAATAAGGCGGCTATCGCCTGCGGTGCCAACGCCGACGCAGTCACCAAGCAACTCTTCGAGGCTCTCACCGCAGACGAGGAGAGCCACTTTGACCAGTACGAGAAGCAGTTAGACAACATTGAACGCTTCGGTCTCAACTACCTCGCGCTCCAGTCCTTCGGCTCCGCGCAGGATGCCGGTGGCCCAGCCTCGTCCTGACCGTGAAAAAGCTGAAAGACAAGGCCCTCTGCAAGCTGGTTAAGGCCGATGCGCTGGAGAGGGCCTTGGACGCGTACAAGAAGCTGGTGGTGCGCCCCGCCCACCTCTGCACCAAGTGTGGACGGGTCAGCAATAACAGAGACCGTCTCTGCGAGCCAGAAAAGCTGGAACCTCATACCTCTGCCATTCGATTGCCCCTTGCGAAAGCTTTTTACAGGTATCCTCAACCTACGTGGACCTGGCCGAATCCGGCTCCACATCGTCGGGTGCTTCATCATCTTTACTAGGTATTCGCATGGCTCAGATAAGGACAACGCACGGGATAAGTGCGAGTCGAAACTGCGAGCGGAAGATGGCGCATGAGCCAATCAGTTGAAGAGGTGACCGCTGGGAAACTGGCGGGGGGCGCGGAGTTGCAGCCGGGGCCTCTCGGCATGAAAAAGCACCACTTGAAATTGTTTCTAGCCATCCTTGGCCCCGGACTGGTGGCCATGCTGGCGGATGCGGATGTGGGCAGCGTAGTCACCGCAGCGCAGAGCGGTGCCCAATGGGGCTACAAGCTCCTTGCGCTGCAAGTGCTGATGATTCCCGTGCTGTATGTGGTGCAGGAACTCACGGTGCGTCTCGGCATTTTCACCGGCAAGGGCCATGGAGAATTGATTCGCGAAACATTCGGCAGAGGTTGGGCTTGGTTATCGGTAGCCGGATTGGCTGTGGCCTGCCTGGGTGCTCTCATCACCGAATTCGCGGGTATTTCCGGGGTGGGCCTGTTGTTCGGAGTGCCGCAGGTGACCAGTCTGGCCCTGGCCGTGACTGTCCTGTTGGTGGTGGTGTGGACCGGCTCTTACCGGCGTGTGGAACGGATAGCCATTTTCTTAGGGCTATTTGAGTTAGCGTTCGTATGGGTGGCCATGCGCGCTCCGGTGCAAGGACATGAGCTAATGAGCGGCTTGGTCACGCTGCCCGTGCACAACCACCGATACTGGTACATGGTGTCAGCCAATATCGGAGCGGTCATCATGCCGTGGATGGTGTTCTACCAGCAATCTGCCGTGACGGACAAAAAGCTCAAACCCGATCAATACACTTACTCCCGCTGGGACACCGCAATCGGAGCGGTGCTCACCCAAGTGGTGATGGTTGCTGTGCTGGTTGCCGCAGCAGCGACATTGGGTAAAACCCATGCCCAAACACCTCTGGACACCGTGGGGCAGATCGCCCAGGCATTGACGCCTTCGCTGGGGATCAAACTCGGTCACATCGTTTTCGGCTTGGGCATCCTGGGTGGGGCGATGGTCTCGGCCATCGTGGTCTCACTGGCAATGTCCTGGGGTTTCTGCGAAGTCACAGGGGACAGCCATTCGCTGGAACATCATCCACTGGAAGCACCGTGGTTCTATGGAATATTCAGCGTGGGTGTGATCGGCAGTGCCTTTGTCGTTCTGCTTGTGCCGAACCTCGTGACGCTTTCGGTCGCAGTACAGGTGATGAACGCATTTCTCTTGCCGTTGGTCCTTGGGTTCCTGGTGGCACTTGCGGTCAAGGCCCTTCCGCTCGAACACCGTCTGCGCGGTGCTTATTTTTGGGTGGTGCTCGGGGTGGTCGTGGTCACCTGTGTGCTTGGCATATACGGTGGGCTTAGATCTCTTTGGAACTAGGAACAGTCTGCAAAGTGTAACTCCACAAGTAGTTGGGTTTAAGACTGGAGATTGGCGGAGCAACGTGTCCTTCCGGCTTTCCACAGCCTCGGGCTGAGCCTGGAGATCGCGTCCCGCACTCCACACAGCCCACAGCAGTTGACCATCGGCAGCGTTCTGAGGAGGTTGTTCATGGCGGTCGGGGTCCGCCTTTGCCCCTGTCGAGATGGTGAATTGGAATGATGCGCAAGGTTTCATTTCTAAGCTGAACGGGATGCAGAGTCAGTGGACGTATCGCCTACCCACGGAAGCGGAGTGGGAGTATGCCTGTCGGGCGGGAACGACTGGAAGCACTTATGGTTCCTTGGATGCCATCGCTTGGCACAACGAAAACAGTGGGGGTACTACACATCCAGTGGGCCAGAAACAGGCCAACGCATGGGGCCTATGCGACATGCTGGGGAACGTGTGGCAGTGGTGCCAAGACTATTACATGGGAAACTACTATGCCAGCAGTCCAGTGACGGACCCTACGGGGCCAAGCAGTGGTTCAACCAAAGTGATCCGTGGCGCTGGGGCGGGTGCCTCCATTGTGAACGTTCGATCGGGCTTCCGCAGTGGCGGTGGCCTAGGCCTGACCTATTGCAACCCCTTCCTTGGCTTCCGGGTGGTTGCATTTGCCCGGACTCAATGACCCCCTATTTACCTCAGAGCCAACTCCATGGGCCTCCGCCTTGTCAGGAATGAACCATAGAAGGAGCACCATGACGATTCACCCAATCGTTCCTACGCCCGACCTACGAAGCCAGTTGATCATCCACTTGAGGTCGTCAGAGGGTTCCGGCACCTCCTGGGCGGCCGAAGCCCTCAATGCCAGCTATGTGGCCGTAGAGGACGCCCTGGACGCCATGGTCGAGGACGGTCTGGCCTTCAAGGACGGCTCCTACGAACCAGCGGTCTACCTCCTCAGGAGAAGGCTACAGCCAATATTGAAATCCGATTCCCATGCCTGCCGAATCCCACCAACTCGCTCGGTTTTCGGTACCGGTTCATGGACTTTTTCAATTAGGCCTAGGTGGTTTCGCTCAACACATGGACCGCACGCTACCGCTCGCCTGCGACGGCAGCCGTGGCGTGGTGGCAGGTGGCGTAATCCTTACCCCGTTGTCAAGTAGGCCCAAGCCATCCCGGGAGCGCAGAGTGAGCCCGGTGAACCCGGGTGCGCCGGCGCTTGACTTAGACCAGGACCCCAACGCGAGCAGCCTCGGCGCTGGTCAGCCCCAGGGATACCAGGTCGGCGGGCCCCAGCATGAGAAGGTTGCCCAGGCCGCCGCAGGCCTCCAGGAGCCCGGCAGCCCGCATGAGCGAGGGGGCCTCCACCCGTGCATGCAGGTAGTGATGAGGGCCAGGGCTGGGTGGCTCGCCCTTATCGCCAAGTTCTGAGCCGCTACACTAGCGGAGCACCGGTGAGGTCCATTCGGTACCGGCGAACTCGTCGGCATCCCCGTAGGCCGGTTTCTTTTCCCCGGTGGCGCGGATGACCAGGCCGGCCACCACGCCGCAGGCTAGGGCGAGCACGACAGTGATCAGGATGCCCGACAGTTGGGCCACGGCGTAGCCCGGGACCACCGCGATCGCCAGCAGGCCGCCCAGGAGCCCGGGCATGCCATGCAGGTTGTGCACGCCGCAGGTGTCGACGATCCCCAAGGCGCTCTGCAACCTGGGCTGGACCAGTATGTAGCCGGCCACGCAAAGGGCCCCGGCCGCCAGCCCGAGCCCGAAGGCGCCGGGGGCGGAGACCAGGTTGCAAGTTGCGCCGATGCTCACCCCACCGGCCAGGGAGGCATTGGCGATGTCGGCGAAAGTGGGCTTGCCGCGCCTGAACAGGGCGCTGACGCCGTACGTGGCCAGGGTGGCGCCGCAGAGGGCCAGGATGGTGTTGACCACCGTCTGGGGCATCTGTTCCGGCGCCACCATGGCGCTGCAGAAGCTGGGCCAGAAAATCCAGAGAACCATGGAGCCGAGCATGGAGAAGCGGTCCGAGGTGGCGTCCGATTCCACCGCGGGCTGGTCCTGGTAGCGGGAGTGGGGGATGCCCATGGCCAGGCCCAAGCCAAAATAGGCGCCGAAGGCGTGGATGGTGACAGAGCCGGCGGCGTCCACAAATCCCTTGGTCACACCCAGGCCGCCGTCCAGCACCAGCCATTCGTTTAGCATGTAAGCCGGCACCAATAGCGCGGCCAGCATGGCGTACTGGAACAGGCGAAGCCGGCTGAGCACCGCACCCATGGCGATCAGGCCCGCGGCGCAGGCGAATTCGGCCAGCAGCAGGACGTGGATGGTATTGGGCGCCATGGCCCCGACGGAGATCAGGCCGGTGGCGCGCAGCAGCATGTATAGCGGGATGCCCACCGCCACCACCAGGTAGGTGCCGGTGGTGGCGCTGTAGCCGTAGTTGCGCACGAACACCATGAGGAAGCCGAAGCCCACCAGGAGCATGGCGAGGATGTGGATGGAGAAATTGTATTGTTCGACTTGGCGGACCGCGGCCGCGACCGGCGCGGCGGCATCAGCCGCCCAGATCGGGCAGCAAGCCGCGAGCGCGAGGGCGAAGGTTGTTCCCAAAAGGCGCATTTTTCGGTTCAAGGCGATTCTCCTAAAAAGACGGGCAAACTCCCGCCGCGTCCCGACCCCAGGTCCAGGGACGGGATCCTGTTTCCCTCAAGGACGCTCAGCGCGAATCAAGGCCTCCAGCCAACTCCAGGTGGACCTCCGGAACCAAATCCAGGGATTCGTCGCGGTAGGTTCCAAACTCGCATGAATGTCTCCTTGTCTTGATGAAACAAGGCGCCCGACGCTACGTTCCCAGGAACGCGAAGTCAGGTATGACCAACACTGCAACCCCTTTGAACCAACACCAGACTATTTCATATCTCTCATTTAGATTATTTTCGAAAAACGAGAGTGTAAAGAGTTAATTCATATAATAATTTGTATAAATTACATGAAAATCTTCTTCCGGGAGGTCCATGGAATAGTCAGTTGCCACTGACACTATGATAAAAACGAAAGGGCTGGACAATCTAAACCTTTACTTTTTGTCGCCGCAAGCTTTAAAAATATGTTAAATTCGCGTATATAGCTCTTACCCTGCTTTAACTGTTCTATCTGGTTGGTTATTCTGACTGGCTGTCCAGCTCGGGTTTCAGCCGGTAGCCGATGCCCAGCTCGGTGAGGAGCAGCCTGGGGCGGGTGGGATCGGCTTCCAGCTTCTTCCTCAGGCTGCGCATGTAGATGCGGACGTAGGTGGCGTGGGCCTTGGAGGTTTCGCCCCAGACTTCCTGGAGCAGCTGGCCGTTGGTGAGCACCTGGCCGGCGTGGCGGATCAGCACCGCCAGCAGGTCGAACTCGTTCTTGGTGAGGCGGACCGGCTTCTGGTTCAGGGTCACTTCCCGCATCAGGAAGTCCATGCGCAGGCCGCCCACCTCCACCACCGAAGGGGGAGGGGCGGCCGGATCGACGGAATGGCGCAGGGCCACCCGGATCCGGGCCAGCAGCTCCCCGGAGCCGAACGGCTTGGTGATGTAGTCGTCCGCCCCCATGTCCAGGGCCAGGATCTTGTCCTCCTCGCGCCCCCGGGCGCTCACCACGATGATGGGGACCCGGCTGGCTCCGCGCAGTTCCCGGGCGAGGCTGAGCCCGTCGCCGTCCGGCAGGCCCAGGTCGAGCAGCACCACGTCCGGAGCGAGCTGGAGGGCTAGGCTCCTGCCCTCCTCCCAGGTGGTGGCCTCGGCCACTTTGAAGCCGTGGGAGCGCAGGGTGGTGGTGAGGTACTGCCGAAGTTGGGAGTCGTCTTCGACGATCAGGACCAGCGGCTGTTGTTCGGGCATGGCGCCATCCGTGGGGTTCAGGAATTGAAATCGGGGTTGAGTTCGGGTGAGACGCCCGTCATGGGCAAGGCGATAATGATCTGGGCGCCGCCCTGGGGCCGGGTCCGGCCCGTGATGCTGCCGCCGTGGGCCTGGGCGATGCCCTTGCAGATGGCCAGGCCCAGCCCGGCCCCTGGAGTCACGGGCCTTCCGGTGCCCCGGAACAGCTTCTCGAAGATCAGCTCCTCTTCGCCGGGGGGCAAGCCCGGCCCCTCGTCGGCGACCGACAGTCGGAACTGCTCGCCCTCCACCCAGCCGCGGACCTCGATGGCGCTGCCCGGCGGGCTGAACTTGATGGCGTTGTCCAGTAAATTGATGAGCGCCTGCTCCATCAGCACCGGGTCCATGGCCACCCAGATCTCCGGCAGTTCCACGGAAACCGGGCGGGAACCTAGCTGCTCTTCCAGGTGGCTGAGGGCAGACCCGACCACTTCCTCGATGGCCGCCCATTCCTTCTTGGCCTGCACCAGGCCCGATTCCAGCTTGGTGATGTCCAGCAGGTTGTTGACCATGCGCAGGAGCCGGCGCGATTCCTGGAGGATGGTGCCCAGCAGCACCTTCGGATCGCCCGGCGCCGACTGCGGGCCGGGATTGAGCAGCGTGGTGGTGGCGCCGGTGATGGTGCCCAGCGGGGTCCTGAGGTCGTGGGAGATGCTGCTCAGCAGGTTGCTGCGCAGCTGCTCGTGCTTGGCCTGGATCCGAGCCTCAGTGCGGTCCTCGGCCAGGCTGGCCCGCTCCAGTGCCAGGGCGATCTGCGAGGCCAGGGGAACCAGCAAGTCGAGCCGGCTGGCGGGCATGGCGCCTCCCGTCGTGAACCAGAGCCCCAGCACCCCCAGTGGCCGCTCGGTGCCGGGCATGGGCAACATGAGGCAGGGAGACTGGGTGAAGAGCTCCGTGCCGTGGCCCACCGGCACCCCGCGTTCCATCACGGTCCGGGCGATCTCCAGCTCCTCCGCCTCGAGCCGAAGGCCCGTACCCACGGGAACCGGCAGCCGCCCCTGGGCATCGCAGAGCAGCAGCGCCACCGGGAGGTCCAGCTCCTGGCGCAGGAAGAGCACCACCCGCTGTTGGATGGCCGCCACCGAGCCGCCTTCGGCGAGCTCTTTGCCCAGGCGGTAGAGCGTGCGGGTGTGGCGCTCCTGGTTCTGGGCCAGCCGGGTCTGGGCCCGGATCCGCTCCGCCAGGCCCAGGATCACCCAGCCGACCCCGATCATCATCGTGAAGGTGCCGATGTGCTGGATGTCCGTGAGCACGAAGGTATAGCGCGGTTCGATGAAAAAGAAATCCAGGGCCAGGATGCTCAGGACGGAGGCGATCAGGGTCGGCCAGCGGCCGAACTGGGTGGCCGCCGCGGTGATGCACAGCATGTAGAGCATGATCACATCGGCCAGGCCCAGGTAATGGAACACCAGAAAGCCGACTCCGGTGGCCAGCGCCACGAAGCCGATGGCGATGCCCAGGTTGCTCAGGTCCAGGGCTTCCGGCGGCTCGGGCGCCAGCGGGGACGGCGCGGCGGAGGACTTGGTGGGGACCACGTGGATGACCAGTTCAAAATCCCCCTGGGCCAGGTCTTCCAGCAACGAACCGGACAGCCTGGCGCGCCAGTTGGGTTCACCCCGGCCCACCACCAGATGGGTGACCTGATGGGTCTTGGCCAGGGCCAGCAGTTCCCGGGCCACACTCCGGCTCGAGAAATGGAGGCGGATCAGGTCGGCCCCCAGTTCCTCGGCCAGACGCAGGTTGTCCGCCAGGCGGCGCTCCTCCACCCGGGAGGACAGAAGGGGCCGGGGCCCGTCCAGGTGCACCCCGATCCAGGGCGCCCCGCGCGCTTCGGCCATCCGGCAGGCGGCGCGGATCAGCCCATCGCAAGCCGGCCTGCCGTCCACCGGGACCATGAACCTCGGCGTCCGAACGTTGCCGGACACAGCCCCCGCGTCCGCTTCCAATTCGGCTTCGGCAGGATGGATCAACGGGACGGAGGGCAAGGTTTTTTTCCCTTCAGGACGATTCGGATTGTTGCTTCATTTCAGTGTAGGCCAATCGATATGGATGAAGCCCTCCCCGACCACGCCAAATAACTCCCGCCCTAGATCTTCGCCAAAGAAATCCGACTGACCAACTCAATCATCTAAAAAAAATATTAAAATTGCATAAAAATTTGAGTGTATAATTTATCTGATGTTTACAGGAATTCTTTCTGTTGGATCCTCTCGGGCCCCCGGGGCCCCACCCCAAGCTCGACGACCATGACTACCGCCTTCCTCAAGACCGCCCTGAAACGCCTAGTGCTGGCCTGCTTCCCGGCCTTGGCACCCACCGGGTCCCTTTCCCTGGGCGAAGCCCTGCCCTGGCTGGTGCCGAAGGTGCGGCCCAGGTTCGTCTACGAGACCGCGGTCCTGCGCACCGGGCGGCTGGCTCCCCAGTTCCGGCTCCTGGCGGGGATCTTCGCCGTCAGCCTGGCGGTGGACCTGCCCCAGCGGACGCTGGACGTGGACGTCGCCACTTTAAAGCGCTGGGACGCCGACTTCGATGCGCTGCTGCAGAAGGCCCGCAGCAACCTGGTGGGCCGGGGCGGGGAAGAGGGGTTCCGGCGCCTGGGACCGGGGCGCTACCGCTCCACCTGGCAGGACGGCCTGGATGGGAGCCGCCTGCTTCTGCCAGGGGTGCTGCGCTGCCTGAACCTGGACGGGGATCCGGTGGTCGTGCTGCCCAGCCCGGACACCATGTTGGTGGTGGGTTCCGAGGATATCCCGGCCCTGCGGTGGGCCCTGGCCGGCGCCCTGGAGTTCCTGGACTCGGATCCCCGCGCCCTGAACGGCTGCCCCCTGCGCCTGCGCCACTTCGACTGGGAGCCCTTCCAGGTCCAGGCCGGGCATCCCCTCCGGCCCCTGCTGGAGCAGATGCGCCAGCGCCGGCTCAGGGACGAGTATGTCCGCCAGAAGGCGCTGCTGGACCACCGCAACGACTTGGCCGGAGTGCCCATAACCGTCGCCCCCTTCCATCTGGTGCGGACCCCCGGTGGACAAGTGGCCAGCTACACCACCTGGACCCCGGACCAGGGCGAGGTCTGGTTGCCCGAAGCGGACCGTGTCTGCCTGGCCTGGGAATCCGGCGGTCGTGAGCAGAAAGCCTGGATGACTTGGGACGCGTTGAAACGGCGCCTCAGCCACCTTCTGGAACCCGCCGGGCTGTTCCCGGAGCGGTACCGCCTGCGGGAATGCCCGGGGCGGGACCTGCTGGAGAGACTCCTGGCCTGACGTTCACAAAGCTTCTGCGGCGGATAGATGGTGTGTTGCTGCCCCCCATAGGCCCTGTTGCAAAGATGGAGGACTCAACCCAGGTGCGAGTTAAAGAATGAACGAAGTAACCCCTCGACTTCCTTCAAAGGTCGGCAATTCCCTATCTCGGAGATCCTGCTTTGCGTTCGTTGGTATCTGGCCTGCCCCTTGAGCTACCGCGACAGGCAAGAGATCACAGCCGAGCGGGGGATCAAGGTCGATGCGAGCACCATCTACCGCTGGGTCCAAGCCTATGCCCAGGAAGCCAGGCTGGCGCACGGCAAGTTCCACGCTACGCTCGGCCATGGCCCGATAGGCCTGGTCGCCAGACTGGCGGGTGGAACTGAAGATGACCGCATAATACGGCGGGGTCGGGGTATGTACAAAGGGAATGGCCATAGCGCAGTTCTTCGAAGAAGCCGATTTTGGCAGGGGATGGTGTCGGCGCTCCCTGCAGCCTCACTCCACCCAGTGTCGTCGCGCACATCTCCACACTCGCGCCACGGCCCCTGCGGGGTCCAGGCGGTATCAGTTCATCTCCTCTTTGCATCGACCTCGGATAAAGAATCGAAGAAGAAATCCGTCTTGCAGTCCGGGCATACCCCTTGGGAATACCTGCCCCCGTATACGGTTCTGCGGTCCGGCACCCAGGTCATGCCCACCCTGATTTGTTCGCACCAGCCACACTGCAAGGGAACTGAAACCCGAATCGTGGTCTTGACCACCTCACCATGCGTTCTCCCGGAGGTAAAAAAAGCCCCCAAGTATGGGGGCCATGTCTGCGGGATACTGCCCGCTTCAGCTTGAATTACAAGGAAAGTATCGGGTTTTTCTCGAGTGAGTCAAGGCCCCGGTGGTCCGTACCGTCGGGTCTATGCTGTGACCCTCCCCTGCAATGCCTGGTTGGTGGGCGGCTATCGGCCTCGCTTCCTATGGCCCGATTCCGACCAGGGCTTACCTGCCTTGATCAGCGCCGGTCCCAGCCTTCCCCGACCCGGAAGCTGTAGTACGTCTCGCGCCCGACGATGATGTGGTCGTTCAGCGGCACGCCGATCAGGTCGGCCGCCGCTCTAAGCTGCCGGGTGAGCGTGATGTCCTCCCGGCTGGGTTCGGCGCCACCAGCTGGATGATTTTGCCAGGCCAGCACCGTCGTGGCCCCATAGCGCAAGGCCTCCCGCATCACCTCGCGCGGCGTGATCACCAGCCCCAGGGGCGTGCCCATCCCCAGGATCCGGTCGGCCACCACCTCGCCCTTGGCGTTCAGGCACAGGATCCCGAAGCGCTCCTCGGTGAGCCCTGCGGTCTTCGGCAGCAGATAGGCCCAAGCCATCCCGGGAGCACAGACTCGAGCCCGGTGAACCCGAGTGCGCCGGCGCTGGACTTCGACCAGGACCCCAACGCGAGCTGCTTCGGCGCTGGTCAGCCCCAGGGACACCAGGTCGGCGGGCCCCAGCATGAGGAGGTTACCCAGCCCGCCGCAGGCCTCCAGGAGCCCAGTTGCCCGCATGAGCGAGGGCTCTTCCAGCAGTAACTCGAGCAGCTGGGCGTCCGCAAGGTGCTCCGGGCCATAAGCCGCAAGGACTTTAGCGGCGTTGAAGGGACTAAGCCCCATGGCCTACCCGAATATCCTCTCGCACAGATTAAAAATAGATGTCCCGCTCGCCCTGCCCGATCCGGGCCAGGTCGTCCTCAAATTTGCGGACCATGAGGGGGGAGAAATCGATCGAGGTCCGTGCCTGGACCTCGGCGACCTCCTTGGCGATGATTTTCTCGCCTACGGCCCGGGTCTCGGGCGTGCCGAAATCGTCCAGCCATTCCTTGAAGGTGAGGACGGCGTTCAACTTGCAGAAGCAGCCCTCCTTGCCGCTCTTGAGCAGGCCCATAATCTTGTCGCCGGTGCGGCCGCAGCGGTAGCCGGCGGTGCAGAAGGAGGTGATGTAGCCCATGGAGGCCAGTTCGCAGATCACTTCGTCCAGGGAGCGGGTGTCGCCCAGGATGAACTGCTGGCGCTTCTCCTTCTGCCCGCTCTCGGCGTCCTCGTAGGCGCCGACCCCGATCCGGCTGGAGGCGTCCCGTTGGGTGCACATCGGGATCACGTCGCGAATCATCTCGGGGCTCTCCCGGCAGGTGACGATCAGCCCCGCGTAGGGGATCGACAGACGCAGCACCCCGATCGCCCGCTTGAAATCCACATCGCTCACCCGGTGGGTGAGCCAGCTAAAGTCAGTGTCGGCGGCGGGTTCGATCCGCGGCACGGAGACAGTGTGCACCCCGAGGCCGAAGCGCCCTTCCAGGTCCCGGGTGTGGCAGAGCATGCCCATCACTTCGAACCGCCAGTCGTAAAGCCCGAATAGGGCGCCCGCCGCGACGTCGTCGATGCCGGCGTCCATGGCCCGGTGCAGGGCATAGAGGCGCCAATCGAAGTTGCCCTTGATGGTCCCGGCCGGGTGGACCTGCCGGTAGGTGTTGTGGTGATAGGTCTCCTGGAATACCTGGTAGGTGCCGATGCCGGCGTCGCCCAGCTTGCGCAGATCGGCGATCGACATCGGCGCCGCGTTGATGTTCACCCGGCGGATCTCGCCCAGGCCGACTCGGGCCTGCTCCTTGACCGAGTAAATCCGGCGCATGCTTTCGGCGATGTAGTCGGCGTCGGTGGAAGGATGCTCGCCGTAGACTGCCACGATCCGCTTGTGCCCAAGCTTGCCGGCCATTATCCGGGCTTCCGCCTCGATCTCGTCGAAGGTGAGGGCGCGGCGCTCGATCGCCTTGTTGCTGGAGCGGAATCCGCAGTAGGTGCAGTCGTTCACGCACCTGGACCCGCAGTAAAGCGGGGCGAAAGTGACGATCCGGTTGTCGTAGACCTTGTTCTTGATCTTGGCGGCGGCCTCGAAGATCTCCTCCCAGAGGTCCGGGTCCTGCACATTGAGCAGGGCGGCGGTGTCTTCGGGGTCGAGCGACTCGATGGCGAAGGCCTTGGCGATGATGTCCCGGATCCTGGCCGGGTCCGGTCGGGCATTGCGTCTCAGCTGCAGCTCGATAAAGTTGTCATCGATGAAATCCTTGCCGTTGATGAGGTACCGCTCGATTTCGTCCGGTCGGATCACCCGGTCCATCCAGGGTCTTTCGACGGTTCCAACACCCCCATCCGGATAGGGATCATGGTTAAGCATCACGCCTCCTCGCCAGCATCCGCCGGCATCCTCCCGCTCAGGTCTTCGAGCTTCGCGGTCGGAAAAGTTGGGTTAAATCCGACGACGGCCCACGCCCCCGCCCGATGGGTGAGATTCTACTCCCGATGCCCCGAGGCGGATGGGCTGTCCGACCTCGCAGATATCAGGGAGAACCTGCCTGAGGCACTGCGGCATCACCTTCCCGAAGAGATGGAAGTGCCCGATTATCCAATGATTTCTGTCAGTGAAATGGCCTCCGTGATCGAGTCACTGAGCCTTGGGCAGGGCTATCCGCGATACGCGGTACTGATGTTTCTTCCGCACGATGCGACGGATGAAGACTATGTCAACCTGCAGTACTCGGTTGACCACGGTATCGTCGGGATGGATTGGGTGCTCCTCGGCGCTAGGAACATTGCCGACAGCAAGGCGATCCGCGCCTTGGCCAAGACGCTTGGGTTTTCATTTCGCAGGTATGAAATGAACCAGGTCAGCTACCTCAGAGTTGAAGGCCCCGGGCTGGCAGAATTGGCCCACCTGGGAACAAGCATTGTTAGCGGGTTCTATCAATTCGAGGCGGATTCCAAAGTCAAACTGCTCCTTCAGGGATTCAACTGGAAACGCGCACCCAGTCAAGTGTCTTCTCTGGGCTGGTGACCCTGGTGATGGCCAGGAACCGTTTGTATGATTGGTCCAAACCTATCCTTGGGAGGTTCCGTGACAGCCATTACCCACCGGGTCGGCGCGCTTGGCGCCATGATGGACGAGTACGAGCGGGCGGTGCGGGAGTTGAACCAGTTCGTGGGCCCGCTGAAACAGGAGGCATTCCTGCATGTGCGGGACGCCGATAGCACGGATGAGAACAGCCGCACCATCCAATCGGTGGTTAAGCATGTCATCCATGCGGGTTACGCCTACATCCATTACCTACGCAAGGCCTTGGGCATGTCCTTCGACACGCCGGATTACAAAATTGAAACGCCCCTTGACGCTGTCCGCGAGTTGGAGATCCTGGCCTCCCGGACGGCTGAGACCTTCGAAGGGATGTGGCTGATGAGCTTTGAGGACATGGCAGCCCTGCAGTTCCAGGTGCGCTGGGGGCCCATCTACAACCTGGAGCAGCTCCTTGAGCACGCCATTGTCCACTTGCTGCGGCACCGGAGGCAGGTGGGTAGGTTTCTTTCTGAGGCCCGGTTTGGTTCCTCGATGGATCGAGTGGATAGCGATCAGTTATAACCGGGCGGTTTTGCAACAGTGCCCCTGCGGTACCACCTCGACCAGTTTGCTTGAGAATTCTCTTTCCAGGGCCTGCCCTTCAAATCACCGTCCTGCAGTTCCTGGAAAGGTGCGCCAGGTCCGGACCGTTCGACAATTTTATTGACTGATCGTTCCATATCCTTATCCTTGTCTTCATGGCGAGACCAAAGGCATTCGACCGCGACCGGACCCTTGCGAGGGCCCTGGAGTTGTTCCAGGCCAAGGGCTACGAGGCGACCTCGATCCAGGACCTCGTGGACGCCATGGGGATCGGCCGCCAGAGCCTCTACGACACCTTCGGGGACAAGGAGGCGCTCTACCGCGAGGCCCTCGAGCGCTATGTCGCGGAAGGGCCGCGGTCCGTCCTGGTGGCCCTGGAAAGCCCCATGCCCCTGCGCCGGGCCGTCTCCGCGGTCCTCGAAGGGGTCGTCGCCCAACTGGCCTCGCCGGGTTGCCGGCCCTGCTTCATCGCCCACGCGGCCCTGGACCGGGCCCGCTTCGACGGGTGGACCGCCCAGTGCGTCCAGAACGGCTTTCAGGACTGCCTCAGCCTCTGGGAGCACCGCTTCCGGCGGGCGCAGGCGGAGGGCGACCTGGGGGCGCATCACGATTCCCGGACCCTGGGCTTGGTGTTCCAGAGCACCATCTACGGGCTGCAGGTTTCGGCCCTGGCCGGTGTCGCACGGCCGGACCTGGAGGCCGCGGTGCGGATCACCCTGTCGATCCTGGGGTGATTTTTTTGGCCTGATAATGGAACGAACGTTCCAATAAACGAGATGAACATCCTGAAAGGGGATCCACCATGAACGACCACTCCACCCTTCGCGGCGGCTTCGCAGTGCCAGCCAACCCATTCCCGCTGCTTCCACTCCGGTCCTGCGTGCTGTTCCCGGGGACCGTGCTGACCTTGCCGGTGGGCCGGAGCCGATCCGTCGCGCTCCTGGAGGCGGTCCGCGCCGGCGACGTCATCGGCATCGCGCCGCAGCGGGAGACGCGCAACGACGATCTGGCGACGGCGGACCTGAACCCGGTCGGGGTCTTTGCCCGGATCGTGGACATCCACCGGGTCTCCGCCGGCGACTACCGTCTGACGCTGGAGGGGCTCGACCGGTTCCAGCTCACGGGCCTTTTGCGGAACGACCCCTTCTGGACGGCCTCCGGGAACCCGGTCTGTGACGAGGTGGAAGACGCCGAAGCGGCAGCGGCGCTGGCCGTGGAGCTGCGGGAGAAGGTCCAGGGCGTGGAAGGCTGGGCCCACGGGGACCTGGCCGGTCCCGGCACCGATCCGGGGCTCTACGCCGACCAGGTCGCCTCGGCCCTGAGACTGCCCATGGCCCGGGAACTGGAGGTGCTGGCCGAGCGCGGCGTGGCTGCGCGCCTCAGGCTCGTGCTCGACCTCTTCGGCACCCAGGTTCTGCACGCCGAGGTCAAGCGCAAGATCCGCCAGGATGCCCAGCGGGAGGTCGGGAAGGGTCAGCGCGAGGCCGTCCTGCGTGAGCAGCTCCGTGCCATCCAGCGCGAACTGGGGGACGACGGGCAGGCCGACGGAATGGGCAAGCTCAAGGAGCGGCTCGACAAGGCTGGGCTCCCCGAGGAGCCCCGGGAGGCCGCGGACCGGGAGTTCCAGCGCCTCGAAGGGATGTCGGCGCAGGCGCCGGAAGCCAACGTCATCCGCACCTGGCTCGAGCTCATCGCCGACCTGCCCTGGAGCGCCAAGGCCGAGGTCAAGGACGACCCCGATTCCGTTGCCCGCAAGCTGGACGAGGACCACCACGGCCTGGCCGACGTGAAGAAGCGGATCCTGGAGCACATGGCCGTCCTGAAGCTGACGGGGCGGTCCCGCGGCACGATCCTCTGCCTCGTGGGCCCTCCGGGCGTGGGCAAGACCTCCCTGGGCCAGTCCATCGCCGACGCCACGGGGCGGCCCCTGGTCCGGGTCGCCCTGGGCGGCGTCGGGGATGAGGCCGAACTGCGCGGCCACCGGCGGACCTACATCGGCGCCCTCCCCGGCCGCGTCCTGTCGGCACTGAAGAAGGCCAAGGTCCGCAACCCGGTCCTGCTCCTCGACGAGATCGACAAGCTCGGCAGCGGCTGGAGGGGCTCCCCAGAGGCCGCGCTCCTGGAGGTCCTCGATCCGGAGCAGAACAAGAGCTTCACCGACCACTACCTGGAGCTCCCCTTCGATCTTTCGGAAGTGCTCTTCGTCTGCACCGCAAACGACCTGGGCGGCCTCTCGGCGCCCCTGCGCGACCGGCTCGAAGTCATCGAGCTGGCGGGGTACACCCAGGACGAGAAGCTCCGGATCGCGCGCACCCACCTCATTCCCAAGCTGCTCGCGGAGCTCGCGATCCCGGAGGGCTGCCTGTCCATCACCGACGGCTCCCTGGCCGCCATCATCCGCGACTATACCCGGGAGTCCGGCGTGCGCCAGCTCAACCGGGAGATCGCCAAAATCTGCCGCGGCGCGGCCCTCGAGGTGGCGCGTGCGGCGGACGGCAAGGCGCCCCGGATGGAGGTGGACGAACCGGACCTCCCCACCTACCTGGGCAAGCTCCGTTTCTTCTCGGAGATCGCCGAGCGCACCTCGGTCCCCGGGGTCGCCACCGGGCTGGCCTGGACCCCTGCGGGCGGCGACATCCTCTTCATCGAGACCTCGCGCATGCCCGGTAAGGGGCGCCTGGAGATCACGGGCCAACTCGGGGACGTGATGAAGGAGTCCGCCAAGGCGGCCCTGACCTTCGTCCGCAGCCACGCCGTGGAGCTCGGGATCGCCGGGGACGGCGAGGACGCCCTGGAGGCCTGGGACCTGCACATCCATGTGCCCGCCGGCGCCGTGCCCAAGGACGGCCCCTCCGCGGGGGTCACCATGTTCACGGCGCTCACCTCCCTCCTCACCGGGCGGCGGGTGCGCCCGGACACGGCGATGACCGGCGAGTGCACGCTGCGCGGCCGCGTGCTGCCTGTCGGGGGCATCAAGTCCAAGGTCCTCGCCGCCCATCGGGCCGGGATCACCCGCGTCATCCTGCCAGGGAAGAACAGGCGCGACTATGAGGAGGTGCCGGCCGAGGTCCGGGACCAGCTCGAGGTGGTCTTCGCGGACGACATGCGGGAGGTGATCGCGGCCGCCCTGGAGGAGGCCCCTTCGCGCCTCGGGAACGGCGACTCCCTCCGCCCGGCCCGGGAAGCGGAGGTCCCGCTGTGTCGCCTACCATGAGATAGGGGGCAGGCAGTGAAGGCTCTACCCCAAAGTTGCGGAAATTGAGCCCCTCCCCCGGGAAGAGCCTGGTGTATACCTATGGTCCAGCCGCCGTCGAAATGGATTCCTGGGGAACCAACCGAATGGAAGATATTTTGAAACAATTTTATGCCGAGCAGCGTGACCAGCAGGGCAAGCATAGGGTCAATGTTCGGCTAGAACTTTAATCTTGAAAATATAACCATACTATTTCGTTTCCATATTCCCACAGGATCTGAAGTTACTTTAAATCCGATTCTATTGGCAAATTTTTCAATGGCACCCAAATCAAACCCTGGACCAAAAAACTCATCATCACGCTCCTCATCGTTCAAACGGGAACCCTCTTTTTCAGAAAAAAGAAAAAGGTGTCTAATGCGCATAAAACCAATTGGAGGAATTTCCTGATCACGATCTTCCCTGTCTGTCAAAAATTCTTCAAGGTGATCTTGGGATTCGAATCTCATGGGGCTCATAGGAATACACCTTTCGGTCCAATACATGGTCACTGACTGTCTTTTAAGCCCTTCCTCAAAACCATCCTGGATCCGTGAAACTTTGTGAAAGCTGGGTGACTGGGCTCCATTTTACCCGAACACCCCTCCTCCAGGATCATCCGGGGGCTGGTTTTCGGTTCGGGACCTTACCGGGCGCGGGCCCAGAGGGCGGCAGTGGGCCTTGCCGGGGCTAATTCTGCCTGAGCCTTCGGCCATTCACGACATTATATTGGCGTGGGTCATGGCAAAGGTCACGATCAGCGTCGTAGAGGATGCTCGCTCCAGGGGATATCCACGACGTGGTGCGGCGAGTTCCTTTCTGGAAACCCAGCATGTGATCATCGCTTTGAATGGGACGAATTGTCCTCCCCCCGTAGAGCTTCGTTCAAGATGTTGTCGAGAATCTTCTGGAATCGGCCGGCATGGCTCTTTTCAGCCTTAGCCAGGGTTTCGAACCAGTCGGCGATCTCAATAAAACCTTCCTCCCGGGCGTCCTTCGCCATCCCGGGATACATGTCGGTGTATTCGTGGGTCTCGCCGACAATGGCGGTCTTGAGGTTGAGAGTGGTATCGCCAATGGGTAGGCCCGTCGCCGGATCGCCCACGCTCTTCAGGTATTCCATGTGGCCAAGGGCGTGGCCGGTTTCGCCGTCTGCGGTCTCTTTGAAGTTGCCCGCTGCTTCGGTATAGCCCTCTATTTCCGCCACCTTGGCGAAAAAGAGGTAGCGGCGGTTGGCCTGGGATTCTCCAGAGAAGGCGTCCATCAGGTTCTGATGGGTCTTGGTTGCTTTCAGATTGGTCATGGTGTGCTCCTCGGAAGCCGGGTCACCATTATCCTCCAGATGACAAACGTTGGTCCCCTTTCGACCTGGAAGATGAATGCCCCAAAGGAAATATTTAACGTCCTTTTCACGTTCTAGCCTCGGAAAACGTAGGACGATGAACTGGGGAGTCAGCTATGCACCAGAAAACCATCGCCCTCGTTGCACACGACAACCGCAAGAAGGATCTTATCGAATGGGTTTCCTGGAACCATTCGATTCTGGCGGAGCATAAGCTCGTCTGCACCGGCACCACCGGACGCTTGGTCGAGGAGGCCCTCGCCAGAAAGGCCGGGGAGGTGGAGGAACCACTCCCCATCCCCCCCATTCAGCTCCTCAAGTCCGGCCCTCTGGGAGGCGACCAGCAATTGGGGGCGATGATCGCGGAGGGCCTGATCGACCTAGTCATTTTTTTCTGGGACCCAATGGAGCCCCATCCCCATGATGTGGACGTGAAGGCGCTGTTGCGTATCGCCGTGGTCTACAACATGCCCATCGCCTGCACCCGTAGCACAGCGGATTTCTTAATTTCCTCTCCTCTCATGAAGAAGACCTACGACCCTGCCCCTAACGATTACTCGGCCTACATCGGACGGAACCTGGAAAAGGAATGAATGAGAAACCTGTCAAGCCAGCCCGCAACGCCGCCGAACGCCTGGACATCAGCCCCTGAGCTCAGTGACACGAACCTTGCAGGTTTCACGGGCAGGGCACCCGCAGGCACAGGTGATCCATGTTGTGCCCCAGCACCGGCTCCGGGGCCGGGACCAGGTCTACCAGGGAACGTCTGGCCGGCGAAAGGATCTTCCGCCGTCTGGCCCTGGGGGAACTGGATGCCCCTTCCCCCGCGCCCCAGTTGGCGGTCGTCAGGACGGCGAGACCCTTCCGTAGGAATTGATTGGGATGAGATAATCTGAATGTTCTCGCGAAGGAGGCGGACTTTGGGATTCAAAGTTTTGCTGGTCTATCCTGAGATGCCGGCCACGTACTGGAGCCTGCGCTACGTGCTCCCCTTCATCGGCAAGAAGGCTCTGTTTCCTCCCCTGGGGCTGCTGACCGTGGCGGCCATGCTGCCTTCGGACTATGAAGTGACGCTGCTGGACATGAATGTAGAACCGCTGACCCGAGCCGCGGTCGCCTGGGCCGATCTCGTCTTTACCTCCTCCATGATCGTCCAGAAGGAATCCCTGGAGCGCGCGATCAGGCTGTGCAACGAGCTGGGCAAGCCCGTGGTGGCGGGGGGCCCATACCCCACCAGCTGTCACGAGGAGATTCGGGGTGTGGACCATTTTGTGCTGAACGAGGCGGAAACCA
Source organism: Holophagaceae bacterium (assembly GCA_003165415.1). Taxonomy (GTDB): domain Bacteria; phylum Acidobacteriota; class Holophagae; order Holophagales; family Holophagaceae; genus Mesoterricola. The sequence goes on from PLUC01000187.1 coordinate 28,919, forward strand.
CCCTGCCGCCGTTCCTGCATGACCTGGCCCTGGGCCAAGCCAAACCCTTGTATACCAGCACGGAAAAGCCCGATCTCCGGCTCTCGCCGACGCCCCGCTTCGATCTGGTCCGGGGGCGGCCCTACGCCCAGATGGCCCTGCAGTATTCCCGGGGCTGCCCACACACCTGCGAGTTCTGCGACATCATCGAGCTGTTCGGCCGCCAGCCGCGCACCAAGATGGCACACCAGCTGCTGCGGGAGCTGGATGCCATCTACCGGGCGGGTTGGCGCGGTTCGCTGTTCCTGGTGGATGACAATTTCATCGGCAACCGGAAGGAAGTGAAGGCCCTGCTTCCACAGCTAATCGATTGGCAGCGGCAGCGGAACTTTCCCTTCACGCTGTTCACCGAAGCCAGCCTGGATTTGGCCAACGACGATCAGCTCATGGATCTGATGATCGAGGCGAACTTCGACATGGTCTTCATGGGCATCGAGACGCCTGATGTCGCGACTTTGAAGGCCGCCGGCAAGCAGCAGAACCTCAAGGCGGACATGCTCACCAGCGTCCGGAAGGTCCAGAAGAAGGGCATGGAGGTGTCGGGCGGGTTCATCGTCGGTTTCGACAGCGACGCCGAGGACATCTTCGATCGCCAGGTCCAGTTCATCCAGGAGGCCGCCATCCCCACGGCCATGGTGGGTCTGCTCACGGCCCTGCCCAAAACCCATCTGCACCATCGCCTTCAGTTGGAGGGCCGGCTGACGGAGGCCACCGGCGGGGGCAACAACACCCACGATCTCCGCCTCAACTTCGTGCCGAGGATGGACCCACATAAGCTCATCGAAGGCTATAAGCGGGTCCTGGCGGAAATCTACGATCCGAACCGGTATTTCGAACGCTGCCTCAAGCTGCTGCGGACGATGACGCACGCAAGCCCGGCGCCGCGCCGGATCGGTCTCATGGAGCTCAGGGCTCTCGTCATGTCCCTCTGCGTCCAAACCTTTTCCCGCTACTCCTGGGCCTACTGGAAATTTCTGGTGAAGGGCATGCTCGCCCGCCCGCGGATGGCGGCCGAGACAATGACCATGGCCGTGAAGGGCCACCACTTCTTCCGAATCACCCAGAATCTGCTGGAGCTGGACCGGTTCAAGTACACCCTGGACCGGGTGGCGCGGGCCTTCGAGGAGCGCCTGGCTGGCATTAAAGGCGACGACTACCTGAAGAAGTTGGCCGAACTGAAGGTCTACCGGGACCAGGTACTGGAGCAGATGCGGGTCCGCTACGGCAAGCTCAACAAAGATTTCCGGGGCTACGCCGACGAAGCGGTGGCCAACTTCCAGGCGACCCTGGACAAGCTCATCGCCAGGTTGGACGGCACGGCTCCGGCGGCCTGACCGCGGGCGAACCGACCACGAGTAGGAGCCCTGGCTCGGGCCCTCCCCACAGTGTCGAGAGTCCTTCCGCAGCCTCCGGCTCCCGAAAGTGGTTTTTCACGGGCGACTCATTATCATTGATCGACATTGAGCCCCTACCCCTTCGCCCCCGGAGTTCCCATGCCACGCAGGAACCGCGTTGGATCCTTGTCCCTCCTTGCCGCCACCGCCGGCTTCGCCGCCATGGAGACGCTCCGCTGCTTTGGCATCGCTGTCGCGCCCGGGTGGTCCATCCTCCAGTCCGGCTTCGAGGCCGGGATGGTGGGCGGCTGCGCGGACTGGTTCGCGGTGTCGGCCCTGTTCCGGCCGATCCCGTCAAGGCGGTTCGCCCTGCTCCATACCAACATCATTGCGACGAACCGGGCCAAGCTCTCCACGGGCATCGTGGACATGGTCCAGAACCGCTGGCTGAGCCCCGAGACCCTGGCCGAACACCTGGCCCGGCTAAACGCGAGCCGGTTCATTCTGGACCACCTCGCCATCCCCGGCACCCGTGCCCAGATGGTCGAGGCAGCCCGAGACCTGCTGGGACGCCTCGCGGGAAGTCTGGACGCCCCCGAAATAGCCGGATTTCTGGAGCGCGCTCTGCGGGACCAACTGGCGGAACTGGAACTGGGCCCTGCCTTCGGCAGGTGGATCGAGGCGCGCATCGAGGCGGGGGACAGCGGCGCCATCTGGGACTTCCTCGCGGGCAGTCTGGCCAATAGTGCCGAACAGGGGGACTTCAATACCCCCATCAGACGGATGCTTGAAAGCGCCGTGGTCAATTACAAGGAGAAAGGGTTCTGGGAGAACATCAAGGGAGCCGCCGGGGAACTCTTCCTCGACTACGACGAAGTCACCGGCAGCCTTGCCGGCGCCATCGCCGGAAGCCTCCGGGCCATTCAGCAGGACCGCCAGCATCCCTTGCGCGCCAAGCTGGATGAGCAACTGGCCAGGTTCGCCCGGAAGCTGGCCCAGGGGGACCGCGAGGCCTGCGCGTCCCTCGAGCAGTTCCAGCGTCATCTGACCGAACACGCTGAACTGGGGCCCATCCTATCCAGGATCCTTACCCGGCTCCAGGCAACCCTTCGAGAAGAGCTGCGCGATGCCACAGGCCACTTTTCCTACCTCCTGGACCGGGTCCTGGAGAACCTGCTCAAAGAGTTGAGGGAAGAGCCCGAGAATCAGGCACGCCTGGACGGGTGGGTGCGCCGCTCCATTCTGGACCTCGCCAGCCGGAACCACGGCGTCATCGGCGAGATGGTGGCGGGAAGCTTGGCCAAACTCTCCGATGGCGACCTGGTGGCCCAGATCGAGGAGAAGGTGGGTGGAGATCTCCAGTTCATTCGGCTGAACGGGGCAGTGGTCGGCAGTGCCGTGGGCATCCTGCTTGCATTGTTCAAGATGGTCCTAAGGTAGAGAAAGGAGAGGGACGCCAGAGCGTTCCTCTCCGGTCCGCCGCAGGCGGATTCTCGTGCGCAGCCAATGCCGCGGGGCGCAGCCGTGGTTCGATTCCACTCGCGCCAATCAGTACGATCAAAGGGGGCATCCGATGGGTGCCCCCTTTCCTTGCCGGGAGCCCGGATTCGAACCAGCGTTCAGAGCCGTGGTTCGATTCTGCGTGCACGGCAGCGGATTCAAATGTAGATTGGAGCCGATATTTTCTTCGGGCCGAGCACCCTTGGCCGGGTCGATGCTGGAGTGATTTTTCTGATCTCGAATGGGCGAATATGACCAGCCCGTCCTGGCGCGAGAGCAGTCCATATCTGAAAGAAAGGGTTCGACGATGGCCCCACCCCTCTCGCAACCAGCGCTGGTAGAGCTGTTCACCTACAACTACTGGGCCCGGGATCGCCATCTGCAAGCCTGCGAGACGCTCACCGAGGAGCAGGTGTGGCGCCCACTGGTCAGCGGCTTTCCATCCCTAGGATTCGCCCTCGCCCACCTGGTCATCGTGGAATGGCTCTGGTTGGAACGCTGGCAAGGGCGCCTACCCCATGCATTGCGATCGCCCGAGGAGTTCTCCAGCCTGGCCGCGCTGTCCGCGCGCTGGCGCCTGGTGGAGTCCGAGATGAAAGCGTACCTGGCCCACCTGGATGAGAAAGCGCTTGAACAGCCGTTCTCCTACGTCAATCTCGAGGGCCAAACCTGGACGTATCCCCTATGGCACACGCTGCTGCATCTGATCAACCACCAGACCTATCATCGAGGCCAAGTTGCAGGCCTCCTGCGGCAGTTGGGGGTTCAGCCCCCTGGGGTAGATTTCCTGGTGGGGCAGGACATGGGGCTCCGCCTCTGATGAGGCGGGGTTCTTGGGTGGAGAAACACTTTGGTATGCCTTTCCCACCAAGTTGGGCCAGGTGACCCGGGGTTTCCCCACCGCCCACGCGGCCTCCCCTCTCAAAGACGAGCTTCAGGCGGACACCGACCTGCCCCAGGTCTGGGCCCACAAGGATGGGATCGTACAGGGGACCAGCGTCGAACCGTTCTACAAGTCCGCCACGGAGGCGGCCCTGCCTGAATTCATGGTGAAGGTCCGGAGCTTCATGGGCCCCCTCCACAAGGCGCTTGCGGAAAACCATCCGGTCGATCGGCTCTGGAATCTGGAGGCCCGCACCTGGGACTGAGAGGGTTCGCCATCTCTGGATCTGGCAACTTCTCCTTATGCAGTGTTATTCCCCATTCCACAATTCGGGCCTAGTGGGTCGGTAGAGTCGCCAGCGATGGGCCAACCACGCTAAAAACCCCGGTTGCTCCCATTCGATTTGAAAGAATTACAAATCATTCTGAGTGAATCCACGACCCCACAGGCATCAACGGTAATTTAAATATTTAAATATATGCATTTAACTATTGGACCAGAAATTGCTTACTGCAACCGGTTTGCGAAATTATGAATAACCACTTGGGGAGGGGTCGGATGCTGGAGCAATTGAAACCCAAAGAGGTATTCCACTACTTTGAAGAAATCACCAAGATCCCGAGAGGTTCAGGCAACGAAAAGCAGGTGAGCGACTTCCTGGTCGATTTCGCCAAGCAGAGGAAGCTCGAGGCATTTCAAGACAAAGCCCTGAACGTGATCATCCGGAAACCTGGAACCGCGGGCTATGAGCATTCACCCGCCGTGATCCTCCAGGGACACATGGACATGGTCTGCGAGAAGGTCAAGGGGTCCAAGCACGATTTTACCAAGGACCCGCTGGTCCTGAAAATCGAGGGAGACTTCCTGCGGGCGGACGGCACCACCCTCGGCGGGGACGACGGCATCGCCGTGGCGTGCGGACTGGCCATCCTGGACAGCAAGGACATCCCCCACCCGCCGCTGGAAATGCTCGTCACCACCAGCGAGGAGACCGGCATGGATGGGGCCCATGCCCTCAAGGCCGACC
>PLUC01000028.1 GCA_003165415.1 Holophagaceae bacterium
CCCGGAGCGAACCATGTCCAGCCAGATCGCCTACAACCTGCGGGCCTTCCAGACCCTGAAGACCGACCTGTTCCGACAGGATTTCCTGCTCACCTGGGAGCATCCCGAGGAGGAGCTCAAGGCTATCCTGAACCTGGCCGAGACCTTCAAGCTCATGCACCAGGCCGGCCAGTCCTTCAAGTCCTTCGACACCGGCCTGGCCATCTCCATCTTCCGCGACAACTCCACCCGCACCCGCTTCAGCTTCGCCTCCGCCGCCAACGCCCTGGGCCTGGGCCTGTCCGACCTGGACGAGCAGAAGAGCCAGGTGGCCCACGGCGAGACCGTGCGCGAGACCGCCAACATGATCAGCTTCCTCACCGAGGTCATCGGCATCCGCGACGACATGTTCCTGGGCGAGGGCCACACCTACATGCAGGAAGTGGGCGCAGCCCTCAGCGACGGCGCCGAGCACGGCGTGCTGCACCGCCGGCCCAGCATCGTCAACCTGCAGTGCGACATCGACCACCCCACCCAGGCCCTGGCCGACCTGTGCTGGCTGCGCGAGCACTTCGGCAGCGTCAAGAACCTCAAGGGCAAGAAGATCGCCATGACCTGGGCCTACTCCCCCAGCTACGGCAAGCCGCTGTCGGTGCCCCAGGGCATCATCGGCCTCATGACCCGGTTCGGCATGGACGTGCGCCTGGCCCACCCCCAGGGCTACGACCTGATCCCCGAGGTGGTTGAGCTGGCCGGCAAGCAGGCCGCTGAGTCCGGCGGCAAGTTCAAGGTGACCACCAGCATGGACGAGGCCTTCGCCGACGCCGACATCGTCTACCCCAAGTCCTGGGCCCCGTACCACGTCATGGAGCAGCGCACCCGGCTGCTCAAGGTCTCGGACAAGGAGGGCCTCAAGCACCTGGAGAAGGACTGCCTGGCCAACAACGCCAAGCACACCGACTGGGAGTGCACCCGGGCCAAGATGAACCTCACCGCCGGGCAGAAGGCCCTGTACATGCACTGCCTGCCCGCCGACATCACCGACGTGAGCTGCAAGGCCGGGGAGGTCTCGGCCGAGGTGTTCGAGCAGTACCGCATCCCCACCTACAACGAAGCCAGCTACAAGCCCTTCGTCATCAGCGCCCTCATGTTCCTGACCCGTATGAAAGATCCCGGGGCCAAGCTGGAGATGCTCGTCAACCGCGCCCAGAACCTCTACCTGTAAGGAAGCGAGCCACCATGTCCAGAATCGTCAAGACCTTCAACGGCGAAGTGGTCAAGCGCACCGCCAAACGCTGCAAGGAGCGGGGCATCATCATCCCCACCTTCGCCCAGATGCGCCACCCCGAGACCGCCCCGGAAAGCATCAAGGCCCGGCTGAAGCACGTGGGCCTGTGGGACGTGGATCCCGCCAACCTGTTCCGCATCACCTGGAAGAACGACCCCAAAACGGGTCTGTTCGCCGGGCCCAACTACCTGGAGATCCCCAGCGTCATCACCGGGGTCAAGGCGCGCATCGTCGGCATGGTCGGCAAGTACTTCCCCACCGGCGCGCACAAGGTCGGCGCGGCCTTCGCCTGCCTGGTGCCGCGGCTGGTGAGCGGCGAGTTCGACCCGGACCACCACAAGGCGGTCTGGCCCTCCACCGGCAACTACTGCCGGGGCGGCGCCTTCGATTCGGCCGTGCTGGGCTGCACCGCCATCGCCATCCTGCCCGAGAACATGAGCAAGGAGCGCTTCACCTGGCTGGCGGAGATCGGTTCGGAAGTGATCGCCACCCCCGGCTGCGAAAGCAACGTCAAGGAGATCTATGACAAGTGCTGGGAGCTGAAGGCCGATCCGCAGTACATGATCTTCAATCAGTTCGAGGAGTTCGGGAACCCGGTGTGGCACTACAACGTCACGGGACCGGCCATCGAGGACGCGTTCAACGCCATCAAGACCCCCGGTTCCCGCCTGGCCGCCTACGCCAGCGCCACCGGCAGCGCCGGCACCATCGCCGCCGGGGACTACCTGAAGACCCTGCACCCCGCCTGCAAGACCATCGCCACCGAAGCGATCCAGTGCCCCACCCTGCTCATGAACGGCTTCGGCGACCACCGGATCGAGGGCATCGGCGACAAGCACGTGCCCTGGGTGCACAACGTGCGCAACACCGACGCGGTGGCCGCCATCGACGACGAGGATTGCATGCGCATCCTGCGCCTGTTCAACGAGCCCGCCGGCAAGGCCTACCTGGCCGAGATGGGCGTGAGCAAGGAGACCATCGAGCAGCTGGGCCTGCTGGGCATCAGCGGCGTGTGCAACATGCTGGCCGCCATCAAGGCCGCCAAGTACTGGGAACTGAACGAGAACGACGTGATCTTCACCATCTTCACGGACAGCGTGGAGATGTACCGTTCCCGGCTGGAGGAGCAGACCGAGGCCCACGGCGCCTTCACCAGCGTCAGCGCCGCCAAGGCCCAGGTGGGCAGCCTGGAGCGCCAGGGGGTGGACAACTTCAAGGAGCTCACCTTCCCAGAGAAGAAGGCCATCCACAACCTGAAGTACTACACCTGGGTGGAGCAGCAGGGGAAGACCTACGAAGAGATCAACGCCCAGTGGCAGCCCGAGTACTGGACCCAGCTGTTCACCGAGGAAGCCGAGGCCTTCGACCGGCTGATCGAGAAGTTCAACGCCGAAGTGGCCCGGTCCTGACCGGATCAGCCGAGTACCACCAGATGAGGCCGCGCTGCGGCCTCATCTGGTCTGCAGTTTGGACATTCCGTCCCATTCCATCATGACCTGCCGGTGGCTCTGGAATGGTCCGTCCGGGTCCCTCGGCTTGGCGACGACTCAACTCGGGTCCCCCGGCCAGGCGACGACCAACACTTTCGCTTCGCACTTTCCGTACACGCAAGCTGCGGGCGGAAAGTCCGAAGCGTTTG
>PLUC01000256.1 GCA_003165415.1 Holophagaceae bacterium
GCCTTCGGCATGCGCTTCGACGACCGGGTCACCGGCGACCCCGCCACCTTCGCCCCCCACGCCACCAAGATCCACGTGGAGATCGACCGGGCGGAAGTGGGCAAGATCATCCAGGTGGACCTGGCCCTGCAGGGGGACCTGCGCAACGTCCTGGAGCGCATGCAGCCGGACCTGGCCGCCACTCCTTCCGAAGCCTGGCTGACCCGGCTGGAGCAGCTCAAGGGCCCCCACGGCGCCATGGAGGCCGAGCCCTGGCCGCCCCTGCCCAGCAGCTCGGGCCTGGGCCCCATCGAGGTGCTGCGCACCCTGTACCGGGCGGCCCCGGATGCGGTGTGGGTGACCGACGTGGGCCAGCACCAGATGTGGGAGGCCCAGGTCATGCGCCATGCCCTGCCCCGCACCCTCATCACCTCCGGCGGCCTGGGCACCATGGGCTTCGCCCTGCCCGCGGCCATCGGCGCCAAGCTGGCCCAGCCCGAGGCCGAGGTGTGGGTGGTGGCCGGCGACGGCGGCATCCAGATGAACTCCCAGGAGTTCATGACCCTGGTGCAGGAGGGCCTGAAGATCAACGTCGCCGTCATCAACAACGGCACCCTGGGCATGGTGCGCCAGTGGCAGACCCTGTTCTACGATGACCGGCGCTCGGCGGTGGCCATGGCCAACCCCGATTTCGTGCTGCTGGCCGAGGCCTACGGCATGAAAGGGATGCGCGCCACGACCCTGGCCGAATCCATCGCCGCGGTGGACCAGGCCCGCAGCTGCCCCGAACCCGTGCTGATCGACTTCGTGGTGGACCCGGAAGCCTCGGTCTACCCCCTGATCCCCCCAGGCGCCCGCCTGCAGGACATGCTCCACGAACCCTCGCCACCCTCAAAGGGGGGGGCCTCCGCTCGCGTCGCTCCCTCCGGCCCCCCCCTTGACCCCCACGTGGTGCCCAGGCAAAGCCTGGTCACCACTCCCACCCCGGCCACGCCTTCCTAGAGGTGCCTCCCATGTTCCGCATCCTCATCTGCACCACCGACAACGAGCCTGGCGTCCTGGACCGGGTCGCCTCCACCTTCCGCCGCCGCGGCTTCAACATCCACAGCCTCACCGTCAGCCCGACCCTGGATCCCGCAATCAGCCGCATGACCCTGGTCACCGACATGAAGACCAGCTCCTCCCGCAGCCCCAAGGCGTTCCTGGAGCGATTGCTGAACGTGCACTCCGTGGTGGACCTCACTGAGGTCGCCTCCCTGGTGCGCGACGTGGCCCTGCTGCGGGTGCGTGCCACCGCCGAGACCCGCCCCGGACTGTTCCAGCTGGCCCAGATCTTCCACGCCGAAGTGCTGGACGTGAGCCCCGACAGCCTGGTCATGTCGGTGTGCGCCAGCCCGGAGCGGATCGAGGCCCTGCTGGAATCCCTGAGGCCGTTCGGGCTCCTGGAGCTCGGCCGGTCCGGCGCGGTGGCCATGCAGCGCAGCTCCAGCATCGAAGCCCTTCCCCTGGCGACCGAAGACATCGAGGACGCCGTCTCTTTCTAACTTTCAGGAGCAAAAATGCCCACCATGTATTACGACCAGGACGCTGACCTCGCCCTCATCCGCGGCCGCAAAGTCGCCATCCTCGGCTACGGCTCCCAGGGCCACGCCCACGCCCAGAACCTGCGCGACTCCGGCGTGCAGGTGCGCATCGGCCTGCCGGCCGGGTCCCGTTCCCGGGCCAAGGCGGTGGCCGAGGGCTTCGACGTGCCCGAGCCGCGCGCCGCCTGCGCCTGGGCCGACACCATCATGGTGCTCACCCCGGACACGGGACAGGCCGCCCTGTACGACGAGGCCATCGCCCCGGAGCTGAAGCCCGGCAAGACCCTCATGTTCGCCCACGGCTTCAACATCCGCTATGGCCTCATCATCGCCCCCGAGGGGGTGGACGTAAGCATGGTCGCCCCCAAGGGCCCCGGCCACCGGGTGCGGGAAGTGTTCACCGGCAACGGCGGGGTGCCGGCCCTGGTGGCGGTGCAGCAGGACGCCTCGGGCCAGGCCAAGGCTTTCGCCCTCTCCTACGCCAAGGCCCTGGGCGCCACCCGGGCCGGGGTGCTGGAGACCACCTTCGCCGAGGAGACCGAGACCGACCTGTTCGGCGAGAAGGCCGTGCTCTGCGGCGGCGCCTCCGAGCTGGTGAAGGCCGGGTTCGAGACCCTGGTGGAGGCCGGCTACCAGCCGGAGATCGCCTATTTCGAGTGCCTGCACGAGCTCAAGCTGATCGTCGACCTGATGTACCGGGGCGGCCTCAGCTACATGCGCTACTCCATCAGCGACACCGCGGAGTACGGCGACTACACCGGCGGCCCCCGCCTCATCACCGCCGAGACCCGCGCCGAGATGAAGAAGATCCTCAAGGAGATCCAGGACGGCAGCTACGCCAAGGCCTGGGTGGAGGAGAACCGTTCGGGCCGGGCCTGGTTCGAGCAGAAGCGGCGCGAGGGGCGGGACAGCCTGCTGGAGCGGGTGGGGCGCGACCTGCGTGCGCGCATGCCGTTCCTCGACCCCATTGACGTGGCCGACAAGACCGCCGCATCCTAGGAGCCTGTCTCTCCCGGGCAAGACGGTGTAGGGTGATATCCCATGGATCTCTCGGAACTTGAAGTTCTCATCAGCCTGGCCCAGGAGGGAAGCTTCTCCCGGGCCGCCGAGAGTCTGCACCGTTCCCAGCCGGCCGTGAGCCAGGCCATCCGCCGCCTGGAGGACGAAGTCCAGGCCCAACTCATGGACCGCACCTCCCGCAAGGTGGTGCTCACCGGGGCCGGCACCATCCTGCTGGGCTACGCCAAGCGCATGATCCAGCTGCGGGAGGACGCCAAGCGGGCCCTGGACGAGCTGCGCAGCTTCAAGCGCGGCGTGCTGCGGCTGGCGGCCAACGAGAGCGTCTGCAACTATGTCCTGCCGCCCCTGCTGAAGTCGTACCGGCACCGCCTCCCCGCCGTGAAGATCGAGGTCATCCAGTGCCCGTCCAACGGCATCTCCACCATGCTGGAAGAGCAGGACGTGGACTTCGGCTTCCTGTCCTTCACCCCGGTCCAGCATGACCTGATCTCCCGGCTGCTGTTCCGGGACGAGCTGGCCCTGGTGGTGTATCCCGGCCATCCCCTGGCCAAGTCCAAATCGGTGATCCTGCAGCAGCTGGGCAACGAAAAGTTCGTCGCCCACCTGGCCGAGACCCCCAGCCGCAAGCGCCTGCTGGACCTGTTCGCCCGGGAAGGGGTGCCGCTGGGGATCGTGATGGAGCTTTCCAGCCTGGAGACCATCAAGGATTTCGTCAAGGCCGGCGACGGCATCGCCATCCTGCCGCGCATGTGCGTCAACCGGGAACTGGCCGCCGGCGAACTGTGCTCACCGCCGGTGCGGGGCATGGCCATCGGCCGGGACATCCGGGTGGTGTTCCCCAGGTCCCGCACCCACTCCCCCGCCGCCGTGGCCTTCCTGACGCTGCTGGAGCGCCATTTCCCCACCCAGGAGCAGGCCGAGGCTTGACCCGGCCGGCGAAACCCGCTATACTAGCCCCTTCAGAGGTCCCATGACCACCACCACCTTCTCTTTTACCTACGCCTACCGATATTTTATCGGCGGTGGACGGGTACGAGTGGGGGGCGCGCTGAACTAGACCGAAGCCCGAAAGCAAAACCACCAACCTGTCCGCCACACCTGGTGGGCAGGTTTTTTCAATGACCAGACCCTCCAGGCACCCGCGGCACCCCCGGAGACGTTCATGGACACCACCCACCTATCCGACCCCCTCGATCCCCTGCGCAAGGAGATCGACGAGGCGGACCGCCAGCTGATCCAGATCCTGGCCCGCCGCTTCCACGCCGTGAAGCAGGTGGGCGCCCTGAAGCAGGCGGAGGCCAACCACCCCGTGCTGGACACCGAGCGGGAGCGCCGGGTCCAGGCCACCTGGGTCCAGGACGCCGAAGCCCTGGGCCTGTCCGCCCCCTTCGCCCGCCGGGTGCTCAAGGAGATCCTGAACCACTCCCGGCGCCTGCAGGAAGCCCTCATCGAGAACCACCAGGGCCCCGGCCGGCGGATCCACTGCGGCTACCAGGGTCTGGCGGGCTCCTACAGCTCCATGGCCGCCTCCCACCTGATGGCCCACCGGGGCGCCGCCGAAAGCGGGTTCAAGGGCTACGGCACCTTCCAGGAGGTGGGCAAGGCCCTGCTCCACGGCGAGATCGACTATGGCCTGCTGCCGGTGGAGAACAGCATCGGCGGCAGCATCGCCGACGTGAACCGGCTCATCTGCGACCACGCCCTGCACATCGTGGACGAGGAGGTCTGGCAGGTGGAGCATGTGCTGGCGGTGCCGCCCGGAGTCGAGCTGTCCGTCCTGCGGGTGATCCGCAGCCACCCGGCCGCCCTGACCCAGTGCGAGACCTTCCTGTCCAGCATGGACGAGGTGAGGCGGGAACCCTGGTCCGACACCGCCGCCGCCGCCGCGTCGCTGCAGGAGGGGGCCGCCCGGGAGCGCGGGGACACCGGGGCCATCTGCTCGGAAGAAGCCGCCGCCCTGTACGGCCTCGACGTGATCGCCCGCAGCCTGGCGGACCGGGAGTGCAACGAGACCCGCTTCCTGCTCCTGGCCCGGGAGCCGGAGCTCCCGGACCACCGCCTCCACTGCAAGACCTCCATGCTGTTCCGGGTGAACCACCACGAAGGCGCCCTGGTGCGCGCCCTGAACGTGTTCGCCGAGGCCGGGGTCAACCTCACCCGGATCGAAAGCCGGCCCCAGCCGGACATGCCCTGGGAGTACCTGTTCTTCGTGGACGTGGAGGGGCACATGGAGGCGCCGGCCCTGGCCGGAGCCCTGCTCAACCTGCGCTCCTGCTGCTCCCACCTGCGCATGCTGGGCTGCTACCCCTCCCGCACCCGCAAGCAGGACGGCCACCTGGACCAGGCCCCCATGGCCGCCGCCGCCCCGCCCCAGGAGGAGCCGGTCTGCATCCGGGAACTGCCCGCCGCCACCGCCCCGGCCCCCCGGCCCGACCGGTCCAGGTCCGCGGTGCGCATCGGCCCGGTGATCCTGGGTGAAGGGCACTTCGTGCTCATTTCCGGCCCCTGCGCGGTGGAGAGCCTGGACCAGATCGTGGACGCCGCGCGCATGGTCCGCGCCTCCGGAGCCACCATGCTCCGGGGCGGGGCGTTCAAGCCCCGCACCTCCCCCCACGACTTCCAGGGCCTGGGACTGGAGGGCCTGCGCTACCTGCGGGAGGCCGGCAGGCAGTTCGAGCTGCCCACGGTCACCGAGGTGCTCACCATCGAGGACATCCCGGACGTGCTGGCCCACGCCGACGTGCTCCAGGTGGGCGCCCGGAACATGCACAACTTCGCCCTGCTGAAGGAGCTGGGGAAGGTGGACAAGCCGGTCATCCTCAAGCGCGGCCTGAGCGCCACCATCAAGGAGCTGCTGTCGGCGGCGGATTACCTGCTCAACGGCGGCAACCTGCGGGTGATCCTGTGCGAGCGCGGCATCCGCACCTTCGAGACCAGCACCCGGGCCACCCTGGACGTGAGCGCAGTGCCGGTGCTCAAGCGCCTGACCCACCTGCCGGTCATCGTCGACCCCTCCCACGCCGCCGGCGACCGGGAGCTGGTGATCCCCTTGGCCCTGGCCGCCGCCGCCGCCGGCGCCGACGGCCTGATCGTGGAGGCCCACCCGAGGCCCGAGGAGGCCCTGTGCGACAAGGCCCAGGCCCTCAACCCCGACGACGTGGTCCGGATGACCGCCGCGCTGCGGCCCATCGTGGCGGCCCAGGGGAGGATCTGGTAGGATCTTGCGGCGCCCTGGAAATGAACTACCTTTAATTTGGAGGCGACCAGGGATATCAGCAGGCGGATCCTGATGATCCATACCTACCTGGAGGCCCTCCTCAAGGAACTGCAGTCAGCCGGGCCGTCATCGGGATCCAGGACACCCTCCCCGGAGCCTCCCAAGCCACGCTTCAGGCCGCGTCCGCCCGCGGAGCCGCCGCCACCCTTGCCGGTGGAACTCCGGTGCCGCGCCCAGTTCCAGTTGCAGCATCAGGCCTTCAGTAACATCCCCGTGATCAACCTCAGGGTGGAAGGCTGTTGCCTCCAGATGCCGGCCTCCCTGGCGAGCGGCCTGGGCGACGCATTATCCCTGGAAAACCTGGAGTTGCTCCACCCGAGCCTGCCAAGGACCGCCCTCAAGGCCAAGCTGGCCTGGATCCAGGGCCAGGGCGACCCGGAAACGGGCCTGGTGGCGGCTGGTATCCGGTTCCTGGCCGCGCCGGCCAGCTTCACCGGCGAGGTGGCGGCGTTCGTGCGCTCCTGGGCGGAGTACGAGCGCCTGAGGTCCGATCTGGACGGCATGCCCGCATGACGGGGAGGCCCTGGCGCGTTTCAGGTGACACACTGGAGTTCCGATGGACTCCGGGTGGAGAAGCGTATGGCAAGCGGACCTTTGCGGCACGTGGTGGTGGCGGGCGGCTCGGGGCTCGTGGGCCGGCATCTGGTGGCCGCGTTGTGCGGGATGGGCGCCCGGGTGACGGTGCTGAGCCGCTCGCCCAGCACCTTCAGCCTGCCCGCGGGGGCCGAGGCGCGCGGCTGGGAGGAGCTGCCCGGGGTGCTGGACGGCGCCGACGCGGTCATCAACCTGTGCGGCGCGGGCATCGCTGACCGGCGCTGGACCGCGGCCCGCAAGCAGGCCCTGCTGGACAGCCGGGTGGCGCCCACGGAACGGCTGGTGCGGGCCATGGGCGCCACCGGCCCCCGGGTGCTGGTGAACGCCGGCGCCGTGGGCATCTATGGGGCCATGGACGACCGCCCCGTGGACGAGGGCCGGGCGCCCGGCGAGGGTTTCCTGCCGCAGGTTTGCAGGCAGTGGGAGGCCGCGGCGGAGGCCGCCTCCGCCAGCGGCGTGCGGGTGGTGCGGCTGCGCCTGGGGGTGGTCCTGGCCCGGGACGGCGGCGCCCTGCCGCGGATGGCGCTGCCGGTGCGGTTGTTCCTGGGAACCCGGCTTGGCCAGGGCCGGCAGGGCCTGAGCTGGATCCACGTGGACGACCTGGTCCGGCTCATCCTTGAGGCCGCGGCGAACCCGGCCTGCCGGGGCCCGGTGAACGCCACCGCGCCCCGCCCCGTGAGCAACGAGACCTTCACCCGGACCCTGGCCCAACGCCTGCGCCGGCCGCTGCTGCCGGTGCCGGCCTGGGCCACCCGCTCGGGCATCAGCCTTCTGCTGGGAGAGATGGGGGTGGCGCTGCTGTTGGAGGGAGCCTTCGTCCGCCCCAGGCAGGCGGAGCGACTGGGCTTCGCCTTCCAGTTCCAGCGGGTGGAGGATGCGCTGGCGGACTTGCTCTGATCCGTCCGACGCCTTTTCAGAAGATCTCAAGGTTAATTATTTCGCGGAAGGTCCCATCGAGGACCCCATGGCGGTGGGTCCTCGGGATCGGCTTTGTTGGGATCGACGATCCCCTTCCAAGGCCACGGTTGGGGAGGCCTGCATGATGGTCAACGATGATTTGTTTTAAATAATAATTATTTTTTGTATTTAAAAAATAAAGAAAAAATTAAGGCCAACAGAATGATAGGTATGTCCTCAAACAGAATGAAAAATGAAAAACAAACTTCAAAACAACAATGTTAATAACTCACATAAAAATTAAATTTTGCATGATATATATGGCATTTGTCTGGCATTTGGCTATCTATTGATCTCAGCGAATGCGTCTCAAATTCCGTATTGTATTTTGAGGTTTCCATCATGGACACGAATCATTCTCGTTTCTCCCTCGTTTCCAGAATCCTCACCGCCTTCGCAGCCCAGGCGCTCGCGCTCCGGTCCGCGACCCTGGCCATCCTCGGCGCCGGACTCGTCCTGGCCGGTCCCGGGCTGGTGGCCCAGCAGACAGCCTCCACCACGACCCTGACCGCCAGTGCGAACTCCGCCACCTACGGCCAGGCCGTCACCCTCAAGGCGGTGGTGGCCGGCAACACGACACCCAATGGGACGGTCACATTCATGGAAAACGGGCAGGCGCTGCCCAACCAGCCTTCCAATGGGGTGACCGGCGCCGGCACCTATGTGTACACCAGTTCCACCCTGCCGGTCGGGACCCACTATTACAGCGCCCAGTTCGGCAACGACTCCCAGCTTGCGCCATCCTCCGGCGCCCTGAACCCGCCCCTGGAAGTGAACGTGGCCAACACCACCACCGCCCTGGCCGGAGGCGGCACTATCGTGACTTCCGTATACGGGCAGCAGGTCACCTTCACCGCCACCGTGACAGCCAAGGTTGCTGGGCCCCCCTTCAACGGCAACGTGGTGTTCATGGACGGCTCCAACATCCTGGCCCAGGTCCCCGTGGGCAGCGGCGGCACCGCCACCCTTGCCATTCCCGGCGCCTACGTCACCACTCCGTTGAACATCGCCACGCACACCATCACCGCGGTATACAGCGGAGACGCCTCCCCGGCCACCTTCGGCGTCTCCCCTGCCAGCACCGCGATCTCCCAGAAGGTGATCCAGGCCTCGACCACCACCAGCCTGGGCGCCAGCGCCAGTTCCCCCGTGTACGGCCAGTCGGTCGCCTTCACCGCCACCGTCACCTCCGCCTCCGGCCAGCCGATGCCGGACGGCGGGGTGGTCTCCTTCTATGACAATGGCGGCCTGTTGGGCACCGGGATCCTGGCTTCGGGCCTGGCCACGTATAGCAACGCCACCCTTGCCGTCAGCAGTTCCCACTCGATCACGGCCACGTATGGCGGCGACATCTACAATACGTCCTCCAAGTCAAGCGGCTCCCTGCTCCTGACGGTGAGCCAGGCCTCCAGCAGCGTCGCCGTGACCCTCGCCTCGGGTCCCAGCCCTTCCTACTACGGCCAGTCCGTCACCTTCTCCGCCACGGTGGCCCCGGTGGTCATGGTACCCCCCTCCATCGCCGTCCCCACCGGGACGGTCACGTTCTATGACGGCACCACCGCCCTGGGCAGCCCGGCCACCCTCAGCAACGGCGTGGCCACCCTAACCATCTCCACCCTGACGCCCCAGACCAATAGCAACGGCATCGCCACGGGTTCCCAGATCCATTCCATTTCCGCGACCTACAACCCGCCGACCGGCAGCACGAACTTCGCCGCCTCCAGCAGCACCACCCTCACCCAGACGGTCGGCCCGGCCCCGGAAAACCTGGTGCTGACCGCCAGCAGCAACACACCCGTCTATGGACAGGCGCTGACCCTCACCGCCTCCGGCCTGCCTTCCACGATCACCAATTCCACCGCGACCACGGAAACGATCACCTTCACGGATTCGTTCACCAGCCCCGGAGGCAACACCACCTCCTCCACCCTGGGCTCCGCCAACGTGAGCGGCGGCAGGGCGACCCTCACCATCGCCACCGGCGTCAACGCCCTGCTGGCCGGGACCCACAGCCTCACCGCCACCTATGGCGGTGACGCCTACCATGATTCCCTCCTCACCCCCCAGGCCCTCGTCCTCGCGGTGGCTCCAGCCACCCCGACCTTCCAGAGCCTCACCGCCACCAGCGGCTTGACCCTCAACCAGGCGGCCATGTTCAACGCCACCCTCACCGGCGCCGGGGTGTCCCCCACCGGGATGGTCAATTTCAGCTACGGGAGCACCACCCTCATCGGGACCCTGGCTTCCGGCACCACCTCCCCTACTACCACCCAACCCCTCACCCTGGGCAGCAACACCATCACCGCCACGTACGGCGGCGACAGCAACTACGTCTCCATCACCAAGACCCTCACCGTGTCGGTGGGCCAGGATGGGACCACCATCACCCTGGCCTCCAGCGCCCCCGCCTCCCTCACCTCCGGCAACCCGACCTCCACCTACAGCCAGCCGGTCACCATCACCGCGTACGTGACCCTGACCAACCCCCCCGGAAGCACCACCCTCGCCCCCACCGGCACGGTGACCTTCACCGATTCCTACACCAACACCAGCGGCACCGTCACCTCTTCCACTCTGGCCAGCGGCGTGACCGGGAGCCAGAGTGGGAACACGGCCAAATACACCTTCGCCGGCACCAGTTCCAACCTCAAGGCCGGCAGCCACTCCATCAGCGCCAGCTACAACGGCGACACGAACTCCGCCAAGTCCTCCACCCCCGACCCCCTCATCCAGGTGGTGAGCCAGGACACCACCAGCCTCGCCCAGGTCAACGCCAATGTGGGCTCCCCCGCCATGGTGGAAACCAGCTTCACCTTCGACAAGTCGGTCAGCCTGGTCACCAGCCTGACCAGCAGCCCGGCCACCACAGGCCTGGCCACCGGCACCGTCACCTTCACGGATTCCTATACCAGCCCCGGCAGCACGAGCCCCAACCCCCCCACCCCCCTGGGCACCGCCAACCTGACCAGCGCCGGCACCGCCACCCTCAACCTCAACAACATGCTGCTCGGCACCCACAGCGTCATGGCCAGCTACAGCGGAGACAACAACTTCGCCGCGACCTCGGCCCCCAGCACCGCCGTGGGCCTGAGCGTATCCGCGCCCACCACCACCTCCGTGGTCTCCAGCCAGAACCCGTCCAACACCCTGGGCACCGTCACGTTCACCGCCGCGGTGGGGGTCCCCAACGGTTATACCGGAACGCCCACAGGCACGGTCGTATTCTCCGACGGCGGCAACGCACTGAACAGCAGCGGCGCGACGGTGAACGGGGGCCAGGCCAGCCTGCCGGTCCCGAACCTGACCGCGGGCGCCCATTCCATCACCGCCGCGTTCTCCAGCACCACCCAAGGCCTGGCCTCCTCCTCCTCCCAGCAGAAGCTCAGCCAGGTGGTGGACCAGGTCACCACCCTCAGCCTGGGGTATGGCTCCACCACCACACCCCCCTTCCTCTATGGCCAGCCCGCCACCATCATCGCCACCGTGGCCGATAATCCGGCCGGCGGCGCCAGCACCCCCACCGGCGGCTATGTCACCTTCCTGGACGGCACCACCAGCCTGAGCAGCATCCCCATCCCCCTGGTCAACGGCACCGCCACCCTCACCACCAGCACCCTGGTCCCCACCACGACCACCCTCCATTCCATCACCGCCAGCTACGGCGGGTCCGGCCTGTTCCTCGCCTCCACCACCCCGGTGGGGTCCGCCCTCACCCCCACGGTGAACCAGAACACCCCCGCGGTCGCCCTGACCTCGAACGCGACCGGTCCCCTCAGCTACAACGCGCCGGTCACCTTCACCGCCAACGTGCCGGTTCCCGCGGGCACAAGCGGAGCGGTGCCCACCGGCAGCGTCACCTTCACCGCCAGCAACACCAACCCCATCACCAACGCCGTCACCACCACCACCCTGGGCTCTGCCAACCTGAGCGCCGGGGTGGCCACGTTCACCAGCTCCGCCCTGGCCGGCGGCGCTGACAGCGTCACCGCGACCTACACCGGCAACGCCAACTACACCGCGTCTCTCCCTTCCAACCCTGTCTCTGTGGCCGTCACGTCGAACCTTCCCACCCTCACCCTGGCCTCCAACCACGTTCCGTCAGTGACCGGCCAGTCCGTGACCTTCACCGCAACCTTGGCCCCGGTGGCCCCCATCACCAAGACCCCCACCGGCACCGTCACCTTCTCGGTGGACGGCGGGACCGCCACGACGGTCAACGTGAGCGGCGGCAAGGCCAGCTACAGCGTCGCCCTCAGCCCTGTGGGCTCGCCCCACACGCTGAGCGCCAACTACAGCGGCGACCCTGATTTCAGCTCCATCACGTCCACTCTCCCCCAGACCGTGACCACCGGCACCAGCGCCATCGCCCTGGCCCCCAGCGCCAGCGCCTCCAGCTACAGCCAGCCGGTCACCTTCAGCGCCACCGTCACCGCGGTTTCGCCCGCCACGGGCACGCCCACCGGCGGCCCGGTCACCTTCTACGCGGGCGGCAACCAGATCGGCCTGCCCCAGACCCTCAACAACGGCAAGGCCACCATCATCACCTCCGCTCTGCCCCAGGGCAGCAACGCCATCACGGCCAGCTATGGCGGCGATCTCAACTTCGCCGGGTCGCCGCTCTCCGCCGAGATCTTCCAGAACGTGGTCATGAGCAACAGCAGCGTCGCCCTGGCCAGCAGCGCCGCCAGCCCGGTCTCCTACAACCTGCCCCTCAGCTTCACCGCCACCGTGACCGCCGCTTCGCCCGCCACCGGAACGCCCACGGGCTCGGTCACCTTCACCGACGGCGCCACGTTCCTGGCCACGGTCCCCCTGCCGAGCCAACCCTCGACCCCCCCAGCCCCAGCCCTGGCCACCTATACCCCCCCCTCCTTCCTCCTGCCAGGCAGCCACCCCATCACCGCCGCCTATAGCGGGGACCAGAACTTCAACAGCTTCACCACCAAGCCCCTCTCCATGACGGTGAACGCGGACGCCACCACGACCGTCCTCACCGCCTCCGGCCCCAGCACCTCCGGGCTTGGCCAGAACGTCAGCTTCACCGCCGCCGTGACCACCACCACCGCCGGCGGCGCCGTGCCCACCGGCAGCGTCAAGTTCATGGACAGCGGCAACATGGTGGACACCGAGACCCTGGTTGCCAACGGCCCCACCAGCGCCGGCGCCACCTTCGCCACCAACAGCCTGAAGTTGGGCAGCCACATCATCACCGCCGTCTACGTGCCCACCAACGGAACCCAGACCTCCACCTCCCCGGCCGTCACCCAGGTGGTGGCGAACCTCACCATCACAAGCACCACCCTGGCCGCCCAACCTGCCAGTCCCCTCCCCGGCCAGACCGCCAGCCCCGTTTACGGCCAGCCGGTCACCCTCACCGCCACCGTCACCCCCGCGCCCACCGCCCTCACCGGCAACGAAACGGTGATCTTCTATGACAACTCAGTGGCCCTGTACACCGGGAAACTGAGCCTGAGCGGCGGCGTGGCCACCGCCAGCTACACCCCCGGCAACCCGGGCAACCCGCCCCTGGCCATCGGCGCCCATATCCTCACCGCCACCTACGGCGGAGACGCCACCCTGGCCGGTTCCAATTCCGCCGCCCTGACCCCGGCCCTGACCGTGACCCCGGGGCTTACCACCACCACCGTGACCGCCAGCCCCGCATCGTCCAGCCTCGGCCAGTCGGTCACCTTCGCCGCCACCGTGACCCCCAGCTACCCGGACGCCCCTGCGGCCTACGGCACGGTCACCTTCACCGACACCACCCCCGGCACCCCCAGCACGTACCTGGGCACCGGCACCCTGACCCCGGGCACCGGCTCGCCCACCGTCACCTTCACCACCTCCGCCCCCCTGGCCGGAGGCAGCCGCACCATCACCGCCGCCTATGCCGGCGACATCCACTGGGCCGCCTCCCAGGGCACCGCCGCCGAGATGGTGAACAGCGCGGCTCCCGGCGTTTTCACCGCCTCGACCGATGTGCTCAGCACCGCCCGCTCCGGGCAGACCATCACCCTGCTGCCGGGCGGCCTGGTGCTGGTGGCCGGCGGCGACATCGGGCTTGCGGCCGGCATGCACGGCACCGCCGAGATCCATGATCCGACGGGTCAAACGCCCACGGCGACGTTCACCCTGAGCACCCAGCGGTCCGGCCACACGGCCACCCTGCTGGCCGACGGGACCGTGCTCCTGGCCGGGGGCGACATCGGGCTTGGGGCCGGCATGCTCGGCACCTCCGAGATCCTCAATCCCGCCATCCCCGGCGCCACCACCGCCGGGCCGGAACTGCTAGTTCCCCGTACCGGACACACCGCCAGCCCCCTGCAGAACGGGACGGTGCTCCTGGCCGGTGGCAGCGGCGCCGCCATCACCGCCGCCAACGGCGCGGAAATCCTGAATCCCTTCCCGGTCTCCGGTGTGGTGCAGACCGACACGGCCGTGACCATGTCCATCGTTCGCTCGGGCCACACGGCCACCCCGCTTCCGGACGGGACGGTGCTCGTGGCCGGCGGCGACCCCGCGGGCACGGGGGGCACGACGGGCACGGCAGAAATCTACAACCCCGCCACCGGCAGTTTCAATGGCACGATCAACCTCAGTGGACGCAGGTCCGGCGCCGCCGCGATCCTGCTTCCCGCAACTCCTGCAACCGGACAGCTTCCCGCAATCACTGGCAGCGTCCTCCTCCTGGGCGGGACCGACGGCAGCGCGACTCCCCTGCTCAAGGTGGACAGCTATGCCTTCTCATCCGGAGCCTTCGCCTACACCGGACAGCAGCTGAACAATGCGTGGCCGCAAGCCACCGCCAACCGGCTGCCGGACGGCAATATCCTGGTGGCGGGGACCCCCGCCAACGGGACCACCCCCTACCCGGAAATTCTGAATCCCGCCTCGACCACCCCCCCCACCTCCACCACCCTGGCCTCCGGGCTGTCCGGCGCTGCCGGCTACGCTACCGGCTACAGCGCCACCCTGTTGGAGACCGGGCTGGTGTTCTTCGCCGGCGGGACGACCCTGGGCACCCAGATCTTCCTGTTCAACCCCCAGGACCCCACCCTCCTGTTGCCGACCGTGCCGAACGTGGCCTTGTCTGTGCCGGCCACCCAGACAACCAGCTCCTGGACCGACAGCCTCACCGATCCCAACCCCCTTGCTGGCGCCGAGAGCTACGCCTGGAAGTCCGTCAACGCGACCGCCACGGTGAACACCACCGCCCCCCTCGGGAGCAGCATCAACGTCTCCTACCCCCCGTCCAATGCCAGCTCGGTGACGGTGGATGTGCTCTCCACCAGCGCCCTGGGCATTCCGGCCCATGGCAGTGGGGTGACCCAGCTGACCTCCGGAACAGGTAATGAAACCACCGTTATGAGCCTGTACGTGAATCTCGGGAGTTATCAAGGAACCCCAGAGCCCCTTACTTCGATCCAGACCACCTATGGCACTGCCTTGAACTTCACTGTCACTGTCTTCGACCAGTTGTCCAACCTCACCCCCTATGGAACTGTCACCTTGCAGGAAGGATCCAACGTCCTTGCCACGGGTGTCTTGGCCCCCTTATCCAACATTTCATCCACAATCATATTCCCTATCAGCAACCTCGGCCCCCAAACTCAACCTCATTCGATCACGGCAACCTATGCCGGGTCCAATGGCCTTCTCGGTTCCACCTCCCCCAACCCGGTCTCGGTGACTGTGATCCCGAACTCGGACCGCATCAACCTCTCCAGTTCCGCCTTGACTTCAACGTACGACCAACCGGTCACCTTCACCGCTACGGTCGCCGCCCAAGTTCCAGGGACCCCGACCGGCACCGTGACTTTCTTTAACGGAGGCACTCCCCTTGGCCAGGCCGCGGCCCTGGTCGCTGGCCAGGCCAGCCTCACCACCTCGACCCTCCCTGTGGGCGGCAATTCAATAACTGCATCCTATTCGGGCGACACCTATTTCAACCCTTCCACCACCGCCACGGCCCTCAGTGAGGTGATCAATCCATCCAGCACCGCCACGTCCCTGACCTCCAACGCCAATCCGGCCTACTACGGCCAGACAGGCTTCCCCGTCCTCACCGCGACGGTGGCCACCACCCCGGCCAGCAACCTGACGCCCAGCGGCACCGTCACCTTCTATGTCGGTTCCACACCCCTGGGCAGCCAGCAACTCATCAACGGCACTGTCAGCATTGCCCCTACCCTCGCAATGGGTGGCTCCACCATCACTGCCGTTTATACCGCGAATTCCAATTCGGTTTTCGCCGGGTCCACCAGCGCCGGCCTCAGCCAGGTCATGGACCCGATGACCACCTCGACCGCCCTCAGCGCCTCCCCCAGCGCCCCCGTCGCTGGCCAACTCGTCACCCTCACCGCGGCGGTGACCGCCACCTCGCCCGGCAACGCGATACCCACCGGCACCGTCACCTTCATGGACGGTACCACGGTGCTGGGCACCGCCCAGAACCTCAACAACGGCATCGCCAGCTGGACCCAGGTCCTGGCCACCGGTTCCACCCAGAACATGACCGCCACCTACAGTGGCCTCACCGTCAGTGGTGTCACCGACATCGTCGGCAGCTCCGGCAGCCTCTCCGAGACGGTGGCCATGGGCACCGCGATGGTCACCCTGAATCAGCCCACCAGCCCCAAGTATGGCCAGCCCGTCACCTTCACGGCGACCGTGGCCCCCATCTCGCCCGCCACCGGAACGCCCAGCGGATCCGTGACCTTCTTTAACGGAAGCACTCCCCTTGGCCTCCCCGCGACCCTGGTCGCCGGCCAAGCCAGCCTCACCACCTCGACCCTCCCCGTGGGCAACAATAATTCAATAACGGCCTCCTATTCGGGCGACATCAACTTCAACGGCACCACCTCAGCGCCCACCTTCCAGGCGGTCAACCAGGGCTCCACCACCACCACCTTGACCGTCAGTTCCTCCTCACCCACGTTCGGCAATTCCGTCACGTTCACCGCGAACGTGGTCGCCGTGGCGCCGGCCAGCGGGACGTCCAACGGCTCCGTCACCCTCAAGGACGGCAACACCACGCTGGGGACCATGGCCTTGACCAACGGCGTAGGCACCTTCATCACCTCCGCCCTCGCCGGCGGCAGCAACAATATCACCGCCATCTTTGCCGGTGACACCAACTTCCTCACTTCCTCCAGCAGCATGGTCCCCGTCACCGTCAATACAGCCGCCTCCACCACTACCCTGACCGTCAGTCCCAGCCTCGCCACCATCGGCGCCCCGGTCACCCTCACCGCCACCATCACCCCCGCCAACGGACTGATCAGCACCGACAACGAGACCGTCTCGTTCTACAACAATGGGGTGTTCCTGGACAGTGAGCAGGTCTCACCGACCAGCGGCACGGCCACCCTTCCCTACCACCCTGGTTTCACGGCGGCCAAAAATACCCTCACCGCCATCTATTCCGGCGGCACCGATCTGACGACTTCCACCTCCAGCCCGGTCATTCTGTATACAGAGTCGGGGCCCCTGGCCATCACCAACTTCTATGCCAACCCGGCCTCGTTGCCCATCGGCTCCCCCACCACGCCCACGTTCACCGTCAGCTTCTCGGGAGGCGTCGGCCCCACCACCGGAATCATCTATCAGATAACAAGTCAGGGCAATACCGCCGTCACGGGGTCATTCACCAATCCATCCCCATCCACCCTCGTCCAGTCCCAGGTCTCCATCCCGGACCCCAGCACCCCTGGCATGGCCACGTTCACCGACTACCAATTGACCATCACCGACAGCGACAACAATCAGTTCAATAGTGGGGTGACCGGCGCCACCGTGATCCCGGGAACCTTCAACGAGTCGAGCGACTCCCTGCTCTCCTCCCGCACGAGACACAGTGCCACTCTGCTCGCGGACGGCCGCGTCCTGCTGGCCGGCGGCGTGGACGCCAACGGCAACGCCCTGAACACCGTCGAAATCCATGATCCGACCCAGACCCGGCAGACTCAGTACCTGACCCTGACCACCGCCCGCAGCGGCCACACGGGCACCCTCCTGGCCAACGGGATGGTCATGGTGTCCGGAGGCGTGGACGCCTCCGGACAACTGGTCGACACGGCTGAGATCCTGGATCCAACCCAGGCGGCCAACACAGCCCCACTGAGCCAGAGCAGCTCGCTCATCCTGAACCTGGCTTCGGCCCGCACCGGCCACACCGCCAACCTGCTCTGGGACGGCACCGTGCTCGTCGCCGGCGGCGTGGGCATCACCCCCCCGGGGACCAGCCTTACCAGCCTGAACACGGCCGAGATCCTGGATCCCGCCCTGGCCACCCCCAGCGGCACCCACACGCCGGCCGCCCCCCTGACCATGACGGCCTACCGCTCCGGCCACACGGCCACCCTCCTTCCGGACGGCACGGTGCTCCTGGCCGGAGGCGTGGACAATTCCACCCCCACCGCCCAGGCCCAGGCCACGGGTGAGATCTACAACTCCGCCACCGGCGCCTTCACCGCCATCGCCGGTTCCACCATGAGCACCCCAAGGACCGGCGCGGCGGCGGTGCTGCTGCCGGGCGCCACGCCCCAGGTCCTGTTCCTGGGCGGGAGCAACGCCTCCGGTTCGCTGCAGACCGTCGACAGCTATAGCGCCGGAGCCTTCGCCCCGTTCGGCGCCAGCCTGGTCTTCGCCCGGAACCAGCCCACCGCGACCTACCTGTATGATAGCCGCGTCCTGGTGGTCGGCGGCACCTACACCAACGGCGCCCCCATCGAAACCGCCGCTTCCGGGGAGGTCTACGACCCCGGGATGAATGCCTTCCTGACCCTGGCCTCGCAGCTGAACGTTCCCCGCGCCGGCCACACCGCCACCCTGACCACGAACAACACTGTGTTCATCGCCGGCGGCATCGCCGCCTACAATCAGAGCACGGCCACACCCGGCACCCTGATCGAAATGTTCCTGCCCCAGGATGGCGCGGGCTATCCCGTGCCGCCGCAGGCAACCATCGCCGGCTTCGCCGGCCCGGCCTCGGTCTATCCCGGCACCCAGTTCAACCTGAACTGGACCGGCGGCGTCAACGCCTCCCAGCTCATCCTGGGCAGCGTGGACACCGAGGGCAATTCCACCTCGACCATCCTAACCCCGGGCGCTTCCTCCTTCACCGTGCCCGGCATTGTCAACAACACCACCTATACCCTCACCGGCAGCTGCACTTCCGCCGCCCCACCCGTCTACCTCCAGACCACAGTCCAAGTCACGTCGAATGACGCACCCAGCATCGGGGGTTTCACCGGCCCGATCACGGCCGCTCCGAATACCGCGTTCCCGCTCTATTGGACCGGCGTCACCAACGCCACCTCGCTCACCTTGACCGGCGTGGACAGCAGTAGCAAAACCCTCACAAACATCACCGTGCAGAACCCCGCGCCGAACGGCTCCATCCAGATCACTGGCGGTGTGCCTTACAGCACTAACATGACCTATACCCTTACGGTCTCCAATACGGCCGCCGGCCAGTCCACCGCCTTGGTCACGGTTCAGATTTCCTCAAGCCAGGGGAACAACGGGCCCGCCATCACGACCTTCGCCAGTTCCATCAGTCAGGTCGCGGCGAACACCGCCTTCACCCTGAACTGGACCGGCGTCACCAACTACACCGCGAACACCGGGATCGTGCTGACCGGCACGGACGGGACCGGCCTCAACGTGACCTCGCTCACCAACCCTGCAGGCAACGGATCCTATACGGTGACCAATGGCGTGAGTGCGACCACCTACTACACCCTCACGGCCTCCAATGGTAGCGTTCAGGCCACAGCCCAGGTCACAGTCATAGTCTCGTCGGGCCAGGGGAGCACTCAGCCCGTGATCGGGTCCTTCAATGGCCCGGGCTCCGTCGCCCAGTCCGCCTCGTTCGCCTTGGCCTGGGGCGGCGTCACCAACTATACCCCAAACAACACCCCGAACAACGGGATCTGGCTGACCGGCACGGACGGGACCAACCTCAACGTGAACTCGCTCACCAGCCCCAATGGCAATGGATTCTATACGGTGACCAACGGCGTGAGTGCCAATACCACCTACACCCTCACGGCCTACAATCCGCCCAACCAGGCCACCAGTACCTGGACGGTCGATGTCCAGACCGGCGGTGGAACGGGGCTGGCCGCGGGCCCGGTCATCACCGTCACCCCGACCTCGGTCCAATCTGGGTCACAACCCTATCCCCTGCCCACCTCCAGTACTCAGACCTACGGGCTCAGCGCTTCCGCCCCGGCGGGGTCCACCTACTCAGCCAATGCCATGTTCACCTGGACGGTCTCGACCGGCACCTGTCTCTTGACCCCCACCTCGGGCATCGGGCAATCCATTTCCTTCGTTCCCACCACGGCCGGGCCTCTGTTCCTGCTCTGCACCGTGACCGACGGCGGTACCACTTCGTCCTCGCCCATTTCCTTCCGGGTTACGGGAGGCTCTGGAACCGGCCCTGGCCTTGGGCAAAATTCGATCAACCTTGTGCTGCCTCCCGTCATCACAGCGGGGAGTTCCGTCACCGTCAACGCCTACCCCAGCCAAACCGGAAGCTACACCTACGTATGGTTGGTCACCTCCGCGACGCTCAGCGGCACCAACGCTGTCCTGTTCGTGAACCCGAACCCGAACAATGGTTTCATCTCCTTCACGGCTCCCGCCAGCGGAAACCTCAATATCATCTGCGTCGCCAACAACCCGGACGGATCGCAATTCGCCACCGCTACCGCCACCGCCCCGGTGGGCCAGCTGGTGGGCGCGCTTTCCGATCTGGCAGGGGTGCCGACAGGGCTCGGCGATGTGGATGGCACCGGCCCCGCCGCCAGGTTCGCCTACCCGGCCGGCATAGCAGTGAATGCCAACACAAACGTCATCTACGTGGCGGATACCCAGAACAACACCATCCGCATGCTCACGTCCGGAGGACAGGTGACCACCTTCGCCGGGACCCCCATGGTTTCCGGCAGCACCGACAGCGGCTCTGGCGGCCCTCCCAGCTTCTTCAAGCCGTTCGGGCTGGCCGTGGACAGCGTCTCCGGCAACGTCTACGTGGCGGATACCTATAACTCCACCATCCGCATGATCACCTCCACTGGCGTGGTGAGCACCCTGGCCGGAACGGCCGGAGCCACCGGCAGCATTGACAGCGCGTACGGGGCCCCAAGCTTTGATCAGCCCCAGGCCGTGGCCGTCGATCCCAATACACACAACGTCTACGTGGCCGATACCAACAACAGCACCATCCGCATGATCACGTCCGGCGGGGTGGTGACCACCCTGGCGGGGATGCCCGGCAACCCAGGCTACGCGGATGGCCAGGGCAATGCCGCGCAGTTCGATTATCCCGAAGGCGTGGCCTTTGACAGCACCACCGGCAACATCTATGTGGCGGATACCAGCAACAATTTCATCCGCAAGATCGCGCCCGGCGGGATGGTGACCACCCTGCCGGTGGGGAGCTACGCTTCCCCGGTCGACCTGACGGTGGACGGATCCGGCAACCTCTATGTGGCGGATGCGGGCGACGGCGTCGTCGACATGATCACCAACCCCGCCACCAACCCCGTGGTGTACACCTATGCGGGGGCGGCCAACCAGCCCGGCAATGCCGACGGGCCCGGACAGGGCGCGAGTTTCTATTATCCCATGGCCTTGGGGGTGGACGCCTCCGGGAACGTCTACGTGGCTGACACCGGCAACAGCACCATCCGCCTGGTCACGCCGCCCACCGGGTCGGTGAGCGCCTGGGTGAGCACCCTGGCCGGAACGCCCCCCAATCCCGGCAGCGCCGCCGGGTTCAGCACCACCGCAAGGTTCAACGGCCCCGGCGGCCTGGCGGCGGATGTTTTGGGCAACGTCTACGTGGCTGATACCGGCAACAGCGTCATCGACCTGATCCCGCCCAGCGGCATGGTCATACCCCTGGCTGGAATGGCCGGAAGCCCCGGCAACAATGACGGCGCAGTCGGAACCGCAACCTTCACCAATCCCCAGGGGGTGGCGGTGGACGGGTCCGGCAACGTCTATGTGGCGGATACCGGCGACAGCACCATCCGCATGATCCAGAACGGCCAGGTGAGCACGCTGGCGGGAACGGCCGGCAGCCCCGGCAGCGGCAACGGCGCGGCCCTTGGCGGCGCAGGCTTCAACGCTCCCCAGAGCGTGGCTGTGGACGGACTCGGCAACGTCTATGTGGCCGATACCGGCAACAACACCATCCGCATGCTCCAGAATGGCCAGGTGAGCACCCTGGCCGGGACGGCCGGAACGACCGGCCACACCGACAGCGCCGATGGGGCGCCCTCGTTCAACGCCCCCAGTGCCGTGGCCGTGGACAGCAACGGGAACCTCTATGTGGCGGACACCGGCAACGGCACCATCCGCGAGATCGCCCCACCCAACGGCAAGACCCCCACCTGGACCGTGACCACCCTGGCCGGGACCGCCGGGCAATTCGGCTCCGCCGATGGCACGGGCCCCGCCGCGAGCTTCAATACCCCGACAGCCTTGACCGTAGATATGAGCGGCAACGTCTACGTGACGGATCAAGGCAACAGCACCGTCCGGCTGATCTCGCCCACCGGCGTGGTGACCACGGTGCTGGGCGCGCCGGGATTCGTCGGGACCATTCCGGGTCCCGTCCCCGCGCTGCTATACAACCCGACCGGGATCGCCGTGAACCCGCAAACCGGAACCCTCTTCGTCAGTGTCCCGGATGCCGTACTCGAACAGAGCGCCCAGGCCTTCCCGGCCGCGCCCATCATCACGGCGCCGGCCTATGTCACGGCCAATACAAACTACACCGCCTCCACGCCGGCCCAGAACGGGTTCATCCTCACCTGGACCATCACCAACGGCAGCATCATTGAAGGCGCCACCGACGGCACCAGCATCATCTTCACTGCCGGAGCCTCCGGCTCCGTTCAACTGGCCTGCGTGGCCAGTGCAGCCCAGACCGGAGCCGTGGGCGCAGGCGGACCCCCGACGACCTACCAGGGAACGGCCACCAGCACCGTCATCGCCCCGCCCAGCATCATCTCGTTCACCACGGGCACTGACCCCACGAGCGGAAAAACGGTGCTGATTCCCACCTTCACCAGCGATTCCAACGCCTTCGCCACCGCCTTCATCAACCCAGGCAACCTGGGCGCCACCAGCGGGCAGGAGACCCCCATCGTCCAGTCGGGCGACACCGCCTACACCCTGACGGTCATCAACTCCGCCGGAAGCCTAGTCACCAGCCAGCCCTTGACGGTGAAAGGCACCGTTACCCCCAACACGGGCGGCAGCGGGGTGCATCGCAAGCTAAAGGGTGGTAAAGAGCAGAAAACCGCACCACCCCTTCCCTTCTGAAGACCGGGGCGGGTCCCCAGCCCGTTCGGGATCAAGCTCGGCATCCCGCGGCAGCCTTCGCGTGAGGTCAGGTCGCCAGCAGGCTCCCCAGCAGTTCGGCCGGGGGAGCCTGCCTGAGGCGGTAGCGCTCCGGAAACAGGCCCACCGGTTCCAGCAGGCTGCTCAACTGCTGCTGCACCGCCTCCCAGGGCGCCCAGCCCTGGACCGCGGCCCAGTCCAGGCGCACCCGGTCCGCCACCGGCAGCCAGGCCTCGCCCATGGCCTCGGACCAGACCGTGAAGCTCCCGGTCTGCCCGGCTGGGGTCTTTTCCAGGTGGAACGGGGCCACGGTGATGGCCTTGCCCTGGGAGCCGTGGCGGCGGTCCAGGAGGAACTTCTGGTGGCTGTACTCATCCTTGAGCCGGCGCTTCTGGATCCGGGCCAGCAGGGGGCAGAGCGGGTGCTCGGCCCGGGCGTCGAAGGATTCCCACTGGTAGTTGCGGAACCGCAGGGGACAGCCGTTCAGGGAGCGGGGGTCCTCGTCCAGGAACTCCAGCGCGCCCTCCAGGGCCCAGCTGAGGCTTCGGGTGTCCTGGTCGCCCACCACCAGCAGGGTGTCCCGGTTGGGCAGCACCACCACCGGATCGCCCTCCAGCCGCAGCCCACGGAGCACCCCGGGCAGGAGCATGCGGCTGCCATCCAGGCCGTCCTGCCAGGTGGACCGGTAGCGCCCCGGCCCCATCTCCTGGAAGCCCTCCTCGCCGCCCCGGGTCAGCAGGTTGCTGCGGGCTTTCTGCAGCAGCCGGTCGAAATCGGCGTTCCACCGGCGCAGGTCGGCGGCGCTCACGTCCATCTCCTCGTCCGGCAGGTCCACCGCCAAGCCCACCGCGAAGCTGCCGGCCAGGGGCCGGAACTCCGGACCGGGCCGCCCGGTGCGCAGGCCCTGGGCCTCGTACTGGAACCGCGGCTGCACCTTGGGCACCAGCCAAGGCAGGGCCTCGGCCAGGGAGATGGGCCCGCGCACAGCGGCGGAAGGGATGATGGTGGCGAGCAGGCGATCCATACGGGTCTTGAGCCAACTGCCTCCCATGGCGCTCCTTTGCCGACCTGGGCTACGGGTCTGTACAAAAATATAATAAATTTTTGTCAAATTTCCTTTATTTTATTTTTATTTTTTTATGCCGCTACCCCAGCAGGCTCTCCAGCAACCCGGCCTGAGGCGGTTCCTTGAACCGGTAGCGCTCCGGGAACAGCCCCACCGGCTCCAGCAGGTGGCTGAGCCGCGCCTGGGCCTTCTCCCAGGGCACCCAGGCCCGGCCGCGCTCCCCGCCCAGTTCCCAGGCCAGCCGGACCCGGTCCGCCACCGGCAGCCAGGCCTCGCCCATGGCCTGGGACCAGATGGTGTAGCTGGTGGTCTCCCCGGCGGGGTTCAGCTCCAGCTGGAACGGGGCCACGGTGATGGCCTTGCCGGCCTGGCCGTGGCGCCGGTCCAGCAGGGTCTTCTGGTGGGCGTACTCCTCCATGAGCCGGCGCTTCTCCACCCGCGCCAGCAGCGGGCAGACCGAATGCTCCCGCCGCGCCTGGAACAGTTCCCAGTGGTAGTTCCTGAGGCGCAGGGGGCAGCCGTTCAGGGAGCGGGGATCATCGTTCAGGAACTCCAGCGCGCCCTCCAGGGCCCAGCCCAGGCCGGACGGGTCCTGGTCGCCCACCACCAGGAGGGTGTCCCGGTTGGGCAGGACCACCACCGGGTCGCCCCGCAGCTTCAGCCGCTGCAGAATGCCCGGCAGCAGCATGCGGCTCCCGTCCAGGTTGTCCTCCCAGCTGGACCGGTAGCGCCCCGGCCCCATCTCCTGGAAGCCCTCCTCGCCGCCCCGGGCCAGCAGGTTGGTGCGGGCCCGCTGCATCAGCCGGTCGAAATCCACGTTCCAGGCCCCCAGCATGGCGGCGTCCACGTCGATCTCGTGGTCCGGCAGGTCCACCACCAGGCTCACCGCGAAGATCCCCGCCAGGGGCCGGAACTCCGGACCGGATTTCCCGGTGTGCAGGCTGAGCGCCTCGTACTGGAACCGCGGCCGCACCTTGGGCACCACCCATGGCAGGGCCTCCGCCAGAGTCATGGGCCCCCTGGGGACGAAGCCCGGGAGGCAGGCCGCCATGAAACGCTGCAGGGTGGAGCTGAAACCGTTTTCGCTCATCAAGAAACCTCGCTGGCTACAATTTAAGGGGAAAAATCAAAAATATAACCCACGATGTTTCTTTTTTCTTAGCATGGGGGTGCATGGGCGCTGGCCCGGCAGAGGTGGTGGATGGGTATCCTTGGGGTGGGGCCTCAGTCATGTTCGTGCTTCCCGTGAATCACCCGGATACCGCGCCGCTCCGGGTCGGCCTGCTTTCGGACACCCACGGCCTGCTCCGGCCCGAAGCGAAGGCATTCCTGCGCGGCAGCGACCGCATCATCCACGCCGGGGACATCTGCGATCCGGCCATCCTCGACGAGCTCCTGGCCATCGCCCCGGTCACCGCGGTGCGGGGCAACTGCGACCAGGGGCCATGGGCGGGACGGCTGCGCTGGACGGAGTCGCTGCGGGTGGGCGGGGTCCTCATCTACGTTCTCCACGATCTGGCCCAGTTGGACCTGGATCCGGGCGAGCGGGGCGTCGGGGTGGTGGTCTCCGGGCATTCGCACAAGCCCAAGGTCGAAGACCGCGATGGGGTGCTGCTGGTCAACCCGGGCAGTTGCGGGCCGCGCCGGTTCAGGCTGCCGGTGGCCGTGGGCGAACTGATCATCGCTGGGGGACGGGTCTCGGCCCGGACGGTGGAACTGGCGGTCAAGTAGTGCTGCGCCTGCCCATTATCCAGAATCATTTCCAAGCAAATTCAGGCGCGGTAAAGACGCCGTTTCAGGTCGGCAATCAGGCGGTCCTTCTCCTCGATCACCAGGTCCTTCTTCTCTATCACCAGGTCCTTCTCCTCGATCACCAGGTCCTTCTCCTCGATCACCTGGTCCTTCTCGACCAGGGCCTGACGTAGATCCGCGGACTCCCGCG
>PLUC01000225.1 GCA_003165415.1 Holophagaceae bacterium
CGCCGTGGTTGATGGCCACGCGGTTGATCAGCTCCTGGATGAGCACGTTCTTGCCCACGCCGGCGCCGCCGAACAGGCCGGTCTTGCCGCCCTTGGCGTAGGGTTCCAGCAGGTCGATGACCTTGATGCCGGTCTCGAACATTTCGGCGGAGGTGTTCAGGTCCACGAAGGCGGGGGCTTCCCGGTGCATGGGCAGGGTGCGCGTGGTGCCCAGGGGGCCGCGCTCGTCCACGGGGTCGCCCACCACGTTGATGATCCGGCCCAGGGTCTCGGGGCCCACCGGCACCATGATCGGCTCGCCGGTGTCCTCCACCAGCTGGCCGCGCACCATGCCCTCGGTGGGCTGCATGGCCACGCAGCGGACCCGGTTCTCTCCCAGGTGCTGCTGCACTTCCAGGGTGACCTTGGCGATGCGCCCCTGGCCGTCGGTGACGTCCGTGTGCAGGGCGTTGAAGATCGCAGGGAGATGGCTGCCGAATTCCACGTCCACGGCCGGACCTACGACGGCGATGACGCGGCCTTGTTTCATTTCACTCATGGGGGAACCTCGTGACAGGGGGGGCGTTCAGGCGTTGGCGCCGGACACGATCTCGATGATCTGGTTGGTGATGGAGGCCTGGCGGATCTTGTTCATGTGCAGGGTCAGGCGGGCGATCATGTCCTCGGCGTTGCTGCTGGCCTTGTCCATGGCGGCCATGCGCGCCCCGTGCTCGCTGGCGGAACTCTCCAGCAGGGTGTGCAGGAACGTGGTCTCGATGAACCGGGGCAGCAGGGCGGAGAGTACCGCTTCGGGGCTCGGCTCCAGCAGGGGGGGCACCTCCGCGGGGGCCGGCTCCTGGGCGTCGATATCCATGGGGAAGATGCGGAGGACCGTGGGAATCTGGGTCAGGGCCGAGGCGAAGTGGTTGTAGACCACGTAGAGGGCGTCGATCTCGCCCCGCTCGTACTGGTCGGCGGCCTGGGCGGAGATCTTCTCGGCCACCTCGGCGAAGCTGGGCAGGGACACGCCCAGGAATTCCTGGTCGACCGTGTAGCCATTCTTCCGGGCCCATTCCAGGGCCCGCTTGCCCACCACGTCCAGGTACGCAAGCTCGCCTTCGCTGCCGTGCACGAACTGGGTGGCCTGCCTGAGCACGTTGGCGTTGAAGCCGCCGCACAGGCCCTTGTCGCTGGCGATCACCACCAGGCGCATCCTCTTCTCCTCGCGGGGGGCGAGGAAGGCCTGGGCGATGGGGCTCTGGACCGGGTCGGAGCCCTCCTGGAAGCTGGTCACGACGGTGCGGACCACTTCGGTCATCTTGTCCGCGTAGGGGCGAAGGGCCAGCAGCCGCTCCTTGGATTTCCGCAGCTTCACCGCGGAGATCATCTTCATGGCCTTGGTGACCTGCTGGGTGTTCTTCACCGACCGGATCCGGCGGCGAATGTCCTGTAGGCCGGCCATGGGTTATGCCCCCACGGGCTGGTTCAGGGCTGCCACGAAGGTCTCCTTGAAGCCGGTGATCTGGGTCTTCAGCCCGGCCTTGGTCTCGTCGGAGAGCGTCTTGGTGTCCTTGATCGCCCGGAGCAGTTCCGGGGCGTTGATGTCCAGGAACGCGTGCAGCTCGGTTTCGAATCGGCGGCACTGGGCCACCGGCAGGTCGTCCAGGAAGCCCTGGGTGGCGGACCAGATGGTGACCACCTGCTTCTCCACCGGCATGGGCACGTACTGGGGCTGCTTGAGGATCTCCACCAGCCGCTGGCCGCGGTTGAGCTGGGCCAGGGTGGCCTTGTCCAGGTCGGAGCCGAACTGGGAGAAGGCCGCCAGCTCGCGATACTGGGCCAGTTCCAGCTTGATGGAGCCGGCCACGGACTTCATGGCCTTCACCTGGGCGGCGCCGCCCACCCGGCTCACGGAGATGCCCACGTTCAGGGCCGGGCGCACGCCGGCGTTGAACAGGTCCGATTCCAGGAAGATCTGGCCGTCGGTGATGGAGATGACGTTGGTGGGGATGTAGGCGGACACGTCGCCGGCCTGGGTCTCGATCACCGGCAGGGCGGTCATGGAGCCCCCGCCCCGGGCCGCGGACAGCTTGGAGGCGCGCTCCAGCAGGCGGCTGTGCAGGTAGAACACGTCGCCGGGGTAGGCTTCGCGCCCGGGCGGGCGGCGCACCAGCAGGGAGATTTCGCGGTAGGCCACGGCCTGCTTGGAAAGGTCGTCATAGACGCAGAGCACGTGCTGGCCGGGGTTGTCGGGGCCGGCGGGCTCGCCGTTCACTCCGTGCCACATGAAGTACTCGCCCAGGGCCGCGCCGGCCATGGGCGCCAGGAACAGCAGCGGCGCCGGCTCGGAGGCGGTGGCGGCCACCACGATGGTGTGCTTCATGGCGTCGTACTGCTCCAGGGTCTTCACCACCTGGGCCACGGTGGAGCGCTTCTGGCCGATGGCCACGTAGATGCAGATGACGCCGGTGTCCCGCTGGTTGATGATGGCGTCCAGGGCCACGGCGGTCTTGCCGGTCTGGCGGTCGCCGATGATCAGCTCGCGCTGGCCGCGGCCGATGGGGATCAGGGCGTCGATGGCCTTGAGCCCGGTCTGCATGGGCTCCTTGACGCCCTCCCGGTCGACGATGCCCGGGGCGATGCGCTCGACGGGATTCTGGGCCACGGAGGCGATGGCGCCCTTGCCGTCGATGGGGTTGCCCAGGGCGTCCACCACCCGGCCGACGAAGGCCGGGCCCACCGGCACCGACATGATCTTGCCGGTGCGCTTGACCGTGTCGCCTTCCTTGATGAGATCGGTCTCGCCCAGCAGGATGATGCCGACGTTGTCCTCTTCCAGGTTGAAGGTGAGGCCCATCACGCCGTGCGGCAGTTCCAGCAGCTCCCCGGACATGGCCTTCTCCAGACCGTAGGCCCGGGCGATGCCGTCGCCGACGCTGATGACCGTGCCGATCTCGGACACGTCGACCTGGGCGTCGAAGCCTTCAATCTGGCTGCGAATGATGCGGGAAATCTCTTCCGCGCGGATGTCCATATAGCGATCCTCCGAAATGCCGGGAAAGGTTTATGCGGAAAGGAGACGAGCCTGGAGCAGCTGGAGCCGGCCCTTGAGGGAGGCGTCGTAGACCGTGGAGCCGATCTGGGCCTTGACCCCGCCGATCATGGAGGGATCCAGGCGCCACTTCAGCTTGACGGTCTTGCCGGTGCGGCGGGACAGGGCGGCTGCCAGGGCGGCGCTCTGGGGCTTGGACAGGGGCTGGGCGGTCTGGACGCTGGCTTCCACCACGCCCATCTGCTCATCCACCAGTTCGTCGAAGGCGGCCGTGAGCTCGTAGATGAGGTTCAGGCGCGCGGCGCTTGCCACCACGCCGAAGAACCGGCGCAGGGTGGCGCCGACCCCTTCAGCCTCCAGCACCGCGTCCAGGGCGCGGGCCTTCTGGCTGGGGGCCAGGAGCGGGTAGAACGCCAGCCGCTGCAGGTCGGCGTTGCCGCGCACCAGCGCGGTGACGGCGGCCAGCTCCTGCTGCAGCTTCAGGAGGGCGTCCTGGTCCTCGGCGATCCCGGCCAGGGCCTTGGCGTAGCGCCGGGCAACGAGGCGATGGCTCACTTGGCACCTCCCACTTGGTCAATGGCCTGGTTCAGCACCTGGGCCGCCGCTGGGCCATGCATCCGGGCCTCCAGCCGCTGGGCCGCGCCGGCCACCACCAGCTCCGACACCAGGGCGCGCAGGGCGGCCTCCGCCTGGCGGGCCTGGGCGTCGATCTCGGCGCTGGTCTGGGCCACGATCTGGGCGGCCTCGGCCTTGGCCGACTCCAGGATCCGCTGCTTCTCGGTTTCGGCGTCGGCGTCGGCCTTGGCCATGATGCCTTCCAGCTCCTGCTGGAGCCCGGCCATGCGGTTCTCCAGCTCCTGGATCTGGCGGCCGGCATCGGCCTTGTCCCGCTCGGCCTGGGACAGCTTCTCCTCCAGGTCCTTGGCGCGGGCCTTGAACGCGGAGGAGAGGGCACCCTTCAGCAGGTAGCCCAGGATGCCGGCGAACAGGGCGAAATTGAACAGCGTCACCCCGAACTGGGCCAGGGTGCCCAGGGACTTGCCAAACAGCTTGATCTCGGGATGGTGGGCGTGCCCGGCGTGGCCTTCCGCGGCCACTGGGGCTTCGGCGGCTTCGGCGGCTTCGGGCTTGGGTTCGCTCTGGGGCGCCTGGGCCAGGGCGGCGCCGGAGGCCAGGACGAAGACCACGGCATACGGGGCGGCGATGAGGGCGTGCGGACGAAGTCTCATGGGGTTATGCCTGCCTGAGGAGATGCTGGACCATGGATTCGGACAGGGCCTCCACCTGGGTCAGCAGCTCGACCTTGGCCGCCTCCTGGGCGGTGGCGAGCTGCGCCAGGGCGGCGGCGCGCTGCGCATCGGCCGCGCTGCGGGCCTGCGCCAGCAGGGCCTCCTTCTCCCGGCCGGCGACGGCGGCCAGGGCCTTGCGGTGCTCGAAGGCCCGGGCCCGCAGTTCGCGCAGGCGGGCCGCGTACTCGGCCTGGCGCCCCTCCACCAGGGTGGCGGCCTCGGCCCGGCTGGACGCGCCGGACAGGATCTCCGCCTCCCGGTCGTCCATGACCTTGACCAGGGGCCGGAAGAACACCGTCTTCATGAACAGGAACAGGCAGGTGACCAGGACCATGACGAAGATCAGCGTCGCCGGGTCCAGCTTCATGGGGTCGGGCAGGGAGTCCATGAAACTCTTGGGCGCCTCGTTGCCGCTCGCTATCATGATCCCGAGCTGCCAGGTTGATGCCATCACATCGGGAAACACAGATTCCTCCAGAGGCCTGATTTCAATGTACTGAAATTCGGAGTCGCATGGGAAACGGCTGGGACTTGACCGCGTGCGGGTGAGACTACGATTCTTGCAAGTTCCTTCCCATTGCTCAAGCTCGGGTTTTGACCTTGACCCCTCAGCCGAACCGTGGGAAGCTTTCCCTTCGGCGATACGGGCGATTAGCTCAGTCGGTAGAGCAGCTGCTTTACACGCAGCATGTCGGCGGTTCGAGTCCGTCATCGCCCACCAGAAATGGTGAATTGACAGTCAGGTCCAGCAGCACCGGGGGTTGTAGCTCAGTTGGTTAGAGTGACGGCCTGTCACGCCGTAGGTCGCGGGTTCGAGTCCCGTCAGCCCCGCCAAACAAGGAAGCGCCCGCAGGGCGCTTTTTTTTGTGCCTTCGGGCATTTCCGCCGCCCCCCGGGGCCAGTGGAATACCATGAAATCTGGGCCTTTCCGCCCACCGCTTCCCCGGTCGCCCCATGAAACTCCCGCTCGTAGCCCTTTGCGGACGTCCCAATGTCGGGAAGTCCACCCTGTTCAACCGCCTCACCCGCACCCGGGCGGCCCTGGTGCACGACCTGCCGGGCATGACCCGGGACCGGAGCTGCGGCAACGTCACCTGCCTGTCCGAAGAAGGGGATCCCGAGGAGGTATTCGAGCTGGCGGACACCGGCGGGCTGGACTTCGAAGGGGACGACGTCATCACCCAGGGCATCACCCGCCTGGCCGAGGCCGCCATGCAGGAGGCCCACGTGCTGGTGCTCATGGTGGACGCCAGGGACGGCTGGAACCCGGGGGACGCCGAGATCGCGGCCCGGATCCGGCCCCAGGGCAAGCCGGCGCTCCTGGTGGTGAACAAGATCGACGGCGTCCGGGGCGGCGCTCCCGACGGGGCCTTCTACGAACTGGGCTTCGACGAGGTGCACGTGGTCTCCGCCAGCCACGGGGACGGGGTGCCCGAGCTGCTGAAGAGCATCCGGGCCCGGCTACCCTTCCACCGCACCCCGGAGGAGGCGGAGATCCACGACCCCGCCGAAGAGCTCAGGTTCGCCATGATCGGCCGGCCCAACGTCGGCAAGTCCTCCCTGGCCAACCGGCTGCTGGGCTACGAGCGCAGCCTGGTGAGCGAGGTGGCCGGCACCACCCGGGACACCGTGGACACGGTCTTCCACGTGAACGACCGCATCTACCGGCTCATCGACACCGCCGGAATCCGGCGCAAGGGCAAGACCCACGAGGGCGCCGAGAAGCTCTCCATCCTCAAGGCCAAGCAGGCCATGGCCCGGGCCGACGTGTCGCTGCTGCTCCTGGACGCCGTGGAAGGCATCACCCACCAGGACGCGGTCATCGCCGGCTACGCCCAGGAGGCCGGCGCAGCGGTGGTCCTGGTGGTGAACAAGTGGGACCTGGTGGAGAAGGACACCTTCACCGCCATCGATTTCGAGGAGAAGTTGCGGTACGACCTGGGCTTCCTGCAGCACTCCCCCATGATCTTCATCTCCGCCCTCACCGGGCAGCGGGTGACCAAGCTGTTCGCCATCATCCACGAGGTGGCTGAGGCCCACGCCCGGCGCATTCCCACCGGCAAGCTGAACGAGTTCCTGCGCGATACGGTCGCGCGCATGTCGCCCCCGGCGGTGGACGGCAAGCTGCCCAAGCTGTTCTTCATGACCCAAGTGGGCACCCGCCCGCCCAGCTTCGTGATCAAGACCAACACCGACCGGGACCTGCATTTCAGCTACCAGCGCTACCTGGAGAACCAGCTGCGTGAGGCGTTCGGCTTCACCGGCACCCCGATCCGGTTCGCCTTCCGCAAGCGGGGCAAGGGCGAGGGCGAGGATGACGGTGTGGCCAAGGTGCGCCGGATCCTGGACCCGGGCGAAGGCCTGAAGCCCAGCCGCCAGAAGGAGGCGCCCGCCACCCGCAGCGGCGCCCAGGCCCGCCGCCGGGAGACCTCCGCCCGGCGAACGGAAAGCACCGAGCCCCTGAAGGACAAGACCGCCCCGGTCCGCCGGAAGGCCGCCCCCGCCGTCCCGGCGGAAGCGCCGGCCCGGCCCCGGGAACCCTCCGCGCCCCACCCGGTCCGGCCGAAACAGCCGAAACGGGCCGTGACCCGGCCCCGGGGCAAGACCGGCCCGCGCAAGGGCACCGCGCCCCGCAGCGGCAAGGCCACGGCCCGCCCCGTGCGGGCGCCCCGCAAGCGCAGCACCTGATATGACTGAGGGGGGACCGCCCACTCGCGGAGCTCGCTCTCTGTCCCCCCTCAGACTCCCCCACTCCATGCCCGGGCAAAGCCCGGACATGGAGTCTAGAAGGAGGCCTTCGATGCACTCCCGCTCAAGCTGCGCCGAGGCTGACCGGAACGATCCCCTGGCGGCCCTGCGGCAGGACTTCGACCTGCCCAAGGGCGTGATCTACCTGGACGGGAACTCCCTGGGGCCCCCGCCCCGGGCGGCCCTGGCCCGCGGCGCCCAGGTCCTGGCCGCGGAATGGGGCGCCGGGCTGATCCGCAGCTGGAACGAGGCCGGCTGGTTCGAGCTGCCCTCGCGGCTGGGCGACAAGCTGGCCCGGCTCCTGGGCGCCCGGGAAGGGGAGGTGGTGCTCACCGACACCATTTCCCTCAACCTGTTCAAGGCCCTGGCCGCGGCCCTGCGGATCCAGCAGACCGCCCGGCCCGGGCGCCGGGTGATCGTCTCCGAACGGGACAGCTTCCCCACCGATCTGTACATGGTCCAGGGGATGATCGAGTTCCTCCAGCAGGGCTACGAGCTGCGGCTGATCGACGCCGGCCTGCCGCTGGAACAGGCCCTGGGCGAGGAAGCGGCCGTGCTGCTGCTGTCCCACGTCAACTACCGCACGGGAGCCATGCACCCCATGGCGGAGGTCACGGCGCTGGCCCACCGGCACGGGATCCTGACCCTCTGGGACCTGGCCCACTCGGCGGGGGCGGTGCCCCTGGACCTGGGCGCGGCCCAGGCCGACTTCGCCGTGGGCTGCACCTACAAGTACCTNNTTCCTGTGCGGCACCCAGCCGATCCTGTCCCTGGCGCTGGTGGAGTGCGGTCTGGATGTGACGTTGCGCGCCGGCATGCCGGCCGTGCGCGCCAAGTCCTTGGCCTTGACCGACCTGTTCATCGAGCTGGTGGAGCAGCGCTGTTCCCGCCACCCCCTGACCCTGGCCACCCCCCGGGACCATGCCGCCCGGGGCAGCCACGTGAGCTTCCTCTACCCCGACGGCTACGCCGTGATGCAGGCGCTGATCGCCCGGGGTGTGATCGGCGACTACCGGGAGCCCGGGCTGATGCGGTTCGGCATGGCTCCGCTCTACCTGGGCTTCGCCGATGTCTGGGATGCGGTGGAAACCCTGCGGGACATCCTGGACAGCCGCGGCTGGGACCGTCCGGAATTCCGCAGGGGCGGCGCGGTCACTTGACAAGAATCAGCTGCTGAAGGAGCCGGAGTTCAGGTAGGCGGCCAGCAGCCATGCGTCCTGGCTGGAGCTGGAGCTGGTGCCGGTGGCACTCGCGCTGGCCGGAGCCGCACTGGCCAGGTCGGTCTGCAGAGCCTGGAACGCGGTCAGGGCGGAGCNNAGGGCGGCGAAATCGGAGGCGATGGTGCTGGAACTGGTGCTGGAGCTGGAACTGGTGTTGGAGCTGGAACTGGCGCTGGTGCTGCCCTGGCTTGCGGAGGGGCCATTCTGCATGACCTGCTCGATCTTGGAGAGCAAGGTCTGGGCGTCGGTGAGGTCGCCGGAGCTGATCAGGCTGCCGAGCTGGGTCATGGCGGTCTGCAGCGGGTTGCTGGAGGAAGAGTTGGAACTGGAACCCGTCGAGCCGGGGCCGTTGGCAAGGTCCGTCTGCAGGGCCTGGAACGCGGTCAGGGCGGAGCTGGTGCTGCCGCTGCTCAAGGCCGTGCCCAGGGCGGCGAAATCGGAGGCGATGGGGTTGCTGGCGGAGCTCCCGGTGGTGGAGGACGTGCCGCTGGCGGCCTGATGGGCCTGCATCTTCGCCTCGATGCTGTTGTAGAGGGTCTGGGCTCCGGTGAGGTCGCCGGAACTGAGCAGGGTCCCCAGGTTGTTCAGGTCGGTCATGAAGGGGGAGGCCTGGGCGTTGGAGGCGGACAGGCCCGCGGCGGAGATGCTCACGGAATCGGCCGCGCCGCTGGAACTGGCGGAGACGGTGCCGGTGTCGGCGCTGCCGCTGGAAGAATTGAGGAGGGCGAGCAGGGCGGTGGCCTGCACACCCGACGCTCCTAGCATGGAAAGACTAGAGATGTCCATTGTTCCCTCCTGGGATGGCGGATCACGGTCCATCCCGCCAAGGGCAAGCCGCCTGCCAAGCCGGCACCGCCTTTTTCCCGAAGAGCCATGGGCTTCGGGCTCAACGGGGGAAAAAGACGGCTGAACGTCGGGACTGCGGGGGCGAACGAAGCGCCCCGTCGGGGCGGCCTCGGCCAGGGCGCCGGTCTGCACCGACAAGTATGTTTAAATATAACGTTTAAACGATGGTAGGCAAGTTCGGCAGGGTGGCCGCCGCAGGGTTTTCAGGTCACGGCCCGCCCGGAACCGCGCCGGGCCGACACTCGGCCCCGGCGCAGCGACGTTCGGCGGTGAATTTCGCACACTGGGCCCCGGTTCCAGGCGATTCTGACGGCGGCCTGTTCTGATGAAGGCTGCGGTCCCCGGTCCGTCCCAGGTGCTTCCATGCGGCAGGAAATCGTCATCAAATCGATGCTGAGGAGGGTCAGTGTGCCCTCCAATCTGCTCATGGTGGGCCTGGTCGGGGGCATGTTCTGCCTGTTCCGACTGGTTTCCCGCAATCCCGCAACGGCCCTCTCGGACTGTCTTCTGCCCTTCGTCCTGCTGTTCGGGCATCTCGCCCTGTCCCCGCTGCCCTGGCAATGGACCGGGGACGACCGGGACCGCGCGGAGCTGGGCCGGGGTTTCATCCAGGCGGCCGCCTTCGACCTGGTCTGGGTGGGCCTGGTGCTGTTCAGCCTGCGCCTGCTGGGCGTGCCGCCGGGACCCCGGCCGCCCATGCCGTTTCCGTCCATGCCGCCGCCCATGCCGTTCCCGTCCATGCCGCCGGCCGGGCACGGCCCGCCCTTCGGCTTCGGCGTGGCCCTGGGCCTGGTGAACCTGGCCTTCGGCATCGCCTTCGGTTGGGTCTGCGCGGCCAAGGAAGCCACCGAGGCCAGCGGGCAAAGGACCGCGGACCTGCTGCGCCAGGCCCAGGCCAGGGCCCTGCAGAACCAGCTGGAGCCCCACGTCCTCTACAACGCCTTGAACGGCCTGGCCGAGCTGGTGCACGAGGACCCCCTGGCCGCCGAGGAGATGATCGCCGGGCTCGCGGACCTGTACCGGATGCTCACAGTCCACGGGGACGCCGCCCTGATCAGCCTGGAGCAGGAGCGCCGGCTGGTGGAGGCCTACCTGGCCATGGAGCAGATGCGGCTGGGGGAGCGGCTCCAGGTCACCTGGCAGTGGCCGGCCTGGGCCGGCGCGCTGCGGCTGCCGCCCTTCTACCTGATGCCGATGGTGGAGAACGCCATCAAGCACGGCATCAGCCCGGCCGAGGCCGGCGGGCAGGTGGTGATCGCCTGCGCCCGGATCGGCGCCGAAGTCCAGCTCTCGGTGGAGAACACCGGGTGCCCCCTCCAGGGGGAGCGCCGGGGGGTGGGCCTGGGCAACCTGGAGGCCCGCCTGGCCCTGTGGACGGAAAGGCCGGCCAGCTTCGCCCTGTCGGCCCGGGGCTCCTGGACCGTGGCCACCGTGCAGTGGCAACCGGAGGCATCGTGAGCGTGCGGAAACTGAAGGTGGTGGTGGCCGAGGACGAGGCGCTGAGCCGGAAGCGGCTGGTGCGCCTGCTGCAGGAGGCCGGGGCCGTGGTGGTGAACAGCTTCGCCGAAGGCCGGAGCGCGCATGATTGGATCATTAATCATCGGGAAGTGGAGGCGGTGTTCCTGGACATCCACATGCCCAACCTGGATGGCCTGGCCATCCTGAAGGCCCTGGGCGGGCAGGTGCCCGTCGTGCTCACCACGGCGTTCGCCGAGCACGCCGTGGAGGCCTTCGACGCGGAGGCGGTGGACTACCTGCTCAAGCCGATCACCGCGTCGCGGCTGGAACGGGCCCTCCGGCGCATCGAGCACCGGTGGGCCAAGGCCCCCGCTCCGGTCCCTGCGGCCCCGGCC
Organism: Holophagaceae bacterium; assembly: GCA_003165415.1. Classification (GTDB taxonomy): domain Bacteria; phylum Acidobacteriota; class Holophagae; order Holophagales; family Holophagaceae; genus Mesoterricola. The sequence continues at coordinate 10,988 of PLUC01000225.1, forward strand.
CTGCAGCGCTACCCGGTGCAGGCCGGGGCCGGGGTGGTGTTCGTGGACCTGCACAAGACCGCCTATTTCGAAGTGGAGAGCGAGGTGGTCTGGGCCCATGCGGGCGCCCGCATGCGCACCCACTGGAAGAGCTTGGGCGAGGTGGAGGCCGCCTTCCCCGGCTCGGGCCTGCTGCGCATCCACCGGCACCTCCTGGTGCGGCTGGAGGCCGTGCTGGGACTGAAGCCCGCCCCCGGCGGCAGGGCCATCGTGCGGCTCGCGGGCGGCGAAGAGATCGAGGCCAGCCGGGGCGGAGCGCCGCGGCTGCGCGAGCATTTCGGTATGAGTTAAGGCTCTATCACGATTTCCCAGGTGATGGGCGCGGCCTTGGCCAGCATCGCCGAGACGCCGCAGTAGCGGTCCATGGAGAGGATCACCGCCTTCTCCAGCTTTTCCATCACCAGGCCCGGGCCCCGGAACGCGTAGCGCAGGTGGATGCTCTGGAAGACCTTGGGGTGCTCGTCGGTGAGTTCGGCGCTGACCTGGACCTCGAACCCCTCCAGGTGCACCCGCATCTTCTCCAGGATGGCCACCACGTCGATCCCGGTGCAGCCGCCCAGGCCGGACAGCAGGAGCCCCTTGGGACTGGCGCCGCTGTCCTGCCCCCCGGCTTCCAGGGAGGCGTCCAGCGGGATGCTGTGGCCGCCCTGGCGGGCTGTGAAGGCCAGGCCTGAGTTCCAAGTGACGGTGGATTTCATGGTGGAACTCCCTACTGAAGCCGGGTCCAGGACCCGGCGTTGTGGACCTGCAGGAAGCCGGCCTTGTCCAGGATCACCTTGGCCATGCCGCTGCGTCCACCGCTGGCGCAGCAGAGCAGGACGGGGCGGGCCGGGTCGATCTCCGGGAGCCTGGTCTGCACCTGGTCCAAGGGAATGTTGCGGCTGTCGGGCAGGTGCCCCTGGGCGAACTCGGCCGGGGTGCGCACGTCGACGACCTGCGCGCCGGCTGCTTTCAGGGCCATCAAATCTTCCATGCTTGATCCTCCGTGGGCCAGCAGCAGAATCCGCCTCAGCATGAAGAAGAGGCCGACCAGCAGGCCCGAAATGAGGAACAGCTTACCAAAGGCCACGGGCATCTTTCACCGACAGTTGACAATGAGAAAATAATAGTTTGCCCACCCCCTGTCAACCGTATCCTGAAAAGCGGAGGCGCAGATGAAATCCTTGGAAGAGCGGACCAAAGGGATCCGTCTGGTGTGCACCGACGTGGACGGGGTGCTCACCACCGGCGCGCTCCACTACAACGACGGACCCACCCACGACAAGACCTTCAACGTGCGGGACGGGGCCGGGATCAAGTGGCTCCAGCGCGCCGGCATTCCGGTGGCCTTCATCTCCGGGCTGACCTCCCACGCCACCCTGCAGCGCGCCCGGGATCTCGAGGTGGAGGACTGCATTGTCGGCCGCCTGGACAAGCGACCGGCGCTGGACGAGCTTTGCGCCAAATACCGCCTGGAACCCCAGCAGGTGGCCCACCTGGGCGACGATCTGGCCGACCTGCCGCTCCTCACCAGCGTCGGCCTGGCCTGCTGCCCCCAGGACGCGGTGGTGGAAGTGAAGACGGCGGCCCACTGGGTGGTGCAGGTTCCCGGCGGCATGGGGGTCCTGAGGGCGGTGGCCGAGCGCATCCTGAAAGACCAGGGACTGTGGGACGGCATCGTCGCCGCCTACAGCAGACAGCCCTGATTCCTGGCCACGAAATGATCGGCCACCCGGCCGGCGGCGCCGGGCTGCCCCAGGTGGGCCCGGATCTTCCCCAGCTCGACCCGCATGGGGTCCGCCACGGCGGGATCCAGCAGGGCGGCCAATTCAATGCCCAGGCGCTTGGCGTTGACTTCCCCCTGCAGCAGTTCCGGCGCCACCTGGTGTCCCGCCACCACGTTGGCCAGGCCGAAGTGGGGGATGCGCACCCAGCGCCTGGCCACCCAGTAGGTGAGGGGATTCAGCTTGTAGATGATGGCGAAGGGGGTTCCCAGCAGCGCGGTCTCCAGGGTGGCGGTGCCCGAGCAGACCAGGGCCGCGTCCGCATAGGCCCGGGCGGCGTAGCCCAGTCCATGCACCAGGTGCACCGGGCCGGTCCTGAGGTGGGCGCGCAGGTCGGCCTCGCGCAGGGTGGGGGCCACCGGCACCACCCACTGCACCGCCCGGCGCTCGGGCAGGGCCTGCCAGTCTTCCACCAGCTGGACCAGCGGCGGCATGAGCCGGCGCAGCTCCCCCGCGCGGCTCCCGGGCAGCAGGGCCACCAGGGGCCGGTGCGGATCCAGCCCGGTCCGGCTGAAGAAGGTTGCCCGGTCCACCTCGGGCACAGCGGTCTCCACCAGCGGATTGCCCACCCAGATCGCCTCCACCGGATACCCCTCGAACAGCCTGGGCTCGAAGTCGAACAGGCAGTACAGGACGTCCAGGGTGCGGCCCAACTCGGGGATCCGCCCGGGCTTCCAGGCCCAGACCTGGGGGCAGACGAAGTGGTGCAGGCGCACTTCCGGCATGGCCCGGCGCAGGGCCTTGGCCAGCCGGATGTTGAAGCCCGGGTAGTCGATGAGGAGCGCCCCGCCGATGCCCTCCTCCGCGGCCGCGGCCAGGATCTCGGCGAACAGGCGGCGCAGCCGCGGCAGGTGGCGGATCACCTCCACGAAGCCCACCACGGCCAGATCCTGGACATCCGCCAGCTTGCGGTCCAGGAACGGGGTCATCAGGCTCCCGCCCACGCCCACGAAGCGCATCCCGGGACAGCGGGCCCGGAGCGCGCGCAGGATCTCCGCGCCGTGCAGATCGCCCGAAGCCTCGCCGGCGATGACCAGAACGGGTTTCATGGGCGCTCCTGGGGGAAAAGTACCGGCGGGAAATCGCGCTCGATGTCGGCCATCACCTGCCTCAGGGTAGCGGGATCCCCGGCCGGGATGGCCAGGTTCCACCGGTAGCCCAGGGCCTGGATCGGCCTGAAGTCGTCCCCGGGCTCGCCCACGGCGCAGAACAGGCGGTCCTCGAAGCAGGCCAGGTCGGCGCCGAGGCCGGCGTCCCAGCAGAACCCCACCGCTTCCCCCCGGGCCTCGCGCAGCAGCGCCACCAGGCTGGGGGCCGCCCCTGGAGCCGGCCGCAGGGCGAGCTTGGGTCCCTGACCCTGGGTCACCTCCAGCAGGCCCTCCATGACCTCCAGGAAGGCGGAGCGCTCCATCCGGCCCTCCGGGGCCCTGGCCCGCAGCACCAGGAAATCCGCGCCCAGCCCGGGCCGGAGGGCGGCCAGGGCGGTCTCGCCCAGGTCCGCGCCCCAGGGCTGCCAGGGCAGGTGCAGGGCATGCACCGGCGGGGCACTGGAGGGCCGGACCCAGTCCGGATGGAGCGTCCCGGTCCAGGCCAGTTCCGCGGCCGGGAAAGGGCGCCAGGGTTCCGGCGTGCAGGAGGAAGGGAGAAGGGGCACAATTCGCATCAAGTGATTATCATGAAGCACCGGAGGCACCCATGGCCCGAGTTTTCACCCTGGAGGAGGCCCGCGTGGTCCTGCCGCAGGTCCAGGCAGTGACCCGCCCCGTGTTCGAGCTGGCCTCGAGCATGGCCGAGGAACTGCAGGCCGCGGAGGACCGCGAGGAGGAGGACCGGGTGGAGTCCCTGCAGACCCGCCTGGAATCGTTGATGGAGTCCTGGGCGGAGGCCGTGCGGGAGCTGGGCCCCGATGTGAAGGGACCCTGGCTGGTGGATTTCGATTCCGGCGACGGCTACTGGTGCTGGGCCTTCCCCGAGGAGGACCTGGACCACTGGCATGACTATGAAGGCGGCTTCTCCAGCCGGATCCCGGTCGCCCTCAAGCCCGGGGTCAGGCACGGCTGATGGAGGAGCGGCAGGCCTTCCGGGAGGCGGTGTGCCGGGCGGTGGCCCGGGTTCCAAAAGGCACCGTGGCCAGCTACGGCCAGATCGCGTGGATGGCCGGCTATCCGCGCCGGCCCCGGCAGGTGGGCATGGTGCTCAAGGGCCTGCCCGAAGGCACCGACCTGCCCTGGCACCGCATCGTCAGCGTCAAGGGCTACGTGCCCAGCCGGGGCCGCTGGTGGGGCGCCATGCTGCAGATCCAGCGGCTGCGGGAGGAAGGGGTCGAGGTGGATGACGCGGGGAACCTCGACCTGGGTCGGTTCGGATGGACGGGGGCAGGGGTGGGCGAAGGCCTTTGAACACTTTGCCCACAACAGCGCCACCTTCAGCACCCGCGGGCTGAAGATGCAGAACACCAACGGCTCCTGCTCGCCGCGGGATCCGAGGGCAGGGACGACCTGGTTCCGGGAAGCGTGGGAACGGTCTGCGGAATTTCAATAAAATGAATTGACCTCTCCCTGGATGAGCCTGAATAATGCAACTCGAATGATTCCCCAAACTCAGGAGGTTCCCGTGAAACGTATAGGTTTCATGTTGCTGATCGTGGCGTCCGGCAGTCTTTACGCCCAGGAGGGAACCAGCTGGCTGGAACTCCAGGGCTCCGCCATGGTTCCCCATTCCAGCTACATCAAGAACGGCGCGGCTTTCGGGCTGGACGCCGGCACCTGGCTGTCGGACCGGTGGGGCCTCGAACTGTCCGGCCTCTCCTGGAAGCTCAAGGAGAACAAGGGGACGGGGATGGCCGACGGGACCGAGACCAGCGAATTCCTTTCGGGCCTGTTCAACTTCAACCCCGGCAGCAAGAGTGTCACTCCCTACGCCTTCGTGGGGGTCGGGGCCAGCCAGGTGCAGGCGCCCTGGTCCTACAAGACGAGTTCCGCCGACGTGGTGAACCTTTCCGCCGGGCTCGGGCTGCAGGCCCCCCTGGGCGACCACTTCATCTTTTCACTGGAAGGGCGCGGGATGTGGGTTGACGTGACAAATCCGCACTATGAAGGGATCCTCACTCTGGGGCTCGGCGTGCGCTGGGGCGGTGGCGCCCCGTCCCAGGCACCTCCCCCGGCACCGGCGCCCGCCGCCCCGCCGCCGCCCGCACCGGTCATGCAGGCCCCCGAACCGCTGCCGCCGCCTCCACCCGTGGTCGAGCCGCCCCCGCCGCCCCCACCCGTAGTCCAGCCGCCCCCGCCGGCGCCAGCTCCCGCCCCCCAGCCCATCAAGATTGTCTTGGACCAGGCTGTGCTGCACTTCGGCAACGGCCGCGCCGAGCTGGGTCCCGCCGCCGTCCAGGCCATCCGCCGGGTCGCCGAAAAGCTCAGGTCGTTCAAGGGCGACTACACCGTCTGGGTGACCGGCTTCACCTCCTCGTCGGGCTCGCCGGCCGCCAACAGGGCCCTGAGCAAGCGCCGGGCCGACGCCGTGGGCAAGGTCCTGGTGGATGCCGGTATCCCCACCATGTTCGTAATGACGATGGGCGCCGGGCCCGACCAGCCCATCGCCGACAACAAGACCTCTGAAGGGCAGGCCAGGAACCGCCGGGTGGAGATCGAGATCAAGGTCAAGGGCGCCCAGGTGGAGAAGAACACCCTCACCACCGACACCCAGAATTAGGAAAGTAGAACGAGACCAAGCGCCCCGGGCCACCGGGGCGCTTTGCCGTGCCCAGGCGGACTACGGGTTGCCAACCACCAGCAGGAGCGTGTCCTCCTGCAGGGACTTGTTCAGTTCGGTGCTGGGGTTGAGGCCCGCCTCCATGAATGAGTGGATGATGTACTTCGTATTCTCCGGCTCGGAATCGGCGCTCTTGATCATGAAATGGAGCCCCTTGGTGCCCGGGCGATCGAACATGGGGCCTAGCCGGACGGTTTCCCAGCCGGCCGAGGCCAGCATGCTGGCGATCTCAGCGGCATAGGCCTGGGCATTCGCAGCACCCTTGATGCTGGTGATGCTCACCTTGCCCTTTGGGCGCGCCCGCAGGAGCGTGACCAGCCGCGACTTGAGGGCGGCGGGCATGTGGTACTGGGCCGTGTCCGAATCGGCGGCGGGCTTGACTGGCGCCGGGGCGGCAGGGGCTGCCGGCGCGGGTTTGGCGGCCACCGGGGCGGCAGGGGCGACCGGTGCGGGCTTGGCCGCCGCCGGAGTGGGAGGGGCGGGGGGCGCCTGCACCGGGGGCCGGGGCGGTGCCGGCGCCTGGGCGCCCACCGCCTCTGGGCCGTGGCCCTTCAGGAAGGCGATCCTGGAGGACGTCTTCAGGGTGAGGAAGAACGATGAGACCGACAGCACGAGGAACACCACGCTGAGAATCTGCGCCCAGGCGTGGACCCGAGTGAGGGAACTGAGGATGTCCCACCAGTCGAACATAGGTAGCTCCATCCATGGACCTGATTCAATCATTTTCGCCACTACTGGAGGAATTGGAACAGCCTAGTGGTGCCCACGCGAAATATCTGGTTCAACCGAGGCGTTTAAGGGCACCACGTGGCGGGGGTCTGGGGGCTCGGCAGAGCCCCCAGGGGTGACAGCGAAGTCGCGCCCTGCGCGGCTTCGCGCCATAGGGGCTGTGCCCCTATGGAAGTGCACCCCGCCGCCGACCATCTGCTCCAGGTATTTCAGGCGGGTGCACTAGCTTTGGCTTTTTCGTCCAAGCCGATGAAACCAAGGATTCCACACATCTCCAGCTATTCGCACGGCACCCGCAACGGCCGGTTCCGGTGCCGGAACTGCCGTTCAGGCTTCCTGGATGCTCTGGCCCACGTGTTCAGCAATGCGCCGGGCCAGTCGCTTTGGGCGGGCAAACGTGTAGGCCGAGAACTCCACCGAACTTCCGTCCCTGCCGAAAACCGTAAAGTATTGGGCATTGCCCTTCCGTTTGTGCCCGACCGCCCTGATCTCGCCCCAGGGGAAGAAACAGGTATCCGGATGCCGGCGGGTGCCCAGACGAAAGTCCACACCGCGCTCATCGAGACGGGCCGAGTAGAAGACCATCCTCCGTCCCCTGCCCCACCAGGAAATCCCCATCAAGGCGCCGTAGGCGGCGAAGGCTGCCCAGAGCAAGGCGTCCACACCCCTCTGGACCGTCAATAGGTTCAGCGGGAACAAGTTGGCCAGGGCCAGGATGGCCAGGCATAACGCCACGAACAGGCCAAAGGCGCTTCCCAGCAGAATGATCCCAGCATATAAGCCATTGCGAACCACGGTCGGACCTTCAGCCTCGTAAGCCATTTGAACGCACCTTGTCCATTGACTGTGGATGATCTTAAATCATACGCTCCCCAAACACCCAGTCTCAGGAACCGGAAGTGCGGCTCGCCCTGCTCAAGCGGATCGGCGTCTGACGCCCCAGGTGGTCCGGACCTCCGAGCTGGTGGACATGAGGTCCGCACCGAGACCGCCGGACCAATCCAGATTGGGGCGGGTGGCCCACACCTGCGGGCCTGGATTCCAACCAAGTGGGACAAAGGTGGGACAACAACAAGACCAGCCACCGATGAAGGTGGCTGTAAGTACTTGGTTTTCTTTGGTTGGGGAGGAAGGATTTGAAACCTCACCTGACAGAATCAGAATCTGTTTTTGGGGGTTGGGCCAATTTGGGCGAAATTGGTTCAAGATAATAAATTAGGGAAGTTATGTCATTTCAAAATAGGTTTTCTTT
>PLUC01000263.1 GCA_003165415.1 Holophagaceae bacterium
ACGGAATGTCCAAACTGCAGGGACGCCTTGTCCGGGCAGAGCCCGGACAAGGCGTCCAGATCCAATAAACTTTACCTCACTGAAAAATTTTACTCATCAATGAATAAAAATTGAATTAACGCGGAGGGCCTTCCATACTGAGGGCCATCAGCAGGGCCGGGCTCCAGCCGCCGCGGTCTCGGTTGATCGAGGTGGACCATGAGCTTGAAGATTGTGGGCAAGAGTGTCCAGAGACTGGACGCCATCGAGAAGGTCACTGGCAGGGCCCGCTACTCCGAGGATTTCTTCGAGCGGGACATGCTGGTGGGCAAAGTCCTTCGCAGCCCCCATGCCCATGCCCTGGTCAAGCGCATCGACGTGAGCAGGGCCCAGGCCCTGCCCGGGGTCGAAGCGGTCATCCTGCCCAAGGACCTGCCGTCCATCAAGTTCCCCACCGCCGGGCACCCCTGGTCCCTGGACGTGGCCCACCGGGATGTGGCCGACCGGCTGATCCTCACCGAGAAGGCCCGGTTCGTGGGCGACGCCATCGCCGCGGTGGTGGCGGTGGACCTGCTCACGGCCGAGAAGGCGCTGCACCTCATCGACGTGGAGTACGAGGTGCTGCCGTTCGTGCTCACCCCCGAGGACGCCATGAAGGAAGGCGCCCCGGTGCTGCACGAGGAGCGGCCCAGCAACATCGTCAGCACGTTCGGCGCCCAGTACGGGGACATCGACGCGGAGTTCCGCACCGCCGACCGGGTGTTCGAAGGGGAGTTCGAGACCAGCATCGTCCAGCACTGCCACCTGGAGAACCAGACCGCCTTCGCCTTCGTGGACAGCCACGGCCGCGTCGTCATCAACTCCTCCACCCAGATCCCGCACATCGTGAGGCGCATCGTCGCCCAGGCCCTGGGCCTGCGCTGGGGCAAGGTGCAGGTGATCAAGCCGTACATCGGCGGCGGCTTCGGCGCCAAGCAGGACGTGGTGATCGAGCCGCTGGTGGCGGCCATGACCCTGGCCGTGCACGGCCGCCCGGTGCGCTGCAGCTTCACCCGGGAGGAGGTCTTCATCGACTCCCGCACCCGCCACGCCATGAAGATCCACCTGCGCATCGCCGCCTCCAACGCCGGCATGCTCCAGGGCATCGAGGTCAAGCTGCTGAGCAACACCGGCGCGTACGCCTCCCACGGCCATTCCATCGCCATGTCCGCCGGATCCAAGTTCCGGCCCCTCTATCACTTCCGCAGCTACCGGTTCGAGCCCAAGACGGTCTACACCAACCTGCCGGTGGCCGGGGCCATGCGCGGCTATGGGGTGCCGCAGATGTTCTTCGCCCTGGAGAGCCTGCTGGAGGACATCGCCCGGGAGCTGAAGCTGGACCCCATCGAGTTCCGCCGGCAGAACCTCATCAGCGTCGGCCACCAGGACCCGCTCACCAAGAACATCGTGCGCTCCTTCGGCATCCCCGAATGTATCGACAAGGGCAAGGCCCTGATCCAGTGGGACGCCAAGAAGAAGGCCTACGCGAACCAGACCGGCCACCTGCGCCGGGGCCTGGGCATGGCCTGCTTCAGCTACGCCTCCGGCACCCACCCGGTGGGGCTGGAACTGGCCGGCGCCCGCATCGTCATGCACCAGGACGGCTCGGTGACGCTGCAGGTGGGTGCCACCGAGATCGGACAGGGCAGTGACACCGTGTTCGCCCAGATCACCGCCGAGGTCCTGGGCATCCCCCTGGACATGGTCCACGTGGTCACCGTGCAGGACACCGACATCACCCCGTTCGACACCGGCGCCTACGCCTCCCGGCAGACCTTCATCACCGGCGTCGCCGTGCGCAAGGCCGCCCTGGAGGCCCGGGACCAGGTGCTGGCCATCGCCGCCCGCAAGTGCGGCCTCACCCCCGACGAGTTGGACATCCGCGACTGCGCCATCGTCGAAAGGGCCCTGGGCCGCACGCTCTGCTCCCTGGAGGACATCGCCATGGACTCCTACTACGACCGCATCTACGCCGACCCCATCAAGAGCGACGTCTCCGCCAATGTGCGGGTGAACGCCATGTCCTACGGGGTCACCTTCATGGCCGTGGAGGTGGACATGCAGACCGGCAAGATCCAGGTGCTGGAGCTCTACAACGTCCACGATTCCGGGGTGATCATCAACCCCAAGCTGGCCGAGGGCCAGGTGCACGGCGGGGTCAGCATGGCCCTGGGCGCGGCCCTGCTGGAGCAGATGCTGTTCGACCCGGCCACCGGCAAGTCCCTGAACAACAACCTGCTGGACTACAAGCTGCCGACCATCCTGGACACCCCCACCATCCACGCCGCCTTCGTGGAGACCCACGACGCCGCCGGATCCTTCGGCTCCAAGTCCCTGGGCGAGTGCCCGGTGATCTCGCCCGCCCCGGCCCTGCGCAACGCCGTGCTGGACGCCACCGGCGTGGCCTTCCACAAGATCCCCCTGTATCCCCAGACGGTGTTCGAGAAATTCAAGGAATTGGGCAAGCTTAGCGAGAGGAGTGGCGACGATGTTCAACATCTCAGTCCTGCAAGAGCCTGAGTCGCTGGAAGCCGCCGTGGAGATGCTGCGCGCCGATCCCGGCCTGCGCATCATCGCCGGCGGCACCGACGTCCTCATCCGCGTCCAGCACGGCGGCGAGGGCTGGTCCCAGCTGCTGAGCCTGCGCAACGTCAAGGAGCTGGAGGCCATCAGCCTGCGCGCCGACGGCACCATCGTGATTGGCGCCACCGCGCCGTTCGCCCGCATCTTCGAGGATCCCATCATCCGCGAGCACCTGCCCAGCCTGGCCGAGGCCGCGGTGTCCATGGGCGGGCCGCAGATCCGCAACGTCGCCACCATCGGCGGCAACATCTGCAACGGCGCGGTCTCCGGCGACAGCGCGTCCACCCTGTTCGCCCTGGACGCCCTGCTCCGGCTGGAAAGCGCCGAGGGCGAGCGGATCATCCCCATCCACGAGTTCTACGCGGGGCCCGGCAAGGTGCACCTGCGCCCCGGCGAGCTGCTCACCGCCATCCTGGTGCCCCGGTCCAGCTACCAGGGCACTGGCGGCCACTACATCAAGTTCGCCATGCGCAAGGCCATGGACATCGCCACCCTGGGGGTATCGGTCATCTGCCGGGTGAAGGACGGCGCCTTCGAGGACCTGCGCATCGGCCTGGGGGTCGCCGCGCCGGTGCCGATCCGCTGCGCCGAGGCCGAGGCCTACGCCATCGGCCGCCCGGTCACCGTGGAGTGCTGCAGGGAGATCGGCAAGCTGGCGGTGAAGGCCACCAAGGCCCGCACCTCCTGGCGGGCATCCAAGGACTACCGGGAACACCTGGTGGAAGTGCTCACTGAACGGGCCGTGCTGGAATCGGCCCAGCGCGCGGGAGGTCGACATGCTGAATAGCAACACGGCGGCCATCGCCACCCTGAAGCAGCTCGCCCTCACCGTCAACGGCAAGCCGTACCAGTTCCAGGTGGACCTCCGCGAGTCCCTGCTGGACGTCCTGCGCAACCGGCTGCAGTTCACCGGCGTCAAGCAGGGCTGCGCCGTGGGCGAGTGCGGCGCCTGCACCGTCCTGGTGGACGGCACCCCGGTCAATTCCTGCATCTACCTGGCCGTGTGGGCCAACGGCAAGACCGTCGTCACCATCGAGGGGATCGAAAAGGACGGGGAGCTGTCCGACGTGCAGCAGGCCTTCGTGGACGAGGGGGCGATCCAGTGCGGCTTCTGCACCCCCGGCCTGGTGCTCTCCACCACCGCCCTGCTGGACAGCGGCCGCACCTTCACCGAGGCCGAGATCCGGCGGGAGCTGTCGGGGCACCTATGCCGCTGCACCGGCTACCAGAAGATCTTCGATGCCGCGGAGAAGGTGCTCGGGAAATAGCGGGCGGGTTTATTTGAGGATCAGGAAGGGGCCAGTGCCGGCCTTGGTGTACATCTTCGGGTCGATGTCCAGGTCCTTGTTTTTCCACTTCGTCGCGTCGGCCGGCTCCTTGACTTTCAACGGTTCCGGTTCAAGTTTGCCGAGGACTTCTTTCACCTTGTCCGGGATGGTGAGACCAACCGATTTGAATTTGTCGATCAGGTCCGCCTTGGAAACGGCATTACCGAAAAGGCAAGCGTGGCTGAAGAATACCCTGGCGAGGTCCTCTTTCTTGGCTCCGCTGATCCGATCGAAGCTCACATTGCAGTGCACGGCCAAGCCAAGCGCATACTTTGAGCCGCCGACGACCATTTTCACGGATTTGCCCGGGTCCAGCGCGAACTTCTGGCCCGATCCATCCAGGGTCTTGATGGGGGTGGTCAGCGCCATATCATCAGTGTTATAAATCTTTATTTGAACCCAAGACCCGAATCGATCCGAAGTCCGAATCTGCCAGGTGTCTTTGGAATTGTTCTGAATGAGGCTGGGCCCGCAATCCTTGTTGGCATCCTTGCCCAACTTGGATATATCCTGGGCGGTCAGGGTCGAAGCGGCGCAAAGCAGTGCGGCGGCAACTGCGAACGGGGCGGCGAGGGTTGGAAATCTCATGTCTGACTCCAAGAAGAGGTGAGAGTTGGTCTCAAAAAGAAATATAAATATTTATTAAATAATGTCAATGAGATAGTCCCCCCCAACCCTCCTCCTGGGGGATCCGGTCGAGGGTGGAGACGCTCCGGGCGCTGAAGGAACGCTACCCTGCCGCCTCGCCTGCCGCTGCCAGAATGGCGGATTCGATCCGTTCGACTTCCGCATCCGACAATTCCTGGAACAGTTTCCGCTTGGTGCTGGAGAGTCTGCCCTTGTTCTGGTGGATGAGACGGATGAGGAGCGTCGCTCGCTGGTTCGGCATATCGACGATCTCCATGACCGACCTCAGGGCCAGGTCGAAGAAAGCGAGGAATTCAAGCTCCTCCTTGAGGTCCTGGTCAATGGTTTCCTCGATGCAGGCGAACAGGTACTCCATCTGTACCGTGGCGTCAAAAAAGCGGTACAGATCTGCAGTTTCATTCTCGACCAGCATCCTCTGATCGGCATCCAGCTGGTAATGGACGAAAGGCGCGATGGCGGAGGAGAAGGCCTCCAATGCACGGTCGTATGCGGCCATGTCCCTGAGCATCGCCACGGAGACGGGGAAGACGACGCCCTGGGGAGTCCACTTCAGCCTGGCGAGGACATTGTGCACGATGAACCGGTGGAGGCGTCCGTTGCCGTCAACGAACGGGTGCAGAAACACGAATCCGAAAGCGCCGGCGCCCGCCGCGCACACCGGATCGACCGCGCTGCCCGGGTCCAGGAGTCCCGAGATCATGCGCATCCAGCCATCCATGAGCGATGGAATATCCTCGGGTTTTGGACAAGCAAAATGAACCCGCTGGGAGAAGTCCGGAAGGGTCTCGCCCACATAGACCTGAAGATCGCGCCAGTCCTTCTGGGCATAACGCGGGTCGACAATGGCGTTCTGAAGCTCGATGAGTGACTGCTTCCTGGTTGGATCAAACTGGTCCGCCCGCATGAGCGTTGCGACAAACCTGCTCGTGCGGTTTTCGTTGGGCGTCTCGCCCTCGATGGCGAAAGAAGACTTGGTTTCCTTTGTGAATAAATAGTGTACGGCCCGCTTCAGGACGGTGGGGTCCACTGCTGAGACCAGGGCGTGAGCGCGCTCGGGGAGATGTTTGGTGAAATTCGCCGTGAGCTTTCCGGTTCTGCGGATCAACGGGCAGTAGTCTTTGTTGCCAAGCAGGTTGGCGAAGATGCGCTGGCGCCGGATCCTGACGGCCGGACCCACGATGTGCAAGTCCGGGTTGAGAAGATCGATGTAGGGGCCTGATTTCAGATCGGCCACATCGAGGGTGCGGCCTGAGAACAGCTCGTAAAGGTACCAGGCGCGGCGGGCGAAGATTCCGTTGGGTTCGTTCTGGATCCACCGTTCGAGTTCGGTCTTGTCCATCCGGTTGAAGGCTGCCTTGTAAACCCCCAGATCAAGAGGCTCATACCTGAGGGCGAAGCGAAGTTGGCCGATCAGGCCTGCTTCCGGTTCATAGGCTCGGGGGTAGTGTTCGATGACTCCTGCATCGGAGATCCAGGTCCTGCGGGAACCCCTGGCCAGCAAGGAGCGTACGGCGGGACGCGGTATTTCCAAGGCGAGCTGCTCGATGAGGGCGTGCAGCCCCAGTGGGGTTTCCCGGCTGGTGTCGTTTCCCATCAAAACCTTCCAGAGGTAAAAATTATGTTCCAGAAGTCTCATCCAGCGATCAAAAACGTTCCAAAGCGGAAGTTCAAAAATTTCCCCCTGGAACGCCAAAACGGCTCCAGGTCCTATTGAAACATTCCAAAATTAACCATGCAAATAATTTTTATTCCAGATGCTTCCTTGTCCGGTGCATGGAAGAAATCCGCCCGTTCCAGGTAGGATGAAGGTGGTTCGGCCAGGATCTTTGCAGGAAAGTTCGGCCCCATGTGGTAGGTAAGTCATCCTGGGGACTGCCGGTGGTGGTCGCCGTCAACCACTTCACCAGCGACACCGAGGCGGAAGTGGCGACGGTGCAGCGCGGTTGCGCGGAGGCGCAGGTCAAGGCCATCCTGGCCACCCACTGGGCCGAAGGCGGCGCGGGGGCCCTGGACCTGGCCCGGGAGATCGTGCGCCTCACCGAGGGCCCCGGACCCCGGCTCCAGTTCACCTACCCCGACGATCTGCCCCTGTGGGACAAGGTGCGGGCCGTGGCCCAGCGCATCTACGGCGCCAGCGACATCGCGGCCGGACGCAAGGTCCGCGGCCAGTTCCAGGCCCTGGAACAGGGCGGATACGGCAGGCTGCCGGTGTGCCTGGCCAAGACCCAGTACTCCTTCTCCACCGATCCGTCCCTGCTGGGCCGGCCCGAGGGCTTCGAGGTGGTCATCCGCGATGTCCGGGTGTCGGCCGGGGCCGGGTTCGTGGTGGCCCTCACCGGGGACATCATGACCATGCCCGGGCTGCCCAAGGTCCCCGCCGCCGAGATCATCGACATCGATCCCGAGGGCAACATCATTGGCATGTCCTGACCTGAGGTAAGCCATTGCCAGGCTGGGAAGGGGCGCTATACTCGTATAGCAAGGAGCAAGCTCATGCTCGCCATCCGCCTCCCCGCCGACATCGAAAGCCGTTTGGACGCCCTGGCAGCCGCCACGGGCCGAACCAAGACCTTCTATGCCCGGGAAGCCATTCTGGAGCACCTGGACGACCTGGAGGACCTCTACCTGGCCGAGCGTGCCCTGAAAGAGATCCGCGCCGGCCGGGTCAAGACCACCCCTCTCGCCGACGTGATGCGTGAATATGGCCTGGAGAGTTGAGCTTTCACCCGTCGCGCAGAAGGGGTTGCGGGGTCTCGATCAAGCGGTTGTTCGCCGGATCCTGAAGTTCCTGCATGAGCGGGTCGCCCCCCTGGAGGATCCCCGCTGCATCGGGGAGGCCCTGAAGGGCTCCGAGCTGGGTGAGTTCTGGAAATACCGGGTCGGGGACTACCGCATCATCTGCGCCATCGAGGACGGCGAGCTGCTGGTCCTGGTGGTGCGCATCGGCAACCGGCGCGAAGTCTACCGCTGAAAACGGGTCATCGTCGCTTTTTTTCAATAGACAAAAAAATTTTGGTCGTTTTGTATTTTTTAACCGTGAGAACGGATCTCACAGGTATACTTGGAGCATAGACTCTGGTCTGTCCCACGAGGCCGCAGACGATGTTCACGCTCCCCATCAACGGCCAGGAATACACCACCGACCTGGACATGAACCTGCTGGCGTTCCTCCGGGATGAACTCCGGTTGACCTCGGTGAAGGACGGCTGCTCCGAGGGCGCCTGCGGCGCCTGCATGGTGCTGGTGGACGGCAAGGCCAGCCGGGCCTGCCTGTTCACCACCGCCAAGCTGGGCGGCAGGAAGGTGACCACGGTGGAGGGCCTGTCCCCGCGGGAGCAGGAGATCTACGCCCGCAGCTTCGCGGACGCGGGGGCGGTCCAGTGCGGCTTCTGCATCCCCGGCATGGTCATCAGCGCCAAGGGGCTGCTGGACGCCAATCCCGACCCCAGCCGCGGCGAGGTCAAGAAGGCCCTCCATGGCAACATCTGCCGGTGCACGGGCTACGCGAAGATCGAACAGGCCATCCTCAAAGCCGCCCAACTGCTGCGGGAGGACCAGCCGCTCCCCGCCGGTCTCGCCGGCGGTGTGGGCGCGCGGGTGCCGCGCCCGGATGCCCGGGGCAAGGTGCTGGGCACCGGCGAGTACGTCAACGACATGTTCGTGCCCGGCATGCTCCACGGGGCCGCGCTGCGGGCGCCCAAAGCCCGGGTGCGGGTGCTGGCCATCGACACCACCGAGGCCCGGGCCCAGCCTGGCGTCGTGCTGGTGCTCACGGCCGGGGATGTGCCCGGCGAGCGGTTCCAGGGCCACATCGTGCCCGACTGGCCGGCCATGATCGCCGTGGGCGAGGAGACCCGCTACGTGGGCGACGCCCTGGCCCTGGTGGCGGCCGGGACCCGGGCCCAGGCCAAGGCGGCCCTGGCCAAGATCAAGGTGGAGTACGAGGAGCTGCCTCCCCTCACCAGCCCCGCCGCGGCCCTGGCCGAGGGTGCGCCAAAGCTGCACCCCAAGGGCAACCTGCTGGCCCGCACCGTGCTCTCCCGGGGCGACGTGGACACGGCCATCGCCCAGGCCGCGCACGTGGCCCGGCACACCTTCAGCACCCCGCCCACCGAGCACGCCTTCCTGGAACCGGAGAGCGCGCTGGCGGTGCCCGAAGCGGACGGGACCCTCACCGTCTATACCGGCACCCAGAGCATCTACGACGACCACCACGGCATCGTCGGGGTCCTGGGCGTGCCCAAGGACCAGGTGAAGGTGGTCAGCAAGCTGGTGGGCGGCGGCTTCGGCGGCAAGGAGGACCTGTCGGTGCAGCACCACGCGGCCCTGCTGGCCTGGATCGCGAAACAGCCGGTGAAGCTGACCCTGGACCGCCAGGAGAGCATCCGCGTCCACCCCAAGCGCCATGCCATGGAGATGGAGTTCACCGTGGCCTGCGACGGCGAAGGCCGGCTCACCGCCATGAAGGCGAGCCTGCTGGCCGACACCGGCGCCTACGCCTCCCTGGGCGGGCCGGTGCTGCAGCGGGCCTGCACCCACGCCGCCGGCCCCTACAAGATCGCCAACGTCTCCATCCTGGGCCGGGCGGTGTACACCAACAATCCGCCCGCCGGGGCCTTCCGGGGCTTCGGAGTGACCCAGTCCTGCTTCGCCATGGAATGCTGCCTCAACGACCTGGCGGTGCAGGTGGGCATCAGCCCCTGGGAGATCCGCTTCCGCAATGCGGTGGAAGCCGGGGACGTGCTGCCCAACGGCCAGATCGCCGATCCCGACACCGCCCTCAAGGAGACCCTGCTGGCGGTGCGGGAGATCTATGAGAGCCGTCCCGACGCCGGCATCGCCTGCTGCATGAAGAACGCTGGCATCGGCGTGGGCCTGTCGGACGTGGGTCGGGTGAAGCTGAAGGTGGAACACGGCAAGGTGGGCATCTACACCAGCGCCGCCTGCGTCGGCCAGGGGCTGGCTTCGGTGCTGACCCAGTTCGTGGGCGAGGTCACCGGCCTGCCCGGGGACCTGCTGGAGGTGGCCCGGCCGGACACCGCCACCACCCCCGACGGCGGCACCACCACGGCCTCCCGGCAGACGGTGTTCAACGGCGAGGCGGCACGGCTGGCGGCCCTGGACCTGAAGCGGGACCTGGACACCCTGCCGCTCAGCGCGCTGGAAGGACGGGAATACTACCAGGAGTACTCCGGGGTCACCGACCCCTTCGGTTCGGACAAGCCCAATCCCGTGAGCCACGTGGCCTACTCCTACGCCACCCAGGTGGTGCTCCTGGACGCGGCCGGCAAGGTGGAGCGGGTCATCGCCGCCCACGACGTGGGCCGGGCGGTGAACCCCACCAACGTGGAGGCCCAGATCGAAGGCGGCGTGGTCATGGGGCTGGGCTACGCCCTCACCGAGGACTACCCCCTGAAGGACGGCGAACCCACCGTGAAATACGGCACCCTGGGCCTGTTCCGCGCCACCCAGACACCCGAGATCGTGAGCCTCCTGGTGAACGCCAGGCCGAGCCAGGTGGCCTTCGGCGCCAAGGGCGTGGGCGAGATCGTCACCATCCCCACCGCCCCGGCGGTGGCGGGGGCCTACTTCCGCCGGGACGGCGTGTTCCGCACCCGGCTGCCCCTGCGGGGAACCCCATACAGCCGGAAGCAATGAAGGTATTCTTGGACTTGGATGGGACGACATGGGGCCGGAACTGGTCAAGGCGATAAGCGAAGGCCGCGAGGGCATGGCCCTGGCGACCATCATCGAAGTGAAGGGCTCGTCCCCGCGCCATCCCGGCGCGAAGATGCTGGTGGGCGCCAGGTCCGGCCCGGTGGGCACCGTGGGCGGCGGCAAGGGCGAGGCCCGGGCCCTGGAGGCCTGCCGGCGCAGCCTGGAGGACCGGCGCTGCGCGCTGCTCACGGTGGAGATGGTCGGCACCGACATCGGCGGCCTGGACATGGTCTGCGGCGGCACCAGCACCATGCTCATCGAGTGCCTGGAGGACCGCGCCCCCTACCGCGCGGCCCGGGAGCGTCTGGCCCGGGGCGAGCGGGTGCTGCTGGTCAAGGGGATCCAGGGCGACGGTCCGGTGACGGTGAAGGTGGCCGTGCTCGGCCAGGACGGCGCCGCGGTCTGGGGGCAGGTGCAGGCCACGGCGCCGGCGCTCCGGGCCCTGGCCGACGGGCAGCCCTGGTTCGATGCGGAGGCTCGGACCTTCTACGATCCGGTCTTCCCGGAGGAGAAGCTGCTGATCCTCGGCGGCGGCCACGTGGCCAAGGCCCTGGCCGCCCTGGCGCCCGGGCTCGGGTTCACGGTCACGGTGGTGGACGACCGGCCCGAGATGGTGGCCGAGGGCCGGTTCCCCGCGGCGGTGCGCGCGGTCCAGTGCGGCTTCGCCCAGGCCGTGGCTGATTTCCCGTTCGATTGCGCCACCTACGCCGTGATCCTGACCCGGGGGCACCTGCTGGATCTGGAGTGCGTGCGGGCGGTGCTGAAGCGCCCCTGCCGCTACGCCGGCTTCATGGGCAGCGCCCGCAAGACCCGGCTGATCCTGGAGCAGGTGCTCAAGGACGGCTGCGACCCGGCCAGGGTCGCCTCCCTGTGCGCGCCCATTGGCCTGGACATCGGCGCCGAGACCCCGGAGGAGCTGGCCATCGCCATTCTGGGCGAGCTGGTGGCGGTGCGCCGGAACGCCGGCCTCCTGGCGAGCCTGCAGCGGGAACGGGAAGCCCGGCGCGGCCTGTCTTGAAGCTCGCCGAAGCCCTCCTGCCGCTCCTGCCCCCGGGCTCCGGCGGGGTGATCGCCCTGGTGGGCGCCGGCGGCAAGACCAGCGCCCTGTTCGACCTGGGCGAAGCGCTGCCCGGGGCGCTCATGACCACCACCACCCACGTGTACGACCCGCGCCTGGAAGCGGGGCGGGGCTTCGACCAGGTGCTGCTGGACCTGGCCCTTGCCGGGCCCGCGGGGCCGGAGCCCTGGCCCGCAGGGCCGGAAAATGGCTACCCGGGGCCGCTCAGGGGCCGGCGCATCCTCCTGGCGGCCGCGGCCGAGGCGGGCACGGGCAAGCTGAAGGGTGTGCACCCATCGCGCATCGCCGAGCTTCGCAGGCTCTGGGCCTTCGTCATCGTCGAGGCCGACGGGGCCAAGCGCAGGCCGGTGAAGGCGCCGGCCGCCCACGAGCCGGTGGTCCCGCCCGGGGCCGATCTGGTCCTGGGCTGCGTCGGCCTGGACTGTCTGGGGCGGCCCATGGACGAGGCCGCCGTGCACCGCCCCGAGTGCTTCGGCCCGGTGACCGGCTGCGCCCCGGGGGCGCCGATCCTTCTGTGGCACCTGGCCAATCTCGCCCGCTCGCCCCAGGGCCTGTTCAAGGGCGCGCCCGCCGGGGCCCGCCGGGTGCTGCTGCTGAACCAGGCGGACCGCTTGGCCACGGCTCCGGCCGCCCTGCTGCGGGAGCTGCGGGCGTCCGGCCCGGTGCCCGTGGACCTGATCCTGGTCTGTTGCCTGCACGACCCGCGGCCCGAAGCGAGGGTCCTGGACCAGGCCCAACCGCAGTAGAGTGACTATCTGGAGTGGGAAATGAGCCTGATCGACGGACAACTGGTGGTGGTGCGCGGCGCCGGCGACCTGGCTACCGGCTGCATCGTCCGCCTGGTGCGGGCCGGGTTCCGGGTGGCGGCCCTGGAGACCGCCCAGCCCACGGCCATCCGCCGGACCGTCTCCCTGTGCGAGGCGATGTACGAGGGCAGGGCCGAAGTGGAAGGGGTGCGGGCCGTGCGGGTGGGGTCCCTGGACGAGCTCCGGGCGGTGCTGGACGCCGGCCAGGTGCCTTTGCTGGAGGATCCGCACTGCACCGTCCTGGCCCGGCTGCGCCCGCTGGCCCTGGTGGACGCCATCATCGCCAAGCGCAACCTGGGCACCCGCATCGGCATGGCCGAGGTGGTGGTGGCCCTGGGCCCCGGCTTCGAGGCGGGGGTCGACGCCGACGCGGTGGTGGAGACCAACCGCGGCCACGATCTGGGCCGGGTGCTGCTGAGCGGCCGGGCCGAGCCGGACACCGGCGTCCCCGGGCTCATCGCCGGGGTGGGGGCGGACCGGGTGCTGCATGCGCCGGTGGCGGGGGTGGTGCAGAACCTGAAGCGCATCGGGGACCAGGTCCAGGCCGGGGAGCCGGTGCTGGCCCTCATCGGCGCGGAGGGCCGGGTGACCCTGGCCGCCAACGTGGACGGCATGCTGAGGGGCCTGATCCGGCCCGGGTTCCAGGCCCACGCCGGCCTGAAGGTGGCCGACGTGGACCCCAGGGGCCGCCGGGAGCACTGCTTCACCGTCTCGGACAAGGGCCTGGCCGTGGCCGGCGGGGTGCTGGAGGCCGTGCTCATGCTGGGGCCCCGGCCATGATCTACCTGGACAACGCCGCCACCAGCTTTCCCAAGGCCCCGGGGGTGGCCGAGGCGGTGCTGCATTGCCTGACCGAGGTGGGGGCCAACCCCGGCCGGGCCAGCCACCGGCTCGCCCGGGAGGGCGGCCGGATCCTGTTCCAAGCCCGGGAAGCCTGCTGCGGGCTGTTCGGGGTCCGGGACTCCTCGCGGCTGGCCTTCACCAAGAACGCCACCGAGGCGCTCAACCTGGCCATCCTGGGCCGGGTGCCGGCCGGGGGCAGCGTCCTGGTGAGCTCGCTGGAGCACAACGCGGTCATGCGCCCCCTGCGCCATCTGGAGGCCGCCCGCCGCGTGCGGCTCCTGGTGGTCCCCTTCGACGCCTGCGGCCAGCCGGAGCCCGAGGCCCTGCGGGCGGCCCTGGGCCAGCGTCCGGACCTGATGGTCCTCACCGCCGCCAGCAACGTCACCGGCGCACTCCCCGAGGTGGGGGAGATCGCCGCCCTGTGCCGGGCCGCGGGGGTCCCCCTGTGCCTGGACGCGGCCCAGGCCGCCGGCCACCTGCCCCTGTCGGCGCCGGACCTGGGCGTGCCGCTGCTGTGCTTTTCCGGGCACAAGGGGCTGCTGGGCCCCCCCGGCACCGGGGGGCTCTACGCCGCGGAGGGCTTCGAGCCCGGGCCTCTGATCCGGGGCGGCACCGGCAGCGCCTCGGACAGCGAAACGCAGCCCGAGTTCATGCCGGACCGCCTGGAAGCGGGTACCGCCAACCTGCCGGGCCTGGCCGGGCTGCTGGCCGCGGTGCAGTGGCTCACCGCCGCCGGGATCGAGCCCGTCCGGAAGCGCGAGGCGGCCCTCACCGACCGCCTGCTGCGGGGCCTGCTGGCCCTGCCCGGGGTGGCCGTGCCGGGCCCCGGGCCCGGAGTCCCGCGCGCGCCGGTGGTCTCCATCACCGTCCGGGGCCGGGATCTGGGCGAGCTGGCCCTGGAGCTGGACCGCCGGGACATCGCCATCCGGGTTGGGCTGCACTGCGCACCTGGAGCCCACCGCAGCATCGGCACGCTGGCAGGGGGCGGCACTTTGCGCTTCTCGCCGGGATGCTTCAACACCGACGCGGAGATCGACGAAGTTCTGGCAACCTTGGAGGCCATCCTCACGTGAGCGAATCCCCGGCCCTTACCCAGTTCACGCGGTTCTCCGGCTGCGGCGCCAAGCTCGGCCCCGGGGTGCTGGAGCAGGCCCTGTGCGGCCTGGAGCAGCCCGCCTATCCCGAACTGCTGGCCGATTTCTCCGGCAGCGAGGACGCCGGCCTGTACCGCCTGGGCCCGGACCTGGCGCTGGTGCAGACCGTGGACTTCTTTCCGCCCATCGTGGACGACCCCAGGCTGTTCGGCCGCATCGCCGCGGCCAACGCCCTTTCGGACCTCTATGCCATGGGCGCACGGCCCATCACCGCCCTGGCCCTGGTGTGCCACCCGCTCAAGCAGCTGGGCATCGGCCCGCTCAAGGCCATGCTGGCCGGGGGCCTGGAGGCCCTGGCCGAGGCCGGCTGCGCCCTGCTGGGCGGGCACAGCATCGAGGATCCCGAGCCCAAGCTCGGCTACGCCGTCACCGGTCTGGTGGACCCGGCCCGGGCCTGGCGCAACAATACCCTCCGGCCCTCGGCCCTGCTCATCCTCACCAAGCCCATCGGCACCGGCCTGGTGAACATGGCCCTGCGCGCGGACTGCGCCCCGGCCGAGGCCCAGGCCGCGGCCGAGCGGTCCATGGCCACCCTCAACAGGGCGGCCGCGGAGGTGCTGGCGGGCTTCCCGGTCATGGCCTGCACCGACGTCACCGGCTTCGGCCTGGCCGGCCACGCGGCGGAGATGGCCTCCGGCGACCAGTGCGGCCTGCGTCTGCGCTACCGGGACCTGCCTCTGCTGCCCGGGGTGCTGGATTTCGCCGCCCAGGGCCTGGTGCCCGAGGGCGCCCGCCGGAACCGGGACGGAAGGCTCCACTGCATCAGCAATGCCGGCCAGGTGCCGGCCCTGGCCCTGGACGTGCTGTTCGATCCCCAGACCTCCGGCGGCCTCCTGGCCGCCCTGCCCGCGGCGGTGGCCCCGGATGCCCTGGCGGCGCTGCGGGCCGCGGGGGTGGACGCCCGCATCGTGGGCGAAAGCGGCGGCCCGCCCGGGGCCGTGGAGATCCTCCTCTGATGCGGATCATCGCCACCTTCCCCGCCAGCCACGCGGCGCTGCGGGCCGAGCAGGCCCTCAAGGGCGAGGCCCTGCCGGTGGAGCTCATCCCGGTGCCCCGCCAGATCCGCAGCGACTGCGGTTTCTGCCTCCTGGTGGACGTCGGCGCCCAGGAGGCACCCTGGATCGAACGCCTCAGGTCCTGCGGGGCCCAGGAGCTCTGGCGGGTCACCTCCACCCAAGTCGATCCCTCTTCCCGAAAGGTGAACAGCTATGAACGATATCCGCAGGACCGTTGACGCCCGGGGCCAGGCCTGCCCCCAGCCGGTCATCCTCACCCGCAAGGCCCTGGTGGAGGGCGGTTTCGACCTCCTGGAGCTGATCGTGGACGACCCCTCCTCCCGGGAGAATGTCGTGCGGTTCGCCGGCTACGCCAACTGCGTGGTGGAAGGCGTCGAGGAGGAGGGGCCGGTGAGCCGCATCCTGATCCGGCCCGCCGCCGCCGCCCCGGCCCAGGAGCGGGTGTTCGCCCGGCCCGAGCCCGCCGCCAAGGCCCCGGACGCCGAGCCCGTGACCGTGTTCATTTCCGCCGACGGGATCGGCAGCGGGGACGAGCAGCTGGCCGCCCTGCTCATGCGCGCGTTCCTCTACACCCTCACCGAAAGCGAGGCGCTGCCCGCGCGCATCATCCTCATGAACGGCGGGGTGAAGCTGGCCGTGGAAGGTTCCGACTCCCTGATCAACCTGCGCCGCCTGGCCGAGCGCGGGGTGGAGATCCTGGCCTGCGGCACCTGCCTGGAGTTCTACCAGCTCAAGGACGCCCTGGCGGTGGGGCGGGTGTCCAACATGTACGAGATCGCAGGGCTCCTCCTGCAGGGCAGGACCGTCAGGGTCTGACAAAATTTCGGGCTGGGCCTAGCGGGAGGCCACGTAGGCCTTCAGGCCGTCGGAGCTGGGCTTCATGGCCTTTTCGCCCTTCTTCCAGTTGGCGGGGCAGACCTCGCCGTGCTTCTCCGAGAAGTCCACGGCATCCAGCACCCGCAGCACCTCCTCCACGTTCCGGCCCAGGCTGTTGTCGTTCACGGTGATGTGCTTGAGGATGCCCTTTTCGTTGACGATGAACAGGCCGCGCAGGGCGACCCCGGCGGGCAGCAGCACCCCGTAGTCGGCGGCGATGGTCTTGTTGAGGTCGGAGACCAGGGGGAAGCTCACGCCCTTGATGCCGCCCTCCTTGCGCTCGGTGTTGGCCCAGGCGAGGTGGCTGAAGTGGGAATCCACGGAGACCCCGATCACGACGGCGTTGCGCTCCTTGAACGCGTCGATGGCGTCGGAGAAGGCCAGGATCTCGGTGGGGCAGACGAAGGTGAAGTCCAGGGGGTAGAAGAACAGGACGACCTTCTTGCCCTCGAACTGGGACAAGGTGAAGTCAGGGACGAATTGACCGTTCACCAAGGCGGTCGCCTTGAAATCGGGGGCGGGCAGGGTTACGAAAGCGGTCATGAGGCCTCCATGAGGGGTTGGTCCAGTGCTCGGAACTGTCAGGCTACGCCACCGTGCCAAGGGCTGCAAGCGTTTTTCCTACCGAAATGGTAAAGAAATGGCTACCTGCGGGTTACGGCAAGGAACCCGGTGGGTATAAAAAGGCCCGCCCCGTGCGGGATGCCGACATTGGATGTCCCTGGTTTTTCCTGGGGCAAAAAAAAGGCACCCCGATGGGGTGCCAGCTTTTTGGGGTCTCACCAGAAAATGGACTCCGGAGATCCGTTCCTGGGGAAGGGGCCCACACATAGGTGGCCCCACGGGTTGGGTCCTGCAGACTTGTTGTCTACCCAACGCCAAGAATAGTCCTCCGGGCTGGCTCCACAAGGGGAGACCAAGGTCATTTTTCAGGGATGGGCCAGGGCGCTGCGCAGAGGGTTGATTTCCCGGTCCGCCGGGTTGAGCCGGATGGACCAGCGCAGCTGGTCCCGGGCACGGCTGATGAGCCACTTCCGGTTTTCCGGCTGGGCCTTGGCCTCGAGCATCTGGCCCAGGCCGTTCAGGGCGTGGGCGGAGGCCGAGGTCGGGCGGATCTCCAGGGCGCGCTTGAGCAGGTCCTGGGCATGCTGGACGCTGCCGGAGGCGTCGATCCCGTGGCCGAGCTCCCATTCCGCGCGGATCAGCCAGGCCTTGGCGGCGATCTCGCAGAAGCTGCCGTTGCCCTGCTGCTGGGCCGGGGCTTCGAACCGGGCGACCACGGTCTCCACCGTCGGCCGGGGGTCCTGGCCCCGGGAGGCTTCCCAGCGGGCCTTGAAGTTCAGGAGGTCCCCCTGGAAATCCCGGAACCGGGTGACGGTGTGGCCCGGATCCTTCAGGGCTTCGGTGAGAGATGGGCCGGGATCCTCGTTCCTGGCGAAATCCCGTTCCGCCTGGAGCCAGTAGAGGATGAGGTGGTCCATGCGCAGCTCGATGCTCCGGGGGTCGCGGGTGCCGGTCCAGTAGAAATGCAGAGCCTGGTCCAGCACCCCGCGCGGATCCTGGCCCAACCCCCACAGGCGCAGGGCCTTCAGGGCGCGCACCTGGAGCCAGTCGCTCTGGGCGTCCTGGTTGTCCGCATCCAGCAGCAGCCCCTGGCCGGCAACCTGCTCCAGCTCATCCAGGCTGCGCGCGGACAGGTCGCCGCGCTCCAGGTCCAAGGCCGCCAGGCCCAGGGCCGCGGTGCAGAGGGCGTGGTGCAGGCGTGGTTCGCTCTGGCCCCTGGTCAGGGCGCTCCGGGCCAGTTCCAGGGCCTCCTGGTAGCGGGCCTCCGCGCCGTCCACATCGCCGGCGTCGAGCCGCCGCCTGGCCATGAGCGAGAGGGTCCCGGAGCCCAGGATGGCGGATTCCAGGTGCCAGGGGTTGGCCTTCAGGGCGGCCCGGGCCTGCTCCACCGCCTGGGCGTCGTCCCCGTGCAGGGAGGCGGCCAGGGCTTCGGTGAACTCCCGGGGCTGTTCGGTCTGCATCCTGGCCAGCAGGAAGAACTGTTCAGCCCGGGCGTAGGCCTCGGCGGCCTGGGGCGGCGGCGCCTCGCCCAGGAAGGCTGCCTGGGTGCGCAGGGCCCAGTAGTCGAGCTCCTGGATCCGGGCCAGCAGAAAGGCCGTGTCCGGGGTGTGGAAATCCGCGGCCCAGGCCCGCTCCAGGTCGGCCTTGGACCTGGGCAGGTCCTGCAGGAGGAAGTGCGCGCGGCCCAGGGCGTAGGCCACGGGACCAACGGCCCCCGGTCCGAGCGAGGCGGCCTTGGCCCGCAGGGCATCCATGCGCTCCCGGGTGCGGCTGTCGGCCGGGCGCAGGTCATGGACCGGCAGCATCCGCTCGTTGCGGATGCTCTGTTCCAGGCTGCTGGCCTCCAGGGCAATGATCTGGGCCACCTCGCCTTCCTTCATGCCCTGGCGCTTGAGGTAGCTGGCCAGGATCGGGAGGGTGCCGACCAGGCAGACGGCGGCCGTGAGCACGGCCAGGACCCGGCGGCGGTCGTGGGTCCAGGCCAGGGCGCGGCCTTTGAGTCCCTGGGGTTCCGGCTGGCCGGTGAGGGCGGCCAGGACCCCCCGCAGTTCCCGGGCCAGTTCGGCGGGCGTGGCGTAGCGGTCCTGGGGGGAAGGCTCCAGGCATTTGTACATGATGGCTTCCAGGGCCGGCGGGATGGTGGGCTCCAGTTCCCGGGGGCTGGGGAACCGGCGCTCCCGCTTCACCTTCAGCATCTCGGCGGTGACCGTGGCCACGCAGGGGGGGCGGCCCAGGAGGGTGAAATAGAGCGTGCTGCCGATGCCGTAGACATCCGTGGGCGGCCCCACCAGGCTGCGGTCGCCCCGCACTTGTTCTGGCGCCATGTAGGCCGGGGTGCCGGTCATGGCCAAGGGCTGGGTGACCGAGGGACCGTCCAGGGCCATGGCCAGGCCGAAATCGCAGATGTACGGGGTCCAGCCCCGCTGCTCGTTCCATTGCAGGAGGATGTTGGAGGGCTTGATGTCCCGGTGGATGAGGTTGAACTGGTGGGCGCCGTGGACGGCTTCCGCCACCTGGGCCAGGATGCCCACCACCTCGTCCAGCCGGAGATCCTGGGCGGCTTCCTCCAGCGTGGGTCCCCGGATCAGCTGCATGGCGATCCGGGGCGTGCCGCCGCTGGCGTCCACGTCATAGATGCGGCAGATGTTGGGACTGTCCAGCCGGGCGTGGAGCTGGGCCTCGTGCATGAACCGGATCATGGCCGCGGGCTCGAGGTGCTGGAGGATCTTCAGGGCCACGGGCCGGGCCAGGACGATGTCCCAGGCCTCGTACACGTCGCCCATGGCCCCATGCCCCAGGAGCGGACCGAGGACATAACGCCCTTCCTTGCGCCCTTGGGCGTCAAGCCAAGCGGGTTGGAGGTGGGATTCGGCCAAGACGGGGATCACCCATGGGTTGAAGGGCAGTGGGGGCGCGAAGTTTATAAATTTACAATAAGGAAGAACAATCTGATCAAGGTAATGATAGGTCTATTTACCTAAATTCATATATAATATTTATCCATAGATATAATGAGGCTTGAACCCATGAAATCGGGATTTAATAATTATTTAATATAAATTAATAATTTAAATTTAGACCGCGCCCTCCCAGGTCGACAGCAGGCGCTCCAGGGTGGCGGGGTCCGCCGTGGGAGCCGCGCAGGCCAGGCCCCGGCAGACATAGGCGGCGGGGCGGTCCGGATGGTTCCGGTCCCGGTGCAGGGGCAGGGCCGGGTCGGCCGCAGCCAGGGACAGCAGCATGCCGGGCAGGTAGGGGCGCCGGGCCGCGGCCAGCAGGGCCCGGGTGCGGGGATCCTCCGGGTGCCCTGCGATGACGGTGGTCATGGGCGACCAGGCCAGGTCCAGCACCGAGAGCATCCCCAGGAACCCCCCGGGCGCCCGTTCCATGAGCGGGCCGGCGCAGCGCAGGGCTGCTTCCGCGCTCGCCCTGAAGTCCGGGCGTTCCAGGTGCCCGGCCAGCCGCAGCAGGGCCCGGGCGGCCAGGGTGTTGCCGGAGGGGATGGCGCCGTCGTACAGGGGTTTCTGCAGGAACAGCAGGTCCTCGGCGGGGCCCTGGCTGCCGAAGCAGCCGCCCTGGCCGGGGTCCTCGAACCGGGCCAGCATGGTGTCCGCCAGCTGGCCGGCCCAGCGCAGCCAGGACGGGTCGAAGCAGGCTTCGTACAGGTCCACCAGGCCGGACGCCACGGCGCCGTAGTCCTCCAGGAAGGCGGGAATGCGGGCCTGCCCCCGCCGCCAGACGCGCAGCAGGGACTGGTCCGGTCCCATCTCCCGGCGGAGGAAGGCGCCCAGGGCCAGGGCGGCGTCCAGGTAGCGCGGTTCCCCCAGCACCTGGAAGCCGCGGGCGAAGGCGGTGAGGGCCAGGCCGTTCCAGGCAGCGAGCACCTTGTCGTCCTTGGCGGGACGCACCCGGGCGTCCCGGTGGGCCCGCAGCCGGGCCCGGAGCGCCGGCAGGTCCGGGTCCTGGCCGGCCTCTGCCTCGAACCGGTGCAGCACGCTGGCGCCATGCTCGAAGTTGCCGGCCTCGGTGACGCCATAGGCCCGGCAGAAGCGGGCGCCGTCCCCGGGGCCCAGCGCCGCCTCCACCTCCCGGGGGGTGAACACGTAGAACCGCCCCTCCTGGCCTTCGCTGTCGGCGTCCTCGCTGGAGTGGAATCCCCCCGAGGGGTCCGCCAGGTCCCGCAGGAGGTAGTCCAGGGTGTCCCGGGCGACGCCGGCGTAGGCGGGGTCTCCGGTGGCCTGGAAGGCGCCCAGGTAGCAGGCGGCGAGCTGGGCGTTGTCGTAGAGCATCTTCNNTTCTCGAAGTGCGGCACCAGCCACTTCTCGTCCACGCTGTAGCGGCAGAAGCCACCGCCCAGGTGGTCGAACAGGCCGCCTTCGGCCATGGCGTACAGGGTGCGCGTGGCCATGGCCCGGTCCGACCCGGCGCCCCGGCGCAGGATCAGCTCCACGGCCATGGCCTGGGGGAACTTGGGCGCCGGTCCGAAGCCGCCCCAGCGGGGGTCGAAGTTCCGGCGGAGCTGCTCCAGGGCCGCCTCCATCAGCTCCGGGCCGGGCAGGGACGTCCCCGGCGCCACCACGGCCTGGCCGGCCAGGGCCTCGGCCAGCTGCTGGGCATCCCCCTCCACCTCCCGGCGCCGCTCGCGCCAGGCCCGGGCCACCCCGTCCAGCACCTCGCCGAAGCCGGGCATGCCGTAGCGGGCCGCGGGAGGGAAGTAGGTGCCGCCATAGAAGGGCTTCAGCTCCGGGGTGAGCCAGACGCTCATGGGCCAGCCGCCCCGGCCGGTGATGGCCTGCACCGCGGCCATGTACAGCTCGTCCAGGTCGGGGCGCTCCTCCCGGTCCACCTTGATGGGCACGAACTCGGCGTTGAGGATCCGGGCGATGGCCGGGTCCTCGAACGACTCCCTCTCCATGACGTGGCACCAGTGGCAGGCGCTGTAGCCGATGCTCAGGAAGATCGGCCGGTCCAGGCGCCGGGCTTCGGCCAGGGCGTCCGCGTCCCAGGGCTGCCAGGCCACCGGGTTGTGGGCGTGCTGGAGCAGGTAGGGGCTGGTGGCATGGATGAGTCGATTGGCCGGAGGTTCGGGCATGGTTGACTCCGAAGGTCATCCATTGTGCCCTGGGAGCGTTCCTTTTCGTTGAGACTTGGCTTTTTTAGCGGTAAGATCATGGGTTCATCCCAACCTGGGATGGCTCTGCCTGCATACGGGACCCATGTTCGACACCCTTTCCGAAAAACTCACCCGCGCGATGAAGTCCTTGCGGGGCCAGGCCAAGCTGACCGAGCGCAACATCGAGGACGCGCTCCGGGAAGTGCGCATGGCGCTGCTGGAAGCGGACGTGCACGTGCAGGTGGCCCGGACCTTCCTGCAGCGGGTGAAGGAGAAGGCCCTGGGCACCGAGGTGCTGCAGGGGCTCAACCCGGCCCAGCAGTTCATCGACGTGGTCTACCAGGAACTGACGGCCATCATGGGCGGGGAGGCCCCCGAGCGGCCCCTGGACCTGGCCGCCAAGCCGCCCACCGTGGTGATGATGGTGGGGCTCCAGGGGTCGGGCAAGACCACCACCTGCGGCAAATTAGCCAAGTACCTGAAAAAGAACGGTCATTTTCCATTCCTGGTGCCCGCGGACGTGAACCGCCCGGCGGCCATCGAGCAGCTGCACGTGGTGGCCCGGGACGCCGGGGTGCCCAGTTTCCGCACGGAATCCAGGGACCCGGTGGAGATCTGCCGGTCGGCGGTCCAGGAGGCGGCCCAGAAGGGCTGGGACGTGGTGCTCCTGGACACCGCCGGGCGGCTGCACCTGGACGACGCGCTCATGGAGGAGCTGGCCCGGATCAAGGCGGCCTGCGCGCCCACCGAGATCCTGTTCGTGGCCGACGCCATGACCGGCCAGGACGCGGTGCGCTCGGCCGGGGCCTTCCACGAGAAGCTGGCCATCACCGGGGTGATCCTCACCAAGGCCGACGGCGACACCCGCGGCGGCGCCGCCTTCAGCATCAAGCACATCACCGGCATGCCCATCAAGTTCGTGGGCAACGGCGAGAAGCTGGACGACTTCGAGCGCTTCCACCCCGACCGCATGGCCCAGCGGATCCTGGGCATGGGCGACATGCTCACCCTCATCGAGCAGGCCAAGGACAAGATCGACGAGAAGCAGGCCGAGGGCATGGCCAGGCGCATGGTCAAGAACCAGTTCTCGCTGGAGGACATGCGTTCGCAGATGCAGCAGATCCAGAAGCTGGGCAGCATGCAGAAGATCCTCGGGATGCTCCCGGGCATGGGCCAGATGAAGCAGCAGCTGGAAACCGCGGTCACGGACAAGCGGGTGAAGCATTTGGAGGCTATCCTGAACTCCATGACACCCAAGGAGCGCCAGAACCACAACCTGCTGGACGGCAAGCGCAAGCGGCGGATCGCCGCCGGCAGCGGCCGCCCGGTGCACGAGGTGAACCAGCTGCTCAAGCAGTTCCTGGAAATGAAGAAGATGATGTCCCAGATGAACAACCCTTCCTTCATGAAGCGCATGCAGGGCATGCAGAACATGAAGGGCATGGGCAACCCGCCCTTTTCTTTCTAACCCCGCCTTCCCTTTTTTCAACACCAAGGAGTCCCCGATGCTTTCCATCCGTCTCGCCAGGAACGGCGCCAAGAAGCGGCCCTTCTACCACATCGTCGTTTCCGAGAACGACCGCATCCCCACCGGCCGCGCCATCGAGATCCTCGGTTTCGTGAATCCCATCTCCACCGTCGGCGAGAACGTCCGCATCGACGCGGAGAAGGCCAAGGCCTGGATCGCCAAGGGCGCCCAGCCCTCCAAGACCGTGCTGGAGCTGTTCAAGAAGAACGCGATCCTGCAGTAGCCGAATGGTTTCCATCCAGGCCGGGCCCAGGTCCGGTCTGGTTCGTCATGGCGCAATGCGGCCGGCATTCCGGCCAACCGGCGGAGCTTTCATGGACTTTGAAGCCTTTCTCATCGATGTCCTGACCCCCATCCTGGACACCCCCGAGGCCCTGAGGGTGGAAGTGAAAGGCGAGGGCCGGAAGCTCGACGTGCTGATCTACGCCGATCCCAAGGACCGCGGGCGCATCATCGGCAAGAGCGGGCGGATGATCTCCTCCCTGCGGCTGCTGGTGAAGGCGGCCGGGGAGAAGGCCGGGCTGAACACCGTGAACCTGGAGCTGTACGACGGCGACGAGGCCCCGCGCGGCGCCGGGCCCGAGGGGGCCTGATGCTGCTGCTGGGCCATCTGGCCAAGATCCAGGGGCTCAAGGGCGAGTTCCTGATGCATGAGCTCATGGACGACCCGGGCAGGCTCACGGATCTGGCTTGCCTGGTGCTGGCGCCTCCCGCCCTGGATCTGGAGCCCGTCGCCGAGCCGGCTCCGCCGGCCCGGACCGTGCGCCTGCGCAGCTTCCGGCTGCACCAGGACCGGGCCTGCGTGGCCTTCCAGGAGATCCCCGACCGCACCGCCTCCGAGCCCTACAAGGGCTGGGGGCTGTGGACCACCGACCCGCTGGCGCCCCTGGCCGAGGGCGAATCCTACCGCCACGACTGGACCGGCTGCGAGGTCTTCGTGGCCGGCGCCAAGGTGGGCGAGGTGCTCCGCCTGGACCCCACCCCCATGGGCTACGACATGGTCGTCCTGCGGGACACCCGCCCCGGCCGCCGGGGCCAGCGGGACATCCCCTACATCAAGGCCTGGTTCCAGGTGGACTTGGCGGCGCGGCGGATCGAGCTGGATCCGCCCGAGGGCCTGCTGGACCTGGATACGGTGGCTGACTAGCAACCGTTGCGGAGCTCGCTCCGCTACGGTTGCTTGTGCCTGGAACGGCCGCTGCGTCCCGGGCGGATCCAACGGTCTAGCCCCGAGGTTCCTGGGGTATTTCTTGCGATTTTCCGCCAAGTGCCTACCTTGATATTGAGGTGCGTATCATGAAGGCCGAGCAGCAGACGTACACGGTCAAGGAATTCAGCGTGAACCCTTCCCGGGTCATCCACCGCGCCCTTCAGGGCGTGGAAGTCACCATTTCCCTGCGCGGAGTTCCCGCCGTACGCCTGGTTCCGGTCCAGGATGGCTCGGACCAGGTGCTTCTGAAGCTGGGTGCCATCCCTGGGTTCCAGGTCGCCCAGACCAGCCCGAAACTGGCCAGGCCCACCCTCCGCCTGTCCGGCACCGGGCCCACCGCTGCGGAGATGATCCTGGAGGACCGCAGGTGAAAAAACTCATCTACCTGGATTCCTGCGTGATCGCCAAACTGTTTCTGCTCGAAGACCGGAGCGATGAGGCCCTCGCCCTGGTCAACGATCCGGCCGTCGTTTCGATACTCACCAGCGACCTGTCCTTCGTGGAAGTCTGCGGGGTCTTTTCCCGGGCCGTCGCCCAGGGGCGGATCACCAGGCTCCAGGGCCAGGCCTTGCTGGAGAAGTTCCGGGAATGGTTCCTGACCAGCACGACCCACATCGCGGTCCGACTGGAACAGATCACCCAGGCCGGCGCCACCGCCATCGACGCGGGCATCCGCGGCGCCGACGCCCTGCACCTGGTGGCGGCCACCAGCGCGCAAAGCGCCGCGTCCCTGGTGGACGCGTTCGTCTTCGTGACCTATGACCTGAAGCTGGCACGGGCGGCCATGGATACCGGGGCCTTCACGGCGGTGGTGAACTGACCGGTCCTGGCGCCCCGTGCCGTTCCATTCAGTGGATCATCATCACCCAGGGCACGGTGATGAGGAAGAAGCCGCCCATGTAGATCACGCCGAATATGGTGCCCAGCTTCCAGTACAGCGGCCCCGGCAGGAAGCCCGAACCGAAATAGACCGGGCTGGGCCCGGTGCCGTACGGGGTGATCACGCCCATGATGCCCAACTGCAGGCAGAGCAGCAGGGCCATCCGGTCCACCGGCATGCCCGGGATGGCGGCTCCCACCGCCAGCAGCACCGGCAGCACCGCGGTGACGTGGGCGGTGACGCTGGCGAACAGGTAGTGCAGGATGAAGTTCACCAGCAGCAGGACCACCAGCGCCTTCATGACGGACAGCCCGCCCAGGTGCTGGCCCACGAGGTTGGCGAACCAGGGGATGAAGCCCACCCGGGACAGGCCGTCGGCCAGGGCCACCAGGGTGGCGAACCAGGCGTAGGTGTTCCAGGCGTCCTTGTGCTGCATCATGTCCGCCCAGGTGATCACCCTGGTCACCAGCATCATCCCGATCACCAGCAGGGCCACGGTGGTGGTGTTGATGAAGGCGTCGCCGAAGATCCAGAGCGCCAGGGCGCCGCCCACGTACACCAGCAGCAGCACTTCCTTCATGGTCAAACCGCCCATGCGGGCCAGCTCTTCGGCCGCCCAGCGCGGCACCTCGGCACCGCCCTTCACGGAAGGCCTCTCCAGCCAGTAGCTGAGCAGGGGCACCAGGGCCAGGAGCAGCAGGCAGAGCGGCAGCGCCGCGAACATCCATGGCAGCCAGTGCAGGTCCACCTTGACGGTCTTGCGCACCAGCTCCACCGCCAGCACGTTGGGGGCCAGGGCGGTCATGAACAGGGTGCTGGTGACGCAGGTGGCGGAGATGGCCACCCACATGAGGTAGGAGCCGATCCGGTGCATGGACGGGTCATTGGGCTTGGAGTCGAACAGGGGCGGCAGGTGGCTGATGACCGGGAAGATGGTGCCCCCGCTGCGGGCGGTGTTGGAGGGGGTGAAGGGGGCCAGGAGCAGGTCGGCCCCCAGGACCGCGTAGCCCAGGGTGAGGGTGCTGCGCCCCATGAGCTTCACCAGGGCCAGGGCGATGCGCCGGCCCAGCCCGGTCTTCTCGTAGGCCAGGGCGAACATGAAGGCCCCAAAGATCAGCCAGACCGTCGGGTTGGAAAACCCGGAAAGGCCCCAGGTGAGGGCCGCCCCGGAGGCGCTGAAGCCGGGTTTGGCCAGCTGGTCCGGGCTGAAGAGCACCCAGCGGGCCAGGATGACCGCGATGGTGAGGCCAAGCAGGCCCACCGCGCCTCCGGGCAGGGGCTCCAGCACCAGGGCCGCGATCACCGCGGCGAACAGGGCGAAGTAGTGCCAGGCATGGGGGGCGAGGCCGGCCGGGGCCGGCAGCAGCGCCAGGGTCATGCCCAGCAGGGGCGGAATGAGGGCCTTCCAGATTTTCATTAATACCTCCAGGGGATCATCTAAAGTGTGCCATTCCATGGGGTGATTCTCAATATTAATTTGACTGGGTGAAATCCATCAGCAATTTGGGATAATAATTTGTTTTTTAACTCTCATAACTTTTGTCCTTCGGCATTTGTGAACATAGTCCTACAAACATTTAAATAACACATGTTATAGAATATTTCAGCAATCAGGTATGACCAATGGCATACCCATTCGTCGGATCCGGAATGACCATCAGCCTTCTTTGTGCAGGGTTGGTGCCTGTCATGACCCTTACTTTTAAGGTGTTCGCTTGTGAAAAAAACGGACTGGCACGTCGCTCGCTTTCATGGCTGGCATCGCCCTGCAGTTGTTTTCTGATCCATAACCGTCAAGTCACCAATAAACCGTCCCACTCCAAGGAGAAACCAAGTGAAAAACGTCATGACCACAGCCCTGGCAGGCGCGCTGATCGTCGCCTCCTCCGGCCTGGCCCAGGCCCAGGCCACCCGCAAGGAACACGATTCCCTCGGGGACCGGCAGATCCCGGTGGCCGCCTACTGGGGCGCCCAGACCTCCCGCGCCGTGGAGAACTTCCCGTTCAACACCCAGAAGATCGAGGCATTCCCCACCTTCATCGCGGCCTATGCCTACGTGAAGATCGCGGCGGCCCAGGCCAACAACGAGCTGGGCATCCTGTCCAAGGAGAAGCTGGACGCCATCACCAAGGCCTGCAACGAGCTCATCGCCGGCAAGCTGCACGACCAGTTCCCCGAGGACATGATCCAGGCCGGGGCGGGCACTTCCACCAACATGAACTTCAATGAAGTCATCGCCAACCGGGCCCTGGAGATCATGGGCAAGCAGAAGGGCGAATACAAGTTCATGCACCCCAACGATGACGTCAACCTCTCCCAGTCCACCAACGACAACTACCCCACCTCGGCCAAGGTGGCCATGGTCATGGAAGTGGACCAGGCGCTCAAGAGCCTGAAGGGCCTCAAGGCCGCGCTGGAAGCCAAGGGCGTGGAGTTCCGGGACGTCATCAAGATGGGCCGCACCGAGATGCAGGACGCGGTGCCGGTGACCCTGGGCCAGGAGTTCAACGGCTTCGCCGACAACATCAACGAAGCCATCGACCAGCTCCAGGACGCCCAGAGCAGCTTCCTGCGGGTCAACCTGGGGGGCACCGCCATCGGCACCGGGCTCAACAGCCCGCCGAAGTACAGCGCCCTCTCCATCCAGAAGCTGGCCAAGCTCACCGGGTTCAAGTTCGTGCCCAACCACGACCTGGTGGGCGCTTCCTCCGACTGCGCCAGCTACGTGCGCATGTCCGGCGCCCTCAAGCGGGCCGGCCTGGCCATGTCGAAGATCGCCAATGATCTGCGCCTGATGTCCTCGGGCCCCCGCACCGGCTTGTTCGAGATCACCCTGCCCGCCACCCAGCCGGGCTCTTCCATCATGCCCGGCAAGGTGAACCCGGTGATCTGCGAGGTCACCTCCTCGGTGGCCTACCAGCTGGCCGGGTTCGACACCACCGTGACCATGGCCGCGGAACTGAGCAGCCTCGAGCTCAACCCGGTGGAGTGCATCATCGTCTACGACGAGCTGGTGGGCGCCAACCTGCTGGCCAAGGCCGCGGAAGTCTTCACCGAGAAGTGCGTGACCGGCATCAAGGCCAACGCCGACCGCTGCCGCACCATGGTCAAGGGCAGCATCGGCCTGGTCACCGCCCTCAACCCCGTGCTGGGCTACGAGAAGTCGGCCTCCATCGCCAAGGAATCCCTGGCCACCGGACGCCCGGTCTATGACCTGGTGCTGGAGAAGGGCTGGCTGAGCAAGGACAAGCTGGACGACATGCTCAAGCCCGAGAACATGACCCAGCCCCGGGATTGGCCGACGCTGCAGTAGGCCCGGCGACGCCCGGCCCGAGCGGGAGGTCCCTGGGGGCCTCCCGCTTTCGTTGATAACCCCTGCATATACGAGGACAATGAGACGGATGAAACGCTTCCTGCTGGTTCTGGTCTGCTGGCTCGGGCTCCAGGTTCCGGCCCATGGCGAGGTCAGAGGGGGGAGCGGGTCCGGGACGGTCATCATCGTCGGCGGCGACAGGAGCTATCCCCCCTTTGAATTCCTGGACAAGGCCGGCCAGCCTGCCGGATTCAACGTGGAACTGACCCAGGCCATCGCCGAGGTGATGGGCCTGCGGGTGGAGATCCGGCTGGGCGACTGGAACGAGATGCGCCGGGCCCTGGAGAACGGCTCGGTGGACGTGATGGAGGGCGTGTCCCTGTCGGCGGAGCGGACCAAATTGTTCGACTATTCGATCCCCCATTGCATCGTGCGCCAGTCCATCTTCGCCCGCCGGGGGTCGCCGCCGGTGGTCTCGCTGCAGGGCCTGCGCGGCAAGGACGTGGCCGTCCAGCGGGGCGGGATCATGCACGACAGCCTGGCCGAGAACCAGGTGGGCGCGAACCTGATCCTGGTGGACACCCACGCGGCGGCCCTGCGCATGCTGGCCGCGGGCAAGTCGGACTACGCCATCGTCAACACCCTCACCGGGCTCTATTTCGGCCTGGAGCTGGGCCTGTCCAACATCGTGCCGGTGGG
The DNA here is from genome assembly GCA_003165415.1 of Holophagaceae bacterium. GTDB lineage: Bacteria > Acidobacteriota > Holophagae > Holophagales > Holophagaceae > Mesoterricola. Next base: position 29,376 of record PLUC01000263.1, read on the forward strand.
TCAGCCGGTGGCGGAGATCCCGTACGGCTACGCGGTGAAGAAGGGCAACACCCGCCTGGTGGCGGAGTTCAACCAGGGCCTGGAGATCCTGCGCAACACCGGCCGATACCAGCAGATCTACGACAAGTGGCTGGGCATCCTGGAATCGCACCCCAGTCCCTGGCGCAAGATCGTCAAGTACGGGTCCATGGTCCTGATCCCGCTGCTGGCGCTGATCGGGGCCACCGTCGCCTGGTCCTGGTCGCTGCGCAAGCAGATCACGAAGTACATCAAGGATTCCCAGATCCGCCAGCAGGAGCTGATCCAGGCCGACAAGCTGGCTTCCCTGGGCATCCTGGTCTCGGGGGTCGCCCACGAGATCAACAACCCCACCGGGCTCATCCTGTACAACCTGCCCATCCTGAAGAGCGCCTACCAGGTGGCCGAGGCCGGCCTGGAGGCGCGCTACGCCGAGGGCGGCGACTTCCTTATCGGCGGCCTCAGCTACACCCAGTTGCGGGACGAGATCCCCCGCCTGTTCGACGAGATGCAGGGCGGGGCCCGGCGCATCAAGCGAATCGTGGACGACCTGAAGGATTTCGCCCGCAAGGACACCTCCAGCCTGGACGAGGTGGTGGACCTGAACGCGGTGGTGCAGGCGGCGGTGCGGCTGCTGGCCACCACCATCAAGAAGTCCACCGGGACGTTCCAGGTGAGCTGCGCCGACCGCCTGCCCCCCTTCAAGGGGAACCCGCAGCGGATCGAGCAGGTGGTGGTGAACCTGGTCCTCAACGCCTGCCAGGCGCTGGAGGGCGTGGAACAGGGCATCCGCCTGGAGACCGGCTTCGACGAGCAGCGGGGCGAGGTGAAGCTGACGGTCCGGGACGAGGGGGTGGGCATTCCGCCGGAACACCTGGCGCACCTCACCGACCCCTTCTTCACCACCCGGCGCGCCTCCGGGGGCACCGGTCTGGGGCTCTCGGTGTCGGCCGGCATCGTCAAGGACCATCACGGGAAGCTCGAGTTCATGTCGGCGCCCGGGCAGGGGACCACCGCCGTCATGACCCTGCCGGCCATGGAAGGAACCTGACCCCATGACAGAATCCCCCTATCCGTCCTACTCGGTCCTGCTCATCGACGACGAGGAAGCCTGGCTGCGCAGCCTGAGCATGACCCTCTCGCTGCTGGCCGGCATCACCAACATCCTGCGCTGCTCCGACAGCCGGCTGGCCATGGACCTGATCGCCGCCAACCGGGTCGGGCTGGTGCTGCTGGACCTGAACATGCCCCATGTGTCCGGCGAGACCCTGCTGCAGCAGCTGCTGGAGAAGTACCCGGAGATCCCGGTCATCATCATCAGCGGCCTGAACCAGGTGGAGATCGCCGTGGAGTGCATGAAGCGCGGCGCCTTCGATTTCTTCGTCAAGACGGTGGAGCAGGAGCGCCTGATCCAGGGGGTGCAGCGGGCCATCCGGATGATCGACCTGCAGCGGGAGAACCGGGAGATCTGTTCCAGGGTGCTGGACGACCGGCTCGCCCATCCGGAGGCGTTCGCCCAGATCATCACCCAGGACAAGGCCATGCATGCCATCTTCCGCTACCTGGAGGCCATCTCCGGCAGCAGCCAGCCGGTGCTGATCACCGGCGAAAGCGGGGTGGGCAAGGAGCTGCTGGCGGTGTCCATCCACCGGCTGAGCGGACGCAAGGGCAAGCTGGTCTCCCTGAACGTGGCCGGGCTGGATGACAACGTGTTCAGCGACACCCTGTTCGGTCATGCCCGGGGCGCCTTCACCGGGGCGGACACAGTGCGCCGCGGCCTGATCGAGGACGCCGCGGACGGCACCTTGTTCCTGGACGAGATCGGCGACCTGGCCCTGGCCTCCCAGATCAAGCTGCTGCGGCTGCTCCAGGAGGGGGAGTTCTTCGCCCTGGGCAGCGATGTGCCCAAGCGCATGCGGGCCCGGGTGGTGTTCGCCACACACCACGACCTGTCGGCCAGGCAGGCCTCGGGTCAGTTCCGCAAGGACCTCTACTACCGGCTGTGCGTGCACCACCTGCATGTGCCGCCCCTGCGCCAGCGGGCCGGCGACATCCCCCTGCTGCTGGACCACTTCCTGGAAGAGGTGGCCCGGGAACTGGGCAAGCGCAAGCCCACGGCGCCCCCGGAACTGCATGTGCTGCTGGGCAACCATCCCTTCCCGGGCAATGTCCGCGAGCTCAAATCCATGGTCTACGACGCCGTGAGCGTGCACCAGTCCAGGATGCTGTCCATGGATTCGTTCAAGCGGGCCATGGGCTGTTCCGGCGACCTGCCGGACCGGCGAAGGCAGCCCGGGGAGGCCGCCCAGGCCCTGTTCGCGCCCTCGGAACCGCTGCCCAACCTCCACGACCTCCCCGACCTGGTGATCGCCGAGGCCATGCGCCGGGCCAAGGGCAACCAGTCCGCCGCGGCGCGGCTGATCGGCATCTCCCAGCCGGCCCTGTGCAAGCGGCTCAAGAGGAACCTCCCCGGACTATGATCTTGACCGTCATCAAGGCGCTCCGCTTCCGCCTGGGCCATGCTGGAGAAGTCAGGAGAAGGCCCGTGAATCCGAAGCAGGCACCGTCATCCAAGGGGAATTCCCAGTCCGTCCGAGCCGGCATTCAGGGGGCCTTCCTGCTCCTGGGCTTCTTCCTCTGGGCGGTGTGGCGGATGGACGGGCCGATGCTGGAGGCCTTCCTGGACAGCCCCTACAACGCGGTGGCGGATGTGCGGATGTATCTGTTCTTCGCCCACCTTTCGGGCCAGGCCCTGGGGGTGCTCCTGGTCCTGGCCGGGCTGTCCCTGCTGGTGCGCAACGTCTGGTGCCGGTATCTCTGTCCCTACGGGGCGCTGCTGGGGCTGCTGAGCCTGGCCAGCCCGCTGCGCGTCACCCGCGCCAAGGCCACCTGCATCGACTGCGAGCGCTGCACCCGGGCCTGCCCGTCTGGGATCCAGGTGCACCGGGCCGGCCGGGTCGCCAGCGACGAGTGCACGGCCTGCTACCGGTGCGTTTCGGCCTGCCCGGTCAAGGACACGCTGGAGATGCGGGCGCCGGTGGGGAAGGCGGTCGCGGGATGGGTGTTCGGGCTGCTGGCGGCCGGGCTGTTCGTGGCGGTGACCGGGCTGGCCATGCTTTCGGGGCACTGGCGGACCAGCGTCAGCCCGGGAGAGTATCTCCAGCTCATTCCGGCGGCGGATGCGCTGGGCCACCCCTGATCCGGGAGCTATAGTGGTGCCCATGCCGAGTGTCCCTCCCTCCCCCTGGACCCAGCTGGCTTCCGGTTGGGAGGAGTTGTTCCCGCTGCGCCAGCCACGCCTGGATCTGGCTCTGGGCCTGGCTGAAACCGGGGCCGCCTGCCTGGACGCGGGGTGCGCCAGCGGCAGCCTGCCCCGGGCCTTGGTGGCGCGGGGACGGGTGGCCCACGGACTGGACCTGGATCCCGCGTTCCTGGCCGTGGCCCGCCGGCGGGCCCTTGAGGAAGGGCTGGCGGTCACCTGGCACGAGGCGAGCCTGCTGGATCTGGCCGCGGCGGTGGGGGACACGCGCTTCCGGCTGATCACCTGCCTGGGCCAGACCCTGCCGCACCTGCTGGAGGAGGCGCAGTGGCTGGCCTTCTTCGTCCAGGCCCGGGAGGTCCTGGAGCCGGGGGGGCACCTGGTGATCCAGGCGGTGCATGACGGCCCGCGGGCAACCGGGGAGAGCCGCGAACTGCCCGAAGTGCGCTGGGCCGGCGGCACCCTCGAGCGGCGCCGGACGATGGTGTCGCCGACCCTGGCCTGCTTCGAGACGGTGTTCCACCCGCCCGGAGGAGAGGCGGTCGCCAGCCGGATCATGCACCTGCGCATGGACCCCGATCGGGCCGCGGCCCTGCTGCGGGAGGGCGGCCTGCGTCCGGCTCCGCCCTGCGCGGACGAATCCGGGAAGGCGTTCCAGGAGGCTTCCTCCGGTTGGGTCGTGATCGCTCAGCGGTGATCTGCTGGATGCTCATGGGCCGGCGTGGCCATTCAGCCCTCCACGGCCACCGCCTCCAGGGCCACGGCCCGGGGGAAGAGCAGGTGGCTTTCCAGGTAGATGTGCAGGTGGAGGTCCTCCTCCAGGCTCCGCAGGCCCATGAACAGGGAGCGGAAGCTGCCGCAGGCATCTTCGGGCGGGGTGTAGTCGTGGGTGAGGGTCCTCAGCTCCCGGAGGATGTCCCCCACCTGCTCGTGCTCGTTCTGCATGGCCCGGATGGGGTTCTGGATGGTGCCGAAGCAGCCGGAGGCCGGCGCCCCGGATTCCATGGCGCGGATGAAGGGGAACAGGATCCGTTCCTCCTTCTCCAGGTGCGGCCGGAGGTCGCTGTCCATGGCCTGGAAGCACTGGGCGATGCGGGCCAGTTCCGGATGATGGCCGCCGTGGACCCCCAGGACCTTGTCCATGAGCGGCGCCACCCGGTCCAGCTCGCTGCGGGTGAAGGCGTGGTGCCTGGCCTCGATGTGGGTGATGAGGTCGGTGAGGGACCGCTCCTGCCAGATCCCGGGATCCGACGGCGCGGGCACGGCCAACGGGAGGAGCTCCAGCCGCCCCAACACCTCCGGGAGCGCATGGGACGCGTGGGCGCAGGCTTCGGCGAGGGTCCGGTGGCCCCCGCAGCAGTAGTCGATGTTCAGGGCCTCGAAAACCCGCATGGCTGCGGGATATTCAAGGACCACGTCACCTATCCGGGTCTGGGCGTCGAACGGCATGGGCATTCTCCTTTGGCAGGCAAGGGCTCCCGGGAGGGAGCCCATGCACCAATATCAGACCGAACCGGTCTGGTTTCCTTGACGCAGATCAAGGGCGGGCGTTTTTCGTTGATTTGGCTACCTGAAGGTTCCCGGGTCGATCCGGCGGACCTCCTCCACCAGATTCCGGGCACCCGGAGGGGGCTGCGCCCGCCTTCGGCCGAGTCCTCCGGCGGGGCCGCGCCACCGGTGGGGGGCCGGCAACACGGTCGGGCCGGGGCGGTCAGGCCGGGCGCACGCGCAGCAGGGGGCGGGACCTTGCCCCATGGGCTGGACGGGCCCGGGTTCCCGCTGCTGGTCCGGACCGCAGCGGATTAGTTCCACCCTGCTGGTGCCTGAAGGAAGATCCTTTCCTTGGGTGGACCAGGGCCAGAAGCACGCCTGCCACCCCACCATCACCAGCCACTGGAGGTGCTTCATCCGGGGTTCTCCGGACTCAAGATGGTCTTGAGTTCCGAAAGGTTCCCTACCCGTCCTTGTCCTTGCCGCTGCCGGGGATCTCGAAGCCGTCGGCGCGGTACTCGTTGATCTTGTTGCGCACGGTGCGCAGGGCGATATCGAGCTTCTGGGAGCAGTGGGTGCGGTTGCCCTCCAGCGCACCCAGGGTGGAGAGCAGCCAGAACCGCTCCAGTTCGGGCAGGCTCAGGCCCAGGGGGAGGGCCACCAGGGTGCCCAGCGGCACCTGCTGCAGCGGGATCCGGGGATCGGCCACGTGGATCCGGCCGTCGCTGGTGAGAGGCTCCGGGGGCAGGGGCCTGGGGTCGGGCAGGGGACGGGCCGTTTCGGCCAGTTCCGGCGGATCCTCGGGCAGCCCCTCCAGCTGGGCCGGGTCCAGCAGCCAGCGCAGGTCCTTCTCCGTGAGCAGGTCGCCGGGGTTGAGGACCACGCAACGCTGGATGGCGTTTTCCAGTTCCCGGATGTTGCCCGGCCAGGGGTGCCGGGTCAGGGCCGCCTGGAAACTGGGGGACAGCCGGGGGGTGGGGCGGTCGTTGTCCCGGGCGTAGCGCTCGGCGAAGTGCAGGGCCAGCAGGTCCAGGTCCGCCGTGCGCTCGCGCAGGGGCGGCAGGCGCAGGGGGATCACATTGAGCCGGTAGTAGAGATCCTCCCGGAACCGGCCTTCCTTCACCTCGGTGACCAGGTCGCGGTTGGTGAGGGCGATGATGCGCACGTCCACGGCGATGGGCCGGTTGCCGCCGAGACGGTCGACGGTGCGCTCCTGGATGGCCCGGAGCAGCTTGCCCTGGAGCCCCAGGGGCAGTTCGCCGATCTCGTCCAGCACCAGGGTGCCGCCGTCGGCCTGCTCGAAGCGGCCGGCCTTGGCGCTGGTGGCGCCGGTGAAGGCGCCCTTCTCGAAGCCGAACAGCTCGGATTCCAGGAGGTTCTCCGGAATGGCGGCGCAGTTGATGGCGACGAAGGCGCTCTTGCGCCGCGGGCTAGAGGCGTGGATGAGTTTCGCCAGCAGTTCCTTGCCGGTGCCGCTCTCCGCCTGGATCAGGATGGTCGCCCGGCTGTCGGCGGCGCGCCGGGCCAGGGCCAGGGTTTCCGCCAGGACCGGGTCCTGGGTGAGGATCACCGGGGCCTCGCCCGGTTCCTCGGCCTTGAGCCGGCCGTCGCTGCTGATGGCCTTGCGCACCGCCTGGACCAGTTCGTCGGGGCTGAACGGCTTGGACAGGTAGTCGAAGGCTCCCAGGCGCATGGCCTCCCGCGCGGTGTCCAGGCTGCCGAAGGCGGTGACCAGCAGGACCGGCAGGCCGGAGTCCAGAGCCTTGAGCCGGGCGGTGAGCTGGAGGCCGTCCATGCCGGTCATGCGCAGATCGGTCACCACAGCGTCGAAGGCGCCCGGCCGGGTCATGCGCAGGGCGTCCTCGCCGCTCCGGGCCTGCTCGGTCACGAACCCGGCCCGTTTCAGGCTCATGGCCATGCCTTCCCGCATTCCGGGATCGTCATCCACCACAAGCACCCTCAGGGGATTCGCCATGTCCATTTCCAATCTGTTCAGTTCAGGTTATTTTGCCACGGAGCCCCGGTCAACGTGTGCGGCCTTATTCAGCCGCTTGGGGCCGGGGCTGCTGGGCAGCTCCCCGCGCACGGGATCGCCGTGGCGGGCGATGAGCAGATACAGCTGGCGCCGGCTCACCCCGAGCCGGCCGGCGGCCTCCACCCGGTTGCCGTAGCTGCGCCGGAGCGCCCGGTGGAGCAGGATGCGTTCCAGCACGTGGAGGTTGGCCGCCAGGTCCTCGGTTTCCAGGGGCAGGGCGTCGGGGTCCAGGTCCTCGGGGAGCTGGCCCAGGAGCTTCCAGCGCACCAGGCGGTTGCGCAGGCCCCTGAGGTTGCCGGGGCAGGGCAGGGCGCCCAGGGCGGGGGGCAGGGTTCCTTGGATGCCTTCCTCCGCCGCCATGGCCGCCAGGCACCGCGGCACGCAGCCGGGGTCGTCCTGCAGGGCCCGCAGGCGGAACGGCAGGCAATGGGCCAGCACGGGACCGGCGGGGCCCAGGTGCGAGCCCAGGACCGCCCCCGGATGGGCGGCGATCCAGGATTCCAGGACGGCTGGCTCCAGCCGTTCGGCGTCGTCCAGCAGGCCGGTGCCGCGCTGGGCGGCGAGCCAGGCGGACACGGCGCTGACCCCGGTGCCGGTCTCGCCGTACACCCACAGCGGACCCGGGTGGCGGAGCAGGGCTTCCAGGGAGCCCCGCCACTGGGCCGATCCGGGAAGGCATGCCATGGGGATCAAGGGCGCCCCCGGGGAATGACGTAGCCGATGACCGACACCACGTGGCAGAGGCTGCCGGCCAGCACGAACAGGTGCCATACAGCGTGGTGGAATTTCAGCCGGTGCCAGCCATAAAAGACCACGCCCCCGGTGTAGCAGACCCCGCCCCCCAACAGCCAGGCCAGGCCGCGCGCCGGCAGGGCCCGCCACAAGGGACCGGCCGCGATCAGCACCATCCAGCTCATGGCCAGGTAGACGGCGGTGGAGAGGAACTCGAACCGGCCGGTGTAGACCGACTTGAAGGCCACCCCCAGGGCCGCCAGCCCCCAGACCACCCCGAACAGGCTCCAGCCCCAGCCGCCGCGCAGGGTGGACAGGCAGAAGGGGGTGTAGGTGCCGGCGATGAGCAGGTAGATGGCGGAGTGGTCAAGGATGTGGAAGACCCGCTTGGCCCGCGGGTTGCGCAGGGCGTGATACAAGGTGGACATGGTGTAGAGCAGCACCAGCGTGCAGCCGAAGATGACGCAGCCCACCACGTGGCGGGCGCTGCCGCGCAGGGCGGCCGACACCGTCAGCAGGACCAGGGCCAGCACGCTCAGCACCGCGCCCAGGCCGTGGGTAATGCTGTTGGCCGTTTCGGCGGCGGCGCCGTCGGCGTGCAGGGTGACCTCCATGGCGGCTCCTCGTGGCCATTATCACACGGGCGGTAGATGATATGACTGAGGGGGGACCGCCCGCTCGCGTTGCTCGCTCTTCGTCCCCCCTCAGACTCCCCCACTCCATGCCCGGGCAGAGCCCGGACATGGAGTCTACACTCAGACAATACCTGGAGGACCTCATGGCCCCAACCCTGGCAGACATCCTTGCGGCGGTTGAACGGATCCGCCCCTACGCGCACCGCACCCCGGTGTGGACCTGCGCCAGCCTGGACCGCGCCGTGGGCGCCCGGGTCTTCCTCAAGTGCGAGAACCTGCAGCGGGTGGGCGCCTTCAAGTTCCGCGGCGCCTGCAACGCGGTGTTCTCCCTGTCGGAGCAGGAAGCGGCCCGCGGCGTGGTGTGCCACTCCTCAGGCAACCACGCCCAGGCCCTGGCCCTGGCCGCGCGGCTGCGCGGGGTGCCGGCCCACATCGTCATGCCCAGCACCGCCCCCGGCGTCAAGAAGGCCGCGGTGGCCGGCTACGGCGGCCAGATCACCTTCTGCGAGCCGACCCTGGAGGCCCGGGAAGCCACCCAGGCGCGGGTGGTGGCCGAGACCGGGGCGACCGTCGTCCACCCCTACAATGACCCCCGGGTCATCGCCGGCCAGGGCACCGCGGCGCTGGAGCTGCTGCAGGACCATCCGGACCTGGACGTGATCCTGGCGCCGGTGGGCGGCGGCGGGCTGCTGAGCGGCACCGCCATCGCCGCCCAGGAAACGGCCCCCGGGATCCGGGTCATCGCCGCCGAGCCCGAGGGGGCCGACGACGCCTTCCGCTCCCTGGCGGCGGGCCGCATTCTGCCCTCGGTGCAGCCCAGGACCATCGCCGACGGGCTGCTCACCTCCCTGGGCTCGCTGACCTTCCCCATCATCCAGGAGCGGGTGGAGCGGATCGTGCCGGTGAGCGAAGCCGGCATCGTGGCCGCCATGAAGTTCGTGTGGGAGCGGGCCAAGCTGGTGATCGAGCCGTCCGCGGCGGTGCCGCTGGCCCTGCTGTGGGAGCGGCGGATCGACCTCACCGGGCTGCGGGTGGGGGTCATCCTGTCGGGAGGCAACGTCGACCTGGAGAAGCTGCCCTGGTAGTCGTCTAGCCTCTGAGGAATTCCGCGACCAGGTCGAACACCCGGCGGAAGCTCTGGTCCACCGGCGCGCGCAGGGCTTCCTGGGCCGGGAATGGGTCCTCGTGCCGGTACTCGTACGGGAAATCCAGGCGTTCCACCCGCACCGGCAGGTCCCGGCCGGAGCCCTGCAGGGCGTTGGCCACTTCGTACGGCGGGATGATGGTGTCCTGCTCCAGGGCCACCGCCAGGAGGCGCGGGGCGAGCTCGCGGAACCGGGCCTCGCGCTCCCTGCGCATCACCCCGTAGTTGAGCATGCTGCGGAAGCGCAGGCCCTCCGGATGGTCCGGGCCCAGGTAATGGCGGAGCCTGGCGTCGCCGCGCAGGTGGCTCTCCAGGTGCTCCACGACGAACGAGTAGAGGGCGACGCTGGCCTCGCTGTCGAGGATGAACTTGGAGACCGGGGACATCCGGTTGAACACCGCTCCCCCGCAGAACAGGCAGAGCCGGGAGCGCTGGAACAGGCCCTCCGGGTCGGTCATGACCAGGATCTGGGCCAGCAGGCAGCCGATGGAGTAGGCCAGGATGTCCACCGAAGCGCCGGGTTCCACCAGCGGGTGCCGGTTCGCGCGGATCTCCTCCAGCAGTTGGACCACGTCGCAGTAGGTCTGCAGCCCGGACCAGATGAACCGCTGGGGCCGCGCCTGCAGCCGGGTGCTGATGGCGGCGTTGGACAGGGAGGCCCCCACCACTTCCGGCCAGATCTCCCGGCGCTGGGCGCAGACCCGGTGCATGAGCCGGTGGTCGCTCCATTCCGGGAGCGCCCGGCCCATGTGGAAGGCGATGGGGAAGAGCAGCACGGCCTTGCCGGTGGTCAGCGCCAGCCGGTGGGCCCAGGGCAGGTACTTGTCCCAGTCCTTCTCGTTGAGCCCGTGGAACAGCAGCAGCAGTTCCCGGGCCCGCCCCCGCGCCAGGCCGTGGAACACCGGGTAGCGGAACTCCCGGTTGGCCTGGACATGGGAATCCTGCAGGTCGTTGAAGCTCCCAGGCAGGTCCGCCGTCCCGGTCCGGACCTCGGCAGCGCCGTCGATGGGGCCATGGCTGGAGCAGGCATAACGGGTCTCGCCCGGCAGGATGTGGTCGCTCGAGGACAGGAAACCCGCCTGCGTGACCCAGAGCCCGCCCTCGAGCCGCACCGGGTCCGGCCCGGAGCGGAGCGCGGACTTGAGGGTTCGATGGAGGTCCAGGTAATCCATGGTCCGGCGCGCAGGGATGATTGGGGTTGCTCCCAGCTTACGCCCGGAGCCCAGGCCACCGCAATGCGCACCGCCTTGACAAGCGCATCTGGGATACGCATAGTAAAGGCGCATAAGTGATAGTGGTAATTCATGCAGATCGCGCCCCGCCCCGCCCCGAATGCCGGCCGCAAGAGGCCAGTCAACCTGAGCCTCGACAGCGATCTGCTTAAGCTCGGAAAAGAGCTGGGCATCAACCTATCCAGCGTCGCGGAGGCCGCCCTGGGCAACGCGGTGAGGGAACACCTGGCCCAGCGCTGGCTGGAGGAAAACGGGGAGGCCATCCAGGCCTTCAATCTGCGGGTGGATGAGCGGGGCTTGTTCAGCGATGGGCTGAGAACCTTCTGATGAGTCAGTTCGCGGTGCACGAGAACGGGAATGCCCGGACCAGGGCGGAGGTGCCGTTCCTGCTGGATGTGCAGGCGGACGTGCTATCCGTCCTGGCCACCCGGGTGGTCGTCCCCTTGTACCGGGCCGAGACCCCGGGTATCAAGCCGATGGCCCAGCTCACACCGCTGCTGCGGTTCCAGGGCAAGGCGCTGGTGGCCATGGTGCCCGAACTGGCGGGCGTGCCTCGCCAAGCCCTTGGTCCGGCCGTGGGCGACCTGGCCGCGTCCCGGGGAGAGATCATCCGGGCCATGGACCTGCTGCTGACCGGGTTTTAGCAGCCGTTGCGGAGCTTGCTCCGTTACGGCTGCTTCTGCCCAGCACGGACGCTTGGTTGAAACGTGACCCGCCGGTGTTAACCTGCGCTGGTCTTGAAGTCCTTTCCCAGCCAGCCCTTGGCCAGGACCAGCAGGACTGAGGTCAGCATCGCCACGGCGCCGAAGATCAGCCACATGGGCGTGGTGTTGAGGGGGCCCTTGGCCGGCTCCGGGCACCAGCGGGCCAGGGCGGCGCCGGAATAGACCGGGACGAACATCTTGGTGAGGAACCAGGGGAACTGGGCCACGCCCATATAGGCGCCGGTGCGGCCCTCCGGGGCGATCTCGGCGGCGTACTGCAGGAACCGGGGCTGCCAGATGGCCTCGCCCACGGTCATGAGGACGATGAAGGCGAACAGGCCCGGCACCGTGGGCCCCAGGGCCAGAATGAAGGTGGGCGCGGCCATGACCGCGGTGCCCAGGATCATCATGGAGTAGACCCTGGTCCGGGCCGTGAGGGCGGCCACCAGCGGGCAGAGGATGAAGATCAGCAGGGCGTTCAGGCTGGTGGCGGCCTCGAACCGGGTGCCCACCCAGGATCCGGCGAAGGCCCGGTTCACGTACTGGGGCAGCACCAGCCAGTTGTAGGCGAACAGGGTCTGCACCGGCACCAGGCAGAAGATGAAGAAGGAGAACTTCGGGTCGGCCAGGGGATGGTTCCGCAGCCAGTGGCCCACCCCCGCCAGGAGGCCCGGGCCGGAGTCCCGGGGTTCCGGTGGCGGCTCGGCCCCGTCGCCGGCGGCGCTGGCGTCCGCCACCGCCTTGCGGCTGAGCAGGAGGGCCGAGACGGCCAGCCCCGCGGCGGTGGTGGCGGCGTAGAAGACGAAGGCGCCGCGGATGTGGAAATGCTGGCGGATGGGCGACATGAACGTGGGCAGCCAGGCGCCCAGGTTCATGAGCGCGTAGAGCATGGCGAAGCCCATGTTGGCGGTGGCCGGCGTGGTGAACCGGCGCACCGCGGCGTAGCCGGCCGGGACATACATGCCGTAGCCCAGGACCACCAGCAGGATGCCGGCCATGGCCAGGGCGATGAAGGGGGTGAGCAGCCCGCCGGTGGCCAGGCCCAGGCGCGGCGCCAGCGCCAGGAGGGCGCGGCCCAGGAGCATCAGGAACAGTGACAGGAGGATGGCCCGGCGCAGCCCCAGCCGGTCCGCGCTGCCCCCGAAGAACAGCATGCTGAGGGTGATGCCCGAGGTGAGCGTCCCCACCATCCAGCCTGCGTGCAGATCAGTGAGCCCGGCGTACTCGTTGAAGTACATGGCCAGGTAGATGAGCATCCCGAAATAGACGAAGCCTTCCAGGAGCGTGCTCAGGTAGACCGCCCAGAGCGCCCGGGGGGCCCGGGCGAGGCCGATGAACGGCTGGATGAGCTCCTGCAAGGGCCCAGGCAGGGGTTTGGATGCTTGCGGCGTCGCTTCGGTCATGATGGGTGTCCGGAAAAAGGGATTGGAAAAAGGCGCTGGCACTTGGTTTTTAATGTTGAAAAATACAATAGGACTTTTTCCCGGGGACCGCCAGCGGAAAAGTCCCGAGCCGGAAACCGCCTGGCGCGGTAGCATCTCCCCCACGCGGTCCGGGTGGACCCCAGGGAGAAATGCCATGAAGCTGGTGACCTTTGTGAGCCAAGGCCGGGAGCGCATCGGCGCGGTCATGGCCGACGGCCGCATTCTCGATTTCCACGGGGCGGACCAGCGCCTGGCCGTGGACATGCTGACCCTTATCCGGAGGCAGGATCAGCTCATGCCCCTGGCCCAGGCCCTTGAGGCCCGCCCCGGCCCATGCCTGCTGGACCCCGCGGGCATCACCCTGCTGGCACCGGTGCCGCGCCCGGTGGCCATGCGCGACGGCTACGCCTTCCGCCAGCACGTGGCCACCGCCCGCGCCAACCGCGGCATGGAGATGGTCCCCGAATTCGACCTCTTCCCGGTCACCTATTTCACCAACCACCAGGCGGTCATCGGTCCGGGTCCGCTGGAGGTGCTGGAGCACCACCTGCAGCGGCTGGACTACGAACTGGAAGTGGCCGTGGTCACCGGCCGGGAGCTGTGCAACTGCACCCTGGAGCAGGCCGACGCCGCCATCTTCGGCTACATGATCATGAACGACTGGAGCGCCCGCGCGCTGCAGATGGAGGAGATGAAGCTCTCCCTGGGGCCCTGCAAGGGCAAGGATTTCGCCACGGGCCTGGGGCCCTGGCTGGTCACCAAGGACGAGCTGCCCCTGGAGGCCTCCGCCCAGGGCCAGGTGCTCCGGGCGCGCATGACCTGCGCCGTGAACGGCCGGCTGCTCAGCGACGGCAATGCCGACAGCATGAACTGGACCTTCGCCCAGATCCTGCAGCGCACCGCCTACGGCGCGCGGCTGAACCCCGGCGAGGTCCTGGGCAGCGGCACCGTGGGCACCGGCTGTCTGCTGGAGCTCAACGGCTCCAAGGTCACCGACAACCTGTGGCTCAAGGTGGGCGACACGGTGACCATGGCGGTGGAAGGCCTGGGCCGCCTGGAGAACACCGTGGTCCAGGGCCAGGGCATCGACCTGCCCTTCACCCTGGTGGCCCAGGGCCCCAGGAGCCTGTGATGGCCTTCCGGACGATCCTCCCCGAGCAGTTGAGTCCGCTCCAAGCCGGCGCCCTGCTCACCGGCGGAGTGGGACCCCGGCCCATCGCCCTGGCCAGCACCCGCTCCCTGGCCGGGGTGCGCAACCTGGCCCCGTTCAGCTTCTTCAACGCATTCGGCTCCAACCCGCCCATGGTCGCCTTCGCCCCCAACCGCCGGGGCCGGGACGGCACGGTCAAGCACACCTACCTCAACGCCATCGCCACCCGGGAGTTCGTCATCGCCGCCGTGAGCCATGCCATGGTCCAGCAGATGAACGTCGCCAGCGCCGAGTACCCCGAGGGGGTGGACGAGTTCGTCAAGGCCGGGTTGACCGGGTCGCCGGCCCTGCGGGTGAAGCCGGACCTGGTGGCGGAGTCGCCCTTCCAGATGGAGTGCCGGCTGCACCAGGTGGTGGAACTGGGCGCGGGCCCCGGCTCGGGGCTGCTGCTGGTGGGCGAGGTGGTGGCCTTCCATGCCCGGGAGGACTGCTTCCAGGGCGACGCCCTCGACCCCGGACGCCTGGACCTGGTGGGCCGCAACGGCGGTTCCTGGTACACCCGGGCCTCTGGCGCGGCGCTGTTCGAGCTGCCCAAGCCCATGGGCCATCCCATCGGCTACGACGCCCTGCCGGAGCCGCTCCGGGCCAGCGCCATCCTCACCGGCAACGACCTGGGCCGCCTGGCCAACAGCGCCAAGCTGCCGGATCTGGGCCGGGCTGAGCGCCGGGAGGGCGATCCTCTGGACCTGCCGGGCCTGGAGCGGGCGATGCAGAAGGCCCTGCTGGCGGAGGATCTGCCGGAGGCCTGGCGGCTGGCGGGGGTGCGGTTGCGGGACGGCTCGAAGCCGTAGGGGATGGCTGCAAAGATCAGTTCACGAACCCGCGCTTGCGCATGAGCGCCGCGGTATCCACATCCCTGCCCCGGAACGCCCGGAACGCCTCGGTCTGGTCCACGGTGTTGCCCACCGCCAGGATGCGCTGGCGCAGCCGCTCGGCCACGGCCGGATCCCAGGGGCCCGCGCCTTCCTGGAAGGCCTCCCAGGCGTCGGCCGTGAGGGTGTCGGCCCACAGGTAGGCATAGTAGCCGGCGGCGTAGGCGTCGCTGGAGAAGATGTGGTTGAACTGGGTGGGCCGGTGGCGCATGACGATCTCTTCCGGCATGCCCAGCCGGCCCAGTTCCTCCCGCTCGAAGGCGGCGGGATCGATGGCCTGGTCGGCCGCCAGATGGAACTTCAGGTCGATCATTGCTGAAGCCAGGTACTCCATGGTCTGGAAGCCCTGGCTGAAGGTCGCGGCCTGCCGGATCCTGCGCACCAGCTCCTGGGGGATGGGCGCGCCGGTGCGGTGGTGCAGCGCGAACCGCTCCAGCAGCTCCGGGGTTTGCAGCCAGTGCTCGTTGAGTTGGGAGGGGAACTCCACGAAGTCGCAGGGCACGGCGGTGCCGGACAGGGAAGGATGCTTCACGTCCGACAGCAGGCCGTGGAGGGCGTGGCCGAACTCGTGGAACAGGGTGACGGCGTCATCCCAGGAAATGAGCACCGGCTCGCCGGGGGCGCCCTTGACGAAGTTGGCGTTGTTGGACACGATGGGCGCCACCGGGCGGTCCAGCTTCTCTTGGCGCACGTAGCTGCTCATCCAGGCGCCGGAACTCTTGCCGGCCCGGGCGAAGGGGTCGAAGTACCAGAGCCCCGCGGGCCGGCCCTCGGCGTCCGCCACCGCCCACACCGACACGTCCGGGTGCGGCAGCGGCAGGCCCCGCACCGGCTCGAAGGCGAGGCCGTAGAGCCGGCCCGCGGCCCAGAACATGCCTTCCCGCAGCCGGTCCAGCTGCAGGTAGGGCTGCACCTCGTTCAGGTCCAAGGCGTACTTGGCCCGCCGGAGCTTTTCCAGGTAGAAGCGGTAGTCCCAGGGGGCGATGCGGAAGGCGGCGCCCTCCTGGTCGGCGATGGCCTGGAGTTCGGCCACCTCGGCCCGGACCCGGGCCGCGGCCGGCTGCCACACGGCTTCCATGAGGGCCAGGGCCCGCTCCGGGGTCGCGGCCATGGTGGGTTCCATGGACCAGTGGGCGTGGCTGGCATAGCCCAGCAGGCGCGCCCGCTCCAGGCGCAGCCTGAGGATCTCCGGGATCAGGGCCTTGTTGTCGGATTTTCCGCCGTTGTCGCCCCGTTTGACGAAGGCCCGCCAGACCTGCTCGCGCAGGCCCCGGTGCTCGGCGTAGGCCAGGAACGGCTCCACGGCCGACCGGGTGTTCTCGATCACCCATCTGCCGGCCAGGGCCTTGGCTTCCGCGGCCCGGGCGGCGGCGCCCCGGAAATCCCCGGACAATCCGGCCAGGTCCGCTTCCCGCTCGACGACCGTGAACCGGTGGGCCTCCTCGTCCAGGACGTTCTGGCTGAACCGGGTGAAGAGCCCGGCCAGCCGCTGGTTGATGGCCTGGACCCGCGCCTTCCCCAGGCCGTCCAGCCGGGCTCCGTTGCGCACGAACTGGGTGTGCAGCAGCCAGGCGAGCCGCCGCTGTTCGGGGTCCAGGCCCTCGCGCCGGTCATGCACCGCCTCGATGCGCTGGAACAGCAGCGGGTCCTGGATGATCTCGTCGGCGAAGGCGGCCAGCCGGGGCATGACCTCCGCCTCGATCCTGGGCAGGTCGCCCACCTTGAGGGTGCTGGCGTGCACCTCGAACAGGGTGCTCACCCGCTCCAGCATCCGGCCGGAACGCTCCAGGGCCGCGATGGTGTTGGCGAAGCTGGGGGCGCGGGAATCGCCGGTGATACGCCGGATCCGCTCCCGCTGCGCGCCCATGGCCCGCTCGAAGGCGGCGGGGAAGGCCGCGGGGTCCACCTTGTGCCAGGGGGGCACGCCCCCCCGCCACGGCGCGAGCATGGCCGCGGGCACGGGGCCCTCGGCCGGAAACGGGTTGGCGGATTGCTCCGGGGAGCTTGATCGATGCTTGGACATGATGATTTCTAGAGGACCGGACCTACTGTATAGATGTTCATTGATTTGGTATAGCCGTTCTGTTCGGCCTTGGTGAGCCTTCCGGAGGCGGACTCTATGATTACATCATAAATATGTTCCCCCGCGGCGGGCAGAGGCATGCCGTTCGCGATGGCGCCCACGGTCACGTCCATGTGCTCGGGCAGGTGCTCCCAGGTCCGGCTGTTGCCGGTGATCTTCACCACCGGGACGAAGGGGAAGCCCTGGGGCGCGCCCCTGCCGGTGGTGAAGGCGATGACGGTGCAGCCCGCGGCGGCGAGACCGGTGAGCAGTTCGGGCTCCCGGCCGGGGGAATCCATGATCACCAGGCCTCGCACGTCCGGGGCCACGCCGTATTCGAAGACGCCCTGGATCCGGGCGCTGCCGGCCTTGGCGATGGCGCCCAGGCTCTTCTCCTCGATGGTGGTGAGGCCGCCCTTGATGTTGCCGCCCGTGGGCTGGCCGCCGCGGATGTCGCACCCGGCGGACTTGGCGCGGGCTTCCATCCGCGCCACCAGGGCGAGGATCTTCCGGGCGATGGGTTCGGAGGCGGCATGGCCGGCCAGCAGGTGCTCGGCGCCGATGAACTCGGTGACCTCGCCCAGCACCGAGGTGCCCCCCGCGGCCACCAGCAGGTCGGAGGCCACGCCCAGGGCGGGGTTGGCGAACAGGCCGGAGGTGGTGTCGGAACTGCCGCACTTGAGCCCGAGCACCAGCTTGTCCACGGCGCAGGTCTCCCGGCGGCACGGGGCGGCCTCCGCCACCAGCTCCCCGGCCAGCTCGCAGCCACGGGCGATGGCCCGGGCGGCGCCGCCGATGTCCTGGATCACCACCCGCTCCACCCGCTTGCCGCCGGCGCCGATGGCCAGGGCCAGCGCGTCCACGTCCACGCTCTCGCAGCCGAGGCTGACCAGGAGGACCGAGGCCAGGTTCGGGTTGCGGCCCAGGCCGGCCAGGGTCCGGCCGACGGTGGCGATGTCCACCGGAGACTGGCTGCAGCCCTGCTGGTGGGTGAATGCCGCCGTGCCCGGGACCCGCTGCTCGATGGCCAGGGCCACTTCGTTGGCGCAGACCACCGTGGACAGCAGCCCGACGCAGTTCCGGGTGCCGGCGCGTCCGTCGCCGCGGAGGTACCCCTGGAAAGTCCGGTCACTGGCCATGGTTCTGCTCCAGATCGCCCCGTCCGCGCAGGCTCTCGATGTTGTGCACGTGGGCATGGGTGCCCCGGGCGATCTTCAGGGTGGCGCGGCCGATCACTTCCCCATGCTTGATCACGAGGGCGCCCGGTTCCAGGTCCGCCATGGCGAACTTGTGGCCGTAGGCGATGCGCTCCTCGATCCGCAGGCTCACGAAGCCATGGCCGGCGCCGATGCTGGCCTCACGGCCCGGCTCCAGGTCGTCCAGGGCCGTGGCCACGTTGTCCTTGGGATTCAGCAGAATGGCATCGATCTTCATGTCCTCATCAGTCTAAAGTGAAATGCGAAGGAATTGGACATGCCCAGAGGATCCGGAGAACCCGTCGTCACCAGCCTTCTGGCCAACGACCTGTACAAGTTCACCATGTGGCAGGCCCTGCTGCACAGCCATCCGGGAGCCCTGGCGGAGTACGCCTTCCTCTGCCGCAACGAGCCGGACTATCCGCTGGCGGAGCTCAGGGACGAACTGGAAAACCAGCTGGACCACCTGTGCACGCTCACCTTCACCCAGGGGGAGCTGGACTACCTGCGCGGGCTGCGCTTCATCAAGAGCGACTTCGTGGACTACCTGACCATCTTCCGCTTCCAGCGCCGCTTCATCGAGGTGGCCACCCGGGACGGCAGCCTGGTGATCAAGGCGGCCGGGCCCATCGCCCACGTCATGGCTTTCGAAGTCTTCGTGCTCTACATCGTGAACGAACTGTACTACCGGAGGCTTCCGGCGGGCCCCGCCATCCTGGAGGCGGCCCGGCAGCGGCTGCGGGACAAGATCGGGCTGGTCAAGGCGTATGCGGCGGAGGCCGCGCCGGGCTTCCCATTTCTGTTCATGGACTTCGGGCTGCGCCGGCGCTATTCCGGGGAGTGGCACGAGGAGGTGGTGGCCACTTTCGCCCGGGAGCTGCCGGAGCACTTCCGCGGCACCTCCAACGTGTTCCTGGCCCGGAAGCTGGGCCTGGTTCCCTCCGGGACCATGGCCCACGAGTACCTGCAGGCCTACCAGGCCTTCGGCTCCCGGCTGCGGGATTTCCAGAAGGCCGCCCTGGAAGCCTGGGTCCAGGAGTACCGGGGCGACCTGGGCACCGCCCTCACCGACGTGGTGGGCATGGACGCCTTCCTGGCCGACTTCGACCTCTACTTCGCCAAGCTGTTCGACGGCCTGCGCCACGATTCCGGGGATCCCATCCGGTGGGGCGAGAAGGCCATCGCCCACTACCAGAAGCTGCGGATCGATCCCAGGACCAAGCGCCTGGTCTTTTCCGACGGGCTCAACCTGCCCAAAGCCATCGGGATCCACCGGCACTTCCGGGACCGGATCCCGTCCATCTTCGGCATCGGCACCGACCTGACCAACGACACCCCGCACCGGTCCCTGAACATCGTCATGAAGATGGTCTCCTGCGGGGGCCAGCCCGTGGCCAAGCTGTCCGACGCCCCCGGCAAGACCATGTGCGAGGACCAGGGCTTCCTGGCCTACCTGCGCCAGGTGTTCAATCACCCCAGTTAGACTTCATGACCGGGCTCCGCCCGGACATGGCGTCTGCAGTTTGGACTTTTCGTCC
>PLUC01000114.1 GCA_003165415.1 Holophagaceae bacterium
GTTCGATCCCGTTCGCCCGCTCCAATCAGAACCCCTGCAGAACATAGGCAGGGGTTGTTTTTTTCGGCAGGGGCATAAATCAAGGTCAAAGCTATGACTCAAGGCTTGAGGAAGTCGACCGTCAGTTCCTTGGCCGGGGTGAAATCTCTGATTCTGGCGCCGAAGGTGTTCATCCCGGTCTTCAGCACCGGACCATCCCAACCGGCCAGATTCCCCGGTTTCAGAGCCGGAACTGAGAAATCATCGGCTCGATGTCATTCAGTGTTCACCTGAACATGGTTATTGACGCATCAACCGCAGACTGTACATTCAAGCATTGACGCCCAATCTTCAATTCGGGATAGCTTGATTTCCTCTCGCCCCGGAAACCTCTTGGTTATGAGACATAACCCATTCCCGGCGGTACTTTGTGCAGGCCAAGCGCCAGTTTCAACAAAAATTCACGGATTCTGGTAGAAGCCATTCCGAAAGCGTTCAAGTGACATTCATGTCGGGCCCCGACGGCAAGGATTCGGACACCAACCTGAATGTCTACCTCTACCTTCGTAATTATGTGAACAATTCACGCAACGACGACATGATCGGGGCCATCTACGGGTATCAATCCCGCGGACACTCCTCGGCGTACGGGGGCGGCCAGAGCAGTTTTGTGACCCTGACCCCGGGAAGCGGCAGCTATGGCGGGCCTCTGATCACCCGGGACGACATCGTCAAAGCCAACGGCGGGCACTTCCGCCTCCATATCTACCCCAACGGCAACGACACCTGGAATATCGAGAATCTCACGGCGACCCTCTACTTCTCCGACCGGACCACCCAACCCATTAATTTCTCAGGATTCACCGTGAGCCAGAACGTCACCACCTATGACTTCCAGTTCGACGGCACGTTCAACCAGGTCCACTAGGAAACGACCACGACCCGAATGACTTTCCATACAGTCCTTGCCTGCCTGTTCCCGGCAGGTATGGTCTCCTTTGCGATCTTCACGCCGGACTTAACCTTCGCCGCCGCGGTCCAGCCTGCAACCTCAAGCGGTTCCTGGAAGGGGAACCGTTCATGCGTCGGGGGGCCGCGTCCCACGCGGGAAGCGGCCCCCCGGGGAAAGCGCGGACGACGCTACGGTTGGACGGTGGCCTTGTAGACCTGCTTGCCGTCCTTGATCTGGATGATGACGGCGGCCTTCACAGGGTTGCGGTGGTCGTCGAACCTGATCTGGCCAGTGACGCAAGCCAGGTCGGTCTTGGCCAGGGCGTCCTTGACCGCGGGGCCATCGGTGGTGCCGGCGCGGGTGAAGGCGTCCAGCATGATGTCGGTGGCCACGTAGGCCAGGGTCGCGTAGGCGTCGGGGATGCCGTTGAACTTGGCCTTGTAGGCCTTCACGAACGCCTGGACCACCGGGGAGACGTCATCGGGGGAATAGTGGTTGGTGAAGTAGCAGCCTTCCACCGCCGCGCCGCCGATTTCCACGAGCTTGGGGGAATCCCAGCCGTCGCCGCCCATCATGGGGCCCTTGAAGCCCAGTTCCCGGGCCTGCTTGGCGATGAGGGCCACGTCGTTGTAGTAGTCGGAGACGTAGAGCAGGTCGGGGTTGGCGACGAGGATCTTGGTGAGCTGGGCCTTGTAGTCGGTGGTGCCGCTGGCGTGGCCCTCGTAGCCCACCACCTGGCCGCCCAACTGGATGAAGGTGGCCTTGAAGTATTCCGACAGGCCCTTGGTGTAGTCGTTGCCCACGTCGAACAGGCAGGCGGCCTTCCTGGCCTTCAGTTCGTTGAAGGCGAATTTCGCGCCCACCGTGCCCTGGAACGGGTCGATGAAGGAAGCGCGGAAGATGTAGTTGCCCACTTCGGTGATCTTGGGATTGGTGGCGGTGGTGACGATGTTGGGGATCTGGGCGTTCTGGCAGATGGGAGCGCCGGCCAGGCAGACCTTGGACATGACGGTGCCGATGATGGCGGTGACCTTGTCCTGCTCGATCAGCTTGGTGTAGACGGTGGCGCCTTCCGCGGGGTCGCCCTTGTCGTCGGCGAAGATCAGCTTGACCTGCTTGCCCAGGATGCCGCCCTTGGCATTGGCATCCGCCACGGCCATCTCGTAGCCGTTCTTGGTGGAGACGCCGAAGGTGGCGGCCTCGCCGGTGAGGGGCCCGACCCCGCCGATCTTGATTTCGGCCGGTTTCTTGTCGCAGGCCAGGAAAGTTCCCGCGAGAACGATGGCGATGGCCACCGCAGTTAGAGATGATTTCATAGAACCCCCTGAAACATGGCGTCGAGAGGAAATGACGCGGTCATGACATGCAGGCCGCCCACCCTGGACAGAAGGCGGGTCGATCCAATCCTTGGACAAGGTTTATGGGGAAAAAAGTCGATGATCCAGGGTCAATAGGGTTCTGTGGAAATCTGGTTATCAGGTATCCATTTCAACCAAGGCGAACCCGAATGGTCCTGGGACTTCAATCTCTGATATTTATGCATTTTTTATGCCATCATATAATTATCTTTAAATTCATTATTTGCATCGGGCGAGCCTAAGGGTGCATGCCTGGGCTCATTCAATGTGGAAGGCAAGGTCCATCAAACCGGGGCAGATATCCAGACCGGACCTGCCTTCCGCACCGGTACCCCAGATCCACGTTTTGCCCGGTGGCATCCACTGCGCGGTAGACCCAACAGTGCCAAATCCAGTCCGCACCCCTTACAATCCATTTGGCAGGACGTATACATGTAGAAACGGGGAGATCATGGGCGTACGGGTGCCGTCTGGCGAAATACGGAGGACTTGCCATATGGGCACCTCCGGTCGGGAGTGCCCTTGGGATCTGGATGTCTCGACGGCCGGCAATTTGGTGATCTTGGAACTGGCCACGGATGATGGCGAAAAGGAACCGGTCCTGACGGTGGAACTCAGGCTGGACCGGGAGAACGCTGGCAAGGTCCTGGACCTGTTCCTGGCAGCCATGGTGGAGGCGGGCCACCAGAAATGAAAGCCGGCCCTGGGCGCACGGCTCCCCGCCGTGCCCGTCCTGCTCGCCACGGGGAGAGGGGATCAGACTGCGCTTGATCTTGGGAAAGTGCATCCAAACGTCACCTTGCTATCCAAGCCTTTCAGTCGCTTCTTCTGCAGGCAGATCAGATCGTGGGTTGGATGACGTAGTCCACCTGTTGATGGAAATAGGCGGG
Organism: Holophagaceae bacterium; assembly: GCA_003165415.1. Classification (GTDB taxonomy): domain Bacteria; phylum Acidobacteriota; class Holophagae; order Holophagales; family Holophagaceae; genus Mesoterricola. Next base: position 3,180 of record PLUC01000114.1, read on the forward strand.
AATCCAGGAACAGCGGGCAGGAGCGTTTGCCCTCGCGGCGGACAGATGCAATGATGCGATAAGGAGTTCCCATGAAAATTGCGATCATCGGCGCGGGCAATGTCGGTGCCACCATCGCTTACACCCTGGCCACCGGGGGCGTCGCCTCCGATGTGAGCCTCATTGACCTCAACACCGACAAGGCCTATGGCGAGATCCTGGACATCGCCCACGGCGGGGCGGTATCCGAGCAGGTCAACCTCCGGGCTGAAGGCTACGAGGGACTGGAGGATGCGGACCTCATCGTCCATGCCGCCGGCCGGGGCCGCAAGCCCGGGGAGTCCCGCCTGGATCTGGCCAAGGGCAACATCAAGATCACCGAGAACATCATCGGCAAGGTGAAGAAGCACTATAACGGGCGGTCGCTGATCCTGGTGGTGACGAACCCGATGGATATCCTCACCTACGTCTGCTACAAACGCATGGGCATCGACAAGAGCCGGATCTTCGGCTCCGGGACCGTGCTGGATTCCTCCCGATTCAAGTACCTGCTCTGCAGTCACTTCAAGATCAGCCCCCGCAACCTGCACGCCATTGTCATCGGCGAGCACGGCGATTCGGCGGTACCGTTCTGGAGCATGGCCAGCATCGGCCCGGTGCTCCTGTCCGACTACCCTTCCCGGGAGCAGCCCCGCCTCTCCGCGGAGGACCGGGCGCGCATCAGCGCGGACGTGGTGCAGGCGGGCCAGGAGGTCATCAAGCGCAAGGGCGCGACCTTCTATGCCATCTCCATGAGCGTCACGCGGATCATCAAGGCAGTGGCCAACGACGAGAACCGCCTGCTGTGCGTGTCCTCCTACATCGAGAACCTGCACGGGGTGGATGACGTGTGCCTGAGCCTGCCCGCCATCGTGGGCAAGGACGGCATCCGGGAGATCCTGGCGCTGCCGCTGTCACCGGACGAAAAGGCGGCCCTGCAGAGGTCGGCGGCGGCGCTCAAGGCCATGCTGAGGGAAGTGGAATACCAGTAGTCAGTCCACCCCGCCGTGCATCATCCAGGTCATGGGGAACCGGGCTGCCAAGTCGGTCGAACTGGAAGGGATGCCATTCAATTTGAGTGCACCGGACCCCGCGGCTCAAGGCCCCGCGATGCCTTTATCTTGTATATAGTATAGTTAACCATTGGCACGGAAAAAGCATCGGCTTCTCCGGTCGAGAGACCTGGGGACGACGGTTCGCCTTTAGATTAACCCCTGGGTTGCGGCCTGGGGTGGGATGGGTTTGTCCGCTCACCTGATCTGCCATGACGTGGTTTACACCGTAGCGTCTGCTTCCGGAGCAAGGAAATGAAAAAACACTCCAAGGGGTCCTCTCGGCTTTTCTCCTTGGCGCTGATCCTCCTATTCGGCGGCCTGGGCTTTGCCCGTGGAGGCTCCATCTCGGGCAGGGTCAAGGAGCCCTCCGCCGCTGGTCCGGTGCCGTGGGCCAGCATCACCGTGAACGCGGCCGACACCGGGCTCCTGGCGGGAGCGGCGTCGGCCGATGCCTTGGGCAACTTTTCAGTGGCCATCCCGATCCCGGGGAAATACCTGGTCCTGGCCACTCAATTCGGTTATCTCACCATGGCGGCCCCGGAGGCGATCGAGCTTTCCGACGCGGCCCCGGACCAGACCGTGGACCTCGCCTTGAGCAAGGAATCCCCGGCCCCGGCCCCGGCCCCGCCCGCCAGAACATGGGGCACGGGCACCGGCAAGAGCTACCTGATTCCAGCCCTGGAAATCCCGGCCTTCCTCACCATCCTCAGCCTGTACGACCGGCATGCCTACCCCAACCAGACGGAGGGAGGGAAAAAAGTCTACAGTTCGACCGTATCCTCCACTTGGTACCATATCGTCCACGAAAACTGGGAGGTCGATCAGGACCCATTTGCCGTCAATCAATTCGAGCATCCGTACCAGGGCGCCATGTTCCATGGTTTTGCCCGATCGGCTGGGCTCAACTACTGGCAGGCCCTTCTCTACGACAATTACGGCAGCTACCTCTGGAAGATGGGCGGGGAGACCGACCCCCCTTCCATCAACGACCAGATCGCCACCGGCATCGCCGGCAGTTTCTTCGGCGAGGCGCTCTTCCGGATGGCCAACCTGCTGTTCGAGGAGGATGAGGCCAGTTCCAGTTTCCTGCGCAAGCTGGGGGGAACGCTGGTCCTGCCCTCCGCCGGGTTCAACCGCTACGCCTATGGCGACCGCTTCAGCAGCATATTCGCGAGCAATGATCCGGCCACCTTCGCCTGGCTTCAGCTGGGCGTGGGCCTGCAGTCCAACCAGAACGACCAGGGCGTCACCAGCACCGGCGAGCGGGACCAGGCCATGGCCACCTACTGCCTGGCCTATGGATTGCCCGGGAAGGACGGCTACACCTACACGCGGCCGTTCGACTATTTCCATTTTGAATTCGATCTCCTGGCGAACTCCAGCAACACAGTGGACAACGTCATGATCCGGGGTCTCCTGGTGGGAACGGACTACTACTCCGGCCATACCATCGACGGGATCTGGGGCATCTACGGAGGCTATGACTACATCTCCCCGTACATCTTCCGGGTCTCGAGCACCTCCGTGTCGCTCGGCACCACGTTGCAGGTAAGACTCGGGGGTTCGGTGGTGCTGCAGGGTTCGGCCCTCGGGGGCATAGGCTACGCCGCCGCCGGCAATACCACCCCGGTGGGACAACGGGACTACCATTACGGCCTTGCCCCGCAGGTCCTGGGCGCGATGCGTCTCATCTTCGGCAACCGGGCCATGCTGGACGCAACTGGCCGCTACTATGACGTGACCAGCAGCGGGGGCGGCGACAACCTCGGCGGAAGTGAAAGCGTCCACCGGCTCAACACGGGCTTCACCTTGCGGATCTTCGGCCACCAGGCCCTGGGGATCCAGTACATCGAGTCCCTTCGCAGTGCCCATTATTCCGGCCTGCCGAGCAGCCATCAGTCGGTGGGAACGGTCGCCGTTGTCTATACCATGCTGGGCAAGACCGGGTTCGGGGCGGTCAAGTGAAACGATTCCTCATCGCCCTGCTGCTGCCCCTTTCGGCCTTCGCCCAGGATCCGGCCGCCGAGCCCACCCTGCTGGGCGCGGGAGCGCGTTCGCGGCCCGTCTATGACGGTTCCGCTTCGCAGCATCTGGAGGCGGTCCCGGTCCTGCGCTACTGGGGTCCGATCCTGTTCGCCCGATCCACACGGGGCCCGCTGGAAGGCGGGGTCCATCAGGAGATCCTGCCCGGCCTGGAGGCCGGGGTGCAGCTTGCCTACGAGGAGGGCCGCATTACGAGTCAATCCTCTTTCCTCAGTGCGCACGACCTGCCCAACGTCGGCACCGGGGGTTCCTGGGGTGGGCAGTTGGAGTGGAACGGCCAGCTGGGCCCCTCGCCGGCCAATGTGATCCTGCGCGCCCGGCAGCACCTGAAGACCGAAGAGGGCCTCCAGGTGGACCTCCGGCTAACGGCGGGCGTGTTCCAACACTGGGGGGTTTCCGCGGGCCTGGTGGCCCAGGCCACCTGGGCCGACGCGCGATCGAACGAAACGATCTATGGCATCACCGCCCAGCAGGCGGTGATCAGCGCCCTGCCCGCCTTCGCGCCAGGGGGTGGGCTGCTCTCCACCAGCCTGGGCCTGATCTGGTCCTATGACCTGGCTAGCCACTGGCAGCTTGTGGGAAGCCTCGAAGCCAGGCGCCTCCAGGGGGACGCGGCCCGCAGCCCTCTGACGCAGCAGCGGTCCAATGGCGTGGCGATCCTGGGCGCGGCCTACCGTTTCTAGGGAGCGCAGCACGAACTGGGTGCGTCTCCCACAGGTACATCGGAAGCCAGATAGCGATCAGCGGTCTCGACCACTTTCCGGTGCGGGGCCGATTTCACGGAGAGGCCCACGTTCACGGCCGTGCGGATATCCTCCCGGGAGACCCGGAGTTTCCTGGCCCTGTCGTAGTGGAATTTGAAGCAAGGCTCGCAGCTGGCGGCCATGGCCGCACTGATGGCCGCCAGTTCGGCGACGGCCTGGGTCATGAGGCTCCCGCACGCCGGCACGGGCCCCACGCTGGCCACAGCCTTGATGTAGGCCGGGTAGCCCGAACAGAGCGAACCCTCGAATTCCGTCGTGGCCCTGAGGCTTTCGGGGATCTGGTCTGGCCTGGCGCGCTCGTACCCGCGCCGTTGGGCCCAAGGGCCGATGGACAGGGTCCTCAGGAGCAGGGTCAGGTTCCCCGCCCCCCGCTCAGCCTGGTCCATGAGCCGTCTCCCCAGGCCTCGGCCCTGGTCAGCAGTCGCCACCACGAGGGAGCGCAGCACGGCGGCGTCCCCGGTACGTTCCAGGGCCACATGGCCCAGCAGGCGGCCATTCTCCTCCGCCACCCAGCCGTCCGTGCGTTCGAGGCCGTTCGCGGGCAGACCCGCCGCCTCCAGCAAGGCCCGGACGGAGTCCAGATCTTCCAGCTGCCTTTCTCGAATGTTCATGGTGCCTCCGGGAAAATGACCAGATTGCGGGGTCTTCCGCCTCAGGGAAGCAGGCCCCTTTCTCTTCCGAACGCCACCAGCCGGCGCTGGATTTCATCCCTCCCGGCCTGGAACCGCGCCCGCATCTGCCCGGGCGTCAGGTCGGGGTCATCGCTGGCGGGATCGGGAATGGGCCAGTGCAGCCGTTCCGCCTGGCCCAGGAAGAGGGGACAGACCTCCTCCACGCAGAGGGTGACCACCAGATCCACGGTGGCAGGATCGATGTCCTGGACGGATTTGGAGGTGTGCCCCGAGGCGTCGATCCCCGCTTCCGCCAGGACCTCGATGGCGCATGGGTTCACCTTGCCGGGCCGGCTGCCGGCGCTCTGGATGCGCAGGCCAGGAAACAACTGGCGGGCCAGACCCTCGGCCATCTGGGAACGGGCACTGTTGGCCACGCAAAGGAACAGGATGCTGGCGGGAGCAGTCATGGGTTTCCCCCGGGGGTGTCGGCGGGACAGCATATGGCCGTGGCCGGGACGGCCGTTTCATTGGGGTACCACCTCTTCTGCAACCACAGGGCGACATTCACGAGCCCGATGAGCGCCGGGACCTCCACCAGCGGCCCGATGACGGCCGCGAAGGCCGCCCCGTGGCCGATGCCGAAGGTCGCCACCGCCACGGCGATGGCCAGTTCGAAGTTGTTGGAGGCGGCGGTGAAACTCAAGGTCGCGCTCTGAGGGTAGGTCGCTCCTGCCTGCTTTGACAGCCAGAAGCTCACGAAGAACATCACCACGAAGTAGATCAGCAGCGGCATCGCAATGCGCAGCACGTCCAGAGGCAGCCTCACGATGGTCTCGCCCTTGAGGCTGAACATGACGATGATCGTGAAAAGCAGGGCAATGAGGGTGATGGGGCTGATCTTCGGCACGAAGACCCGGTGGTACCATTCGAGTCCCTTCACCTTGCCCAAGGTGAAACGAGTGAGGAAACCGGCGAGGAACGGGATCCCCAGATAGATGAACACGCTCCGTGCAATCTGGCCGATGGTGATGTTGACCACGGCCCCCTGGAGGCCCAGCTTCGCGGGCAGCACGGTGATGAAGAGCCATGCATAGACGCTGAAGAACAGGACCTGGAAGATGGAGTTGAAGGCCACCAGCCCGGCGCAGTATTCCGTGTCGCCCTTGGCCAGGTCGTTCCAGACGATCACCATGGCGATGCACCGGGCCAGCCCGATGAGGATGAGGCCGATCATGTATTCGGGACGGTCACGCAGGAAGGCCACGGCCAGGCCGAACATGAGCAGGGGTCCGATCACCCAGTTCTGGAGCAGGGAAAGGCCCAGCACCTTCTTGTTCCGGAACACCAGGTGCAGTTCCTCGTACTTCACCTTGGCCAGGGGCGGGTACATCATCAGGATCAGGCCCAGCGCCAGGGGCACGGAGGTGGTGCCCACGTTCCAGGCGTTGATGGCCCGGTTGAAGCCGGGGACGGCGAAACCCAGTAGGACGCCCAGGCCCATGGCCAGGAAGATCCAGAGGGTGAGGTAGCGGTCCAGGAAGGAAAGGCGTTTGACTCCGGGCATGGGTTTCCTCGTTTCAGGCCGGTTTGCGGGCGGAGATGATCAGGCTGACGATGTAATCCGAAGGGCTGGCACCCTCGGGCATCAGGCCCATGAGGTGGTCGGCCATGGGATCGTCGCCGGGCAGCATGGCTTCCACGGCACCGGTCTTGGGTACCAGGCTCAGATCCACCAGGCCGGCCGCCCGCATCATGTCCTCCAGGTCCGCCTTCAGCGCCGCGCCGGCGATGCAGCCCACCAGGGCCTCCACGTCCTGGCGGACGGCCTCCGGCAGGGGCCGCAGCAGCACCATGTCGGAGATGGACACCCGCCCCCCGGGCCGCAGCACCCGGGCGATCTCCTTCCAGACCCGGGCCTGGTCGGGGCTCAGGTTCAGCACGCAGTTGGACAGCACCACGTCCACCGAGGCATCCGGAAGCGGAATGGCCTCGATCTGCCCCTCCAGGAATTCCACATTGGCCAGGCCGGTGCGCTCCCTGAAGCTCCCGGCGTTGCGCCGGGCCTTCGCCAGCATCTCCGGGGTCATGTCCACACCGATGACCTTGCCGGAAGCACCCACCCGTTGGGCCGCCAGGAAGGAATCCAGTCCGGCCCCGCTACCCAGGTCCAGGACGGTCTCTCCGGGCTGCAGGCCGGCCAGGGCGGTGGGGTTGCCGCAGGACAGCCCCAGGTTCGCCTCCTCGGGCAGGGTGGCCAGTTCGGCCTCAGTGTAGCCGAGGCCCCGGGCCACCTGGTCGGCGCGCCCGCCCCCGCAGCAGGAGGATTGGGGACCGCAGCAGCTGCCGGATCCAGCGGCGATGCTGCCGTATTTTCGGCGGACGGTGACGTGGGTGGGGTGGCTGGAATCGTTCATGGTGTCTCCTTGTTGACGCATTGCGGGTCGCGGCAGCCGCCGCCGCAGCAGTCCTCCCACAGGTAGTCGGTGAGAGCCCTCAGGTGGTCGAAGCGGGCGGCGTAGCGGATGGTGGTGCCCTGCCGGGTGGCTTTGAGCAGCCCGGCCTGGGTGAGTTCGGACAGGTGGTGGCTGAGGGTGGAGCCGGGGATGTCCAGGCGGGCCTGGATCTCCCCCACCGGGGTGCCTTCCACCGGGCCCTGGACCACCACCCGGACGATGGACAGGCGCGCGGCATGCCCCAGGGCCTTGAATCGCTGGACGTGGAGTTCGAGGGTGGGATCGGGCGGGGCCATGCCTTAATTCTATAATTCTAGAAATTTAAATCAATGGCTTTTTTCGTTTCGCGCAGACAAAAAAAATCCGGTCAGAGACCGGATTCGAGGATTGGCTGGACGATCAAGGGGTGGTAACGGGCTTGGTGGTGGTGGAAGAGGAGGTCGTGGTGGTGGTCTTCTTCTCCTTCTTGATCTTCTTGGGCTTCTTCACCGGCTTGGCGGTCTCGGTGGTCGTGGTGGTGGTGTTGCTGCTGGTGGTGGCCTGGGCGGTCAGGGCCGGGGCAGCGGGGGCCGCAGGGGCAGGGGTCGCTTTGGTGGAAGTCTTCTTGGTGGTCTTCTTCACCTTCTTGGTTGTCTTCTTCCCCGGCTTGGTGGTTTCAGTGGAGGTGGAAGAGGTATTGCTGCTTGTGGTGGTGCTGGTGCTCTGGGGGGCAGCGGGTTTGGAGGACGTCTGGGCGAAGGCCGGGGTGATGAGGGCGGCTGCGACGAGGAGGAATAACAGTTTTCTCATATGGAAATCTCCGTTGTGGACCGGAACATCCGGGACGATAGGACAAGTAGCACTATTCGTTCCAATATATATCTTTATTATTTTCAACAGTTAAAAGATTTCCTCACCCAGCCGGATGTTATATTCTGCATCATTGATGCAACTTGTATCAAACCGGCATGCCATGGCCATACAATTATTTTTTTCTGAATCTCACCCTGGAACTGGCCCGCACGGTGCTGCCAGGTTAAGGCTGGCCATGGAGGATCTGTCCCAGAACCTCCTGAAGGAATCCGCGGACTTCAAGCCTGCGGAGACCCCTGGCGGGGCCAAGGACGGCACGCCGAGTTCCTGAGCGTGGTTCCATCATCGAGAAGCCCCGCTCGACCCAATCGAAATGAATGATGGGTTACTTCATGCTGACTCACCCCATGGCAGGACCGGGCGCATCAGCACGACGTAACTGTTTATTAAAGTATATTTATGAACTGGCACAAGAGCTGCCCAATGTCTGCCCGCAACCCTCCGGTTCGACTCCGGACAGGCCCTGCGTTCCTTCAACACCAGTACCCCTCTCTGAAAGACCCAACATGAAACCCTACGCATTGCCCCTCGCCGTGATTCTCTGTCTATGCCCTTCAGCCCTGCAGGCCCAGGTTCACGTGGGCATCGAGCTCGGACTGCCGCCCATCCCGTCCCTGGTGGTGGTGGCGCCCGGCGTGCAGGTGGTGGAAGGGTACCAAGGTGAAGTTTTCTTCTCGGGCGGCTGGTACTGGGCCCGCAGGGAGGATGGCTGGTACCGCGCCCGCTCGCCCCAGTCCCACTTCGACTGGATCGATGGGGGCCGGGTACCGGGCGGTTTGAGAAGGATCCCCGCCGGCCGCTACAACAATTGGCACCATGACGGCCCCGGCATGGGCAGGGCCCAGCGCATGGACCACCGGGACATGGGACACAACCGGGCGATGGGCGGGCGCCAGGGAGGAGGCGAGCACAAGGGAGGGGGTGAGCACCGACCCTAGGAGCCAAGCTGCAAGCCTGATCAAGACGCAATCTAACGGTATTAGGAATAGCAGCGGTAGCCGCACCGGCCTTCCCGCTTGGCCTGGTACATGGCCATGTCCGCGTGCTTGAGCAGGGTCGCGCCGTCGGTGGCGTCCCCTGGGGCAAGGGCGATGCCGATGCTGGCGCCCACCTTGAGGTCCTGGCCCGCCACCGGAAAGGGCCGGGCGAAGGCTTCCACCACCTTGGCCGCCACCCGCGCGGCATCGCCGGGATCCGCGAGCTCAGAAATCACCATCACGAACTCGTCCCCACCCAGGCGGGCGACGGTGTCGTTCTTGCGCACCAGCGCGCCCAGCCGCTCCGCCGCCCCCACCAGCAGGGCGTCCCCGGCATCATGGCCGAAGCTGTCGTTGACCTCCTTGAAATGGTCCAGGTCCAGGAAGAGCACGCCCACCCCCGCCCCGGACCGGGCCGCCGCCGCCAGGGCCTGCTGGAGCCGGTCCAGCAGCAGGGCCCGGTTGGGCAGCCCGGTGAGGGCGTCGAAGAAGCCCCGCTTGAGGGCATCCTCCTCCTTCTGCGCCTGGACCGTGATGTCCCGCACGGACAGGATCATGCCGGTCACCGCGCCCTCCTGGAGCACCGGCAGGGCCTGGAACTCGAACTTCCCCTCCCGGCGCGGGAGGGTGCCGTGCCAGCCCTGCACATGCCTGGCGTCCAGCTGGCCGGCCTCCGGCCAGTAGGCGGCCGGGGCGTCCTCGCCCAGCACCAGGGTCCTGCCCGCCATTCCCACCGCAGCCTCGGGAGCCGTGCGGAACCAGAGGGCGGCCATGCGGTTCATGCGCAGCACCTTCCCGTCCAGGTCCAGGCAGAGGATCGCCTCCTTCACCGCGTCGAAGGTCCGTTCCCATTCCGAGGCGGCCCGCTGCAGCAGGCCCATGCTCTGCCGCTGCCGCTCCACCAGGTCCACGAAGGTGCGGGCAAGGCTGCCGGCCTCGTCCCTGGCGCGGATGGAGCGCAGCAGGGGCAGCACGTCCCAGTCCAGGCGTTCCCCCTGCAGTTCCCGGGTGATGGCGCGGGCGGCCAGGTGCAGGTGGTTGAGGGGCCGTGCAGCGTACCTGACCATCCACACGCCCACGCCCAGGATGAACAGGACGCTGAGGACGGTGGACACCAGCATCAGCCGGCGGAACGACGCGATGGCCTCGAAGGCTTCAGCCTGGGGGATCTGGGCGCCGAGGATCCAGTCGGTCCCGGGCACTCGCCGCAGGCTCAGGAGCATCGGCACGCCCCGGGAATTGACGGTCTCCCCCGTGCCTTCGAAGCCGTTGATGGCCTCGTCCAGGACCTTGTTCTTCCCCTGGGGTATATCCCATTGCAGGATGCGTCCGGGATCGGGATGGAGGATCATCCGGCGGGTCTGGTCGAACATGTAGACATAGCCGGTGCGGCCCACCTGCTGCTTGGGGATCCAGCCCAGGACGTCGGGGGCGAGCAGATCGTTGGAGCAGGCCACCACCCCCAGGATGGCGCCCTCCGGATCCATGACCGGCGCCGTGAAGGTGATGACCGGCCGGCCGGTCCTGACCGAAACGTAGGGCAGGCTCATCACGCCCCGACGGGTGGCCAGGGTGCGGCGGAAGTATTCCCGGTCGCCCAACGATGCCCCGTTCGCCTCCGGATGGGGCGGGTAGGTGAGCAGGATGCTGCCCCGCTGGTCGAGGATGGCGATCTCGTTCTCGAACTTTTCGACGTTGAACACGTTCCGGATCTGGTCCTGGAGCGCATCCAGCCGTTTCAGCCGCAGGGCCTGGACGGGAATGGTCGCCGCCAGCAGGTTCACGTTCTGCTGGGCGTTCTCGGCGAACTGGGCCACCAGTACCGTGGAATCCCTGGCCACGCCGTCCACGGCATCGTAGGCGCTCTTCCTCAAGGCCCGTTCCTGGAAATGCACCATGATGGAACTCAGGGGCACGAACAGCACGGCGCCCAGGGCGACGATGAGCAGGCTGGTCTTGGTGCTGAGTTTCATGGGGACCCGCCTACCCTACAGGAGGCGGTTTGATGGCCCGCAGGAGCGAATCCCTGGTGAGCATGCCCTTGAAATGTCCCTGCCCGTCCAGGACCGGGATGCGCTTGAGCTTCTTCTCCACCATCAGCAGCAGCGCATCGTCGATGAGGGTGTCCTCCTTGACCGAGAACACGTCCGTGAGCATGATCTCGCCCACCGTGCGGGCCCGCAGGGCCTTCAGGAACTCCGCGTGCTTGCGGGCCATGGCGGTGAACGAGAGCTTGTTCACCAGGAGGTCCAGGAAGCCGCCCTGGTGGGCGGAAAAGGCGGCCATGAGGACCTTGTCCGAGACCAGGCCCACCAGCTTCCCGTCCGGGTCCACCACCGCCACCCGGTTGATGCTGGTGCTGTCGATGAGCTGGATGGCGTCCCACACCGGGGCGCTGGCCGGCAGGACCGGGGTGTCGGTGCGCATGGCGTCCCGGGCCACGGTGACGTCGCTGAGCTGGATGCCCCCGTGGTCGAAGGTCATCCAGTCGGGGTTCCGTTCCATGATGGTCTTGAACACGTCCAGCCGGGAAAGGATGCCGGTGAGGCCGCCGTCCTCGCCGACCACCGGCAGGCGTTTGAGATCGTGGCTGAGCATGACGTCCACCGCCCTGGACAGCAGCCGGTCCTCCTTGATCACCACCACCGGCCGGGTCATGATGTCCTTCATGCGCATGCCCGCCAGGATCTTTTCCATGGCCTCGAAGTGGGCCAGGTCGAAGGTGCGGAACAGGCCCACCTTCACCGGCAGTTTGGTGTGCCGGAGCAGGTCGCCGTGGGTGACCATGCCCACCGGGATGTTCTCCCGGTCCACCACCGGAATGCCGTGGAACCGGGCCGAAAGCAGGATCCGCAGGGCCTCGGAGGCCGGGGCCTCCTGCACCAGGGCCTGGGGATCGTGGGTCATCACGTCCCGCACCCGCACCTGGCGCGGGATCATCTGCCTGCGGCACTTGTGCCAGCGCACGTCCTTCTCTTCCACCGTCATGATGCCTTCGTCCACCATCTCCTCGAGCAGGGGCAGCAGCCGGGCGCTTTCCTGCTGCGGCATGATCACGATGATCTCCAGGGGCATGCTGGCGGACATCACCTCGATGCCCAGGGTGGCCACCTCGCCGTTCTCGTAGCAGCCGGCCACGCCCTTGGTCACCTGGCAGCGGGCGGAGATCTTCTGCCGGGTGACGAGGTCGATGATCTCCTGGTACAGGGGCCTGCCCTTGTGCCGGGACTCTTCGCTGGTGAAGATGCGGGCGAGGGTGTAGGTCAACGGCATGTTCAACCCCTGTAGAGAATCTGTTCCGTCAGTTTGAGGCCGAGGAGCACCAGCGCCAGGCCGATCAGGTTGTTGGCGGCGACGTTGGCCAGGGCCAGGCCAGCGCTGGTGCGCAGCGCCACCACGCTCTCCATGGCGTAGCTGGAGAAGGTGGTCAGCCCGCCCAGGAACCCGGTCACGAAGAACAGCCGCGTGGAAGGCTGCACCAGGCTGGTGCGCTCCGCAAGAGCCAGGAGGCTGCCGATGATGAAGCACCCGCCCAGATTCACGGCCAGGGTGCCCCAGGGAAAGCCGGTGCCGAACAGCTTCCCGGCCAGCAGGGACGTGCCGTAGCGGGTGACCGACCCGAGGCCTCCGCCGATGAACACCAGTAACAATTTATTCATTTATCACCTTTCCCACCCGAAACCCGCATTCACAGTGGCCGGCGGCAGCCTGCGCCGCTAGGCTGATGGAATTGATCATAAAGAACCGGAATGGCTTGTGTTCAGTTTTCTCCGCCCTTTGTTGCCGTCGACCCTGCGCATGCAACTCATGCTGGTGCTGCTGCCGGTGGTGGGCCTGCCCATCGTCGCCACCGGCTATGTGCTCAGGCTGCGCGGGCTCCAGGCCATCGTGGAGGAGAAGCGGGTGCACCTGCAGGGGCTGGACGCCCTGCTGGCCCAGCACCTGCAGGACCTGGGCGGCTACCGCGGACTGCTGGCCCGCTACCCGGGCCCGGCCGCTGACCGCGAAGGGCAGATCCGCTACCTCAACGACCGCCTGCGCGGCTACACCGACCAGGTGGCCCAGGCCTTTCCGGGGGTGGGGGTCGGGTTCTTCAGCCTCGGCCTCAACGCGATCATCACCTACGGTCCCAGCAGCCAGTACGACAAGACCGTGGGCATGACTATCCCCCGGGACCATCCGGGCTGGAAGGTCATGACCTCCGGCACGGCGAGCACGGTGAGCGGCGGCCAGGTGCGTGGCAACATCATGAACGCCATGCTGCCCATCCGGGAAGGCGGCCAGGTGGTGGGCTACATCTGGGCCAACGAACTGCTGGACGCCATCGACCAGCAGGCCAGGGCCATGCGCAGCGCCGTGCGCTCCATGACCATCCTCGGCTTCGCCCTGTCCCTCACCGTCGTGTTCTTCGTCATCGCGCAGCTCACCAGCAAGATGGAGAAGGTGAAGACCGGCCTGGCGGCCCTGGGCTTCGACCTCCGGGAGACGATCCCGCCCATCCGGGGCGAGATCGGCGAGATCGCCGACGCCATCAACAAGCTGGCCCAGGTCCTGCTGGAGACCCAGTCCATGCACCACAACATCCTGGACAGCCTGTCCGACTGCGTGATCACGGTGGACGCCAGCAACAACATCTCCTACATCAACCCCGCCGGCTGCGAGCTGTTCCGCTGCCAGGCCAGCGAGATCGTCGGCAAGCCCTACCTCAAGCTGTTCCTGGACGATCCCAGCTTCTCCAACCTGCTCTCCGACACCCTGAAGAGCGGGCGCGAGTACCGCGGTGTGGAGTTCGACTTCCTGCTGCCGCACCAGACCCCGCACATCCTGGCCTCCAGCAGCCAGCTGTTCGACGGGCGCGGCCATCCCCTGGGGGTGGTGGCCATCATCCGCGACATCAGCGAGACCCGCTCGCTCCGGATGCAGGTGGCGCGCGCCGACCGGCTCGCCGCGGTGGGCGAAGTGGCGGCCGGCATCGCCCACGAGCTGCGCACCCCGCTCACGTCCATCCGCGGCTTCGTGCAGTTCCTGCAGGGTTCCACCGATCCCCGGGAATGGCGGGAGTACGGCGACATCATCATCCGCGAAGTGGACGGCATGAACCGCATCATCTCCGAGCTGCTCAGCCTGGTTCGCCCCCAGCCCCTGAACCTGGTGCCCGCCGACCTGAACCAGCTGGTGCGGGATACTCTGTTCCTGGCCCGGGACAGCGCCAGCCAGGGCCGGATCGCCTTCGTCACGGACCTGGCCGAGGGCCTGCCGAAGGTCCTGGCCGACCGGGGCCAGATCAAGCAGGTGCTGCTCAATGTCCTGGTGAACGCCATCCAGGCCATCGCCGGCCAGGGCCGGATCCTCATCACCACCACCGCCCCGAGCAGGAACACGGTGAGCGTCCGGGTGCGCGACGACGGCTGCGGCATCCCCGAGGCGGTTCGGGAGCGGATCTTCGACCCCTTCTTCTCCACCAAGCCCACCGGAACCGGGCTGGGCATGGCCATCGCCCGGCGCATCATCGAGGACCACCACGGCCGGATCGAAGTGGACAGCACCGAGGGGGAAGGCAGTGCCATCACCCTGATCCTGCCAGGCCTGCCGGAGCGCGAAGCCGATGAAAGCTGACTACCAGATCCTGATCGTGGACGACGACAAGAGCATCCGCACTCTGCTGGGCGCCGTGCTGGCCCGGGAGGGCTTCCAGACGGTGACCGCCAGGGACGGCGAGGAGGGCCTGGCCCTGTTCCGGGCCGGCTCGCCGGACTTCGTCCTGATGGACATCCGCATGCCCGGCCTGTCGGGCCTCGAGGCCATGCGCGCCATGCTGGAGCTGCGCCCGGGGGCCGCGGTCATCCTGATGACCGCCTACGCCGACCTGGACACCGCGGTGCAGGCCATCAAGAGCGGCGTGTTCGACTTTGTCATCAAGCCCTTCGACCTGGCCGAGATCAGCCTGCTGGTGAACCGCGCCTACCAGATCCGGGAAATGCGCCGGGAGATCGGCATCCTCAAGCTGGAGCTGTCCGAAGGCTTCCGCTTCAACCGCATCATCACCCGGGACCCGGTCATGCAGGCCCTGTGCGACTCGGTGGTGCGCATCGCCGCCAGCAACGCCACCGTGGTCATCCAGGGGGAGAGCGGGGTCGGCAAGGAGCTGCTGGCCACCTCCCTGCACTACCACAGCCCGCGCGCCGAGCGGCCCTTCGTCAAGATCAACTGCGGCGCCATTCCCGAGGGCCTGCTGGAGAGCGAGTTCTTCGGCCACGAGAAGGGCGCCTTCACCGGGGCCGTGGCCCGCCGCACCGGCCGGTTCGAGCACGCCGACGGTGGCACCCTGTTCCTGGACGAGATCGGCGACTTGCCCCTGGCGCTCCAGGTCAAGCTGCTGCGGGTCATCCAGGACCGGGAGTTCGAGCGGGTGGGGGGCAACAAGACCCTGCACGTGGACGTGCGCATGGTGGTGGCCACCAACCGGGACCTGGAGGCCATGGTGGCCGCCGGCACCTTCCGCAGCGATCTCTACTACCGGCTCAACGTGGTCACCCTGCCGGTGCCGCCCCTGCGCCGGCGCCCCGCCGACATCCCGCTGCTGGCGTCCCACTTCCTGCGCAAGTTCGCCACCGAGCACGGCCGCGATATCGACGGCTTCGACGACCACGCCCTGGCGATCCTGCAGCGCTATGCCTGGCCGGGCAACGTGCGGGAGCTGGCCAACGCGGTGGAGCGGGCGGTGGTCATGAGCACCGGCAACACCCTGTTCGCCGAGGACCTGCCGCTGCCCGTGGTCCACGCCTCCCGCCCTCCGGCCGCGGACGAGGCCAGGCCGAAGACCCTCAAGGAGCAGGTGCGCGAGTTCGAGACCAGGGTCATCATCCAGGCCCTGGAACAGCACCAGGGCAATCGCTCCCACACCGCCGCCGACCTGGGCATCAGCCGGCGCGCCCTGCTCTACAAGCTGCACGAGTTCAACCTGGACGAAGGCGAGTGCGCAAGTTCCGGGCCCGCCTGTGAATGAAATTGCGCAGCCGGAAGGATCGCCGGCCCTGCCCGGTCATCGGCAAGTCGTAACAATTCAAATCTTCAATAAAATGGCACCATTCCTGCATTGATGGCTGTCAATCCCCCCTCAGCCTCAGGAGCCAAGCCCATGAGCGTCCCCTGCAAACGGATCACCTATTCCCAACTGCGGTCGCATTTTCACGACGGCATGAGCATCCTCTTCGGCGGTTTCATGGGCATCGGCACGCCCGACGGCATCTGCCGTGAGCTGCTCGCCTCAGGGGTGAAGGACCTCACCCTCATCGGCAACGACACCGCCCTGGCCGACACCGGGGTGGGTATCCTGGTGTCCAACCACCGGGTCAAGAAGGTGATCGCCTCGCACATCGGCACCAACCCAGAGACGGGACGGCAGATGATCGCCGGGGAGCTGGACGTGGACCTGGTGCCCCAGGGCACCCTGGCCGAGCGCATCCGCTGCGGCGGGGCCGGCCTGGGCGGCGTGCTCACCCAGACCGGGGTCGGCACCGTGGTGGAAGAGGGCAAGAAGAAGCTGACCCTGGACGGGGTGCAGTACCTGGTGGAGCGCCCCATCCGCGCCGACATGGCCATCCTCAAGGCGCACCGGGCCGACGAGAAGGGCAACCTGGTCTACCAGCGCGCCGCCCGCAACTTCAATCCGGTGGTGGCCATGGCGGCCGATTTCGTGGTGGCCGAAGTGGACGAGCTGGTGCCGGCCGGGGAAATCGACCCGGAACTGGTCATGACGCCTGGGGTCGTGGTGGACGCCCTCATTCTTGCCGAGGAGAAGTGACATGGACGCCAAGAAACTGATCGCCTGGCGTGTGGCGCAGGAAATGCATGACGGCGACGTGGTCAACCTCGGCATCGGCCTGCCCACCCTCGTGCCCAACTACCTGCCGGCCGGCATCTCCATCACCCTGCAGTCCGAGAATGGCTTCCTGGGCCTGAGCCCGCTCCAGGGCGAGGCCCTGCCGGGCCTGGTGAACGCCGGCGGCCAGCCCTGCGGCATGGTCCCCGGCGGGGCCTATTTCGACAGCGCCATGTCCTTCGCCATCATCCGCGGCGGGCACGTGGACGTCACCGTGCTGGGCGGCCTGCAGGTCGACCAGGAAGGCAGCCTGGCCAACTGGATGGTCCCCGGCAAGATGGTGCCCGGCATGGGCGGCGCCATGGACCTGGTGAGCGGCGCCAAGAACGTCATCGTCGCCATGGAGCACACCACCCGGGACGGCGGCGCCAAGATCCTCAAGCGCTGCACCCTGCCCCTCACCGCCGCCGGCAAAGTCACATCCATCATCACCGAGATGGCCGTTTTCCGCTTCATCAAGGGCGTGCTCACCCTCACCGAGACCGCCCCCGGGGTCACCGTCCAGGACATCCGCGCCAAGACCGAGGCGGCCTTCGCGGTGAGCCCGGATTGCAAGGAAATGAAGGCTCCCAAAACCCCACAACCATGATTGAATGGACCACCCTTCAAACCTGGTCTAACCAAGCCGAACGCTTCCCCCTTTTTAAGGAGTTCAATCATGGGTCGTGAGACCGTCAGAAACGAACAGGGAATGATGGCGCGCCTGGGCGCGACCCTCGCCGACTGGAGCGAGAAGTGGTTCCCGGATGCCTACGTGTTCGCCGCCATCGCCGTGGTGGTGGTCGTCATCGCGGCCCTGTGCCTGGGCCGGACCCCCATGCAGATTTCCGTCGACTTCGGCAAGTCGTTCTGGAACCTCATCCCCTTCACCATGCAGATGGCCTTCATCGTCATCGGCGGCTACATCGTCGCGGTGTCCGCCCCGGTGCGCAAGGGCATCGCCGTGCTGGCCCGCTACCCCAAGACTCCGAAGACGGCGGTGGCCTACGTGGCCATGCTGGCCATGCTGGCTTCCCTGATCAGCTGGGGCTTCAGCATGATCTTCGCCGGCATCCTCATGAAGGAAATCAGCAAGCGGGTCAAGGGCATCGACTACCGCGCCATCGGCGCGGCGGGCTATCTGGGCCTGGGCAGCATCTGGGCCCTGGGCCTGTCCTCCTCGGCGGCCCTGCTCATGGCCACCAAGGGCTCCATCCCCGCCGGCCTGCTGCAGATCAGCGGCGTCATCGGCCTGAACCAGACCCTGTTCACCTGGCAGAACCTGGTGATGATCGTGGTGCTGGTGATCGTCTCCGTCTGGATCTGCTACGTTTCCACCCCCACCGCCGAGCATGCCCGCACCGCCGAGATGGCCGGCATCGTCTACCATGATTCCTACGAGGATCTGGGCACCCCCCAGACCCCCGGCGAGAAGCTGGAATTCAGCCCGATCCTGACCTGGGTGCTGGTGATCATCGGCGTGCTCTACCTGGGCAACCTGTTCGTGACCCAGGGCGGCCTGGCCGCGCTGGACCTGAACACCTACAACTTCATGTTCCTCATCGCCGGCATGCTGCTGCACTGGCGGCCCCGGGCCTTCCTGCGCGCCGCGGCCAAGGCGGTCCCCATGACCGGCGGCGTGCTGCTGCAGTTCCCCCTGTATGCCGGCATCTTCGGCGTGCTGATGGGTTCGCACCTGAACGAGATCCTGGCCAAGTTCTTCGTCTCGGTCTCCACCCAGAGCACCCTGCCCCTGGTGGGCGGCTGCTATTCCGCCATCCTCGGCCTGTTCCTGCCCTCCGGCGGCGGCAAGTGGGTAGTGGAAGCCCCCTACCTGCTGGACGCGGCCAAGTCCCTGCACGTGAACATGGCCTGGATGGTGCAGGTCTACAACGCCGCGGAGGCCCTGCCCAACTTCATCAACCCGTTCTGGATGCTGCCGCTCATGGGCCTGACCGGGGTCAAGGCCCGCGACCTGGCCGGCTATTCCACCCTGCAGCTGATCTTCCACCTGCCCATCGTGCTGCTGATGCTCTGGCTCCTGGGCATGACCCTTCCCTACGTCGCCCCGATCATGAACTAGCCACCGTTACGGAGCTTGCTCCGTTACGGCTGCTTGTGCCAAGCCGCATGCCTAATCAAGACGCAATCTAACGGTACTGGCTTCTAATTCACATCACTGTCCCCGGCCCATGACCGCGCCGAGGAGGGACTCTGCTCCTGAAAGGAACCGACATGAACAAGAAAGTCGCACTCGTCACTGGCGCCATGGGAGGTCTGGGGACCGCCATCTGCCAGGCCCTGGCCAAGGACGGCTACCTGGTGGCCGCCAACTGCCTGCCTGATTTCCCCCCCGCGCCGGCGTGGATGAAGGAACAGAAGGAACTGGGCTTCGACTTCTTCCAGGCGGAGGCCGACGTCACCGACGAGGGCGCCTGCACCCGCATGGCCGCCCAGGTCACCGAGAAGCTGGGCCCCATCACCGTGCTGGTGAACTGCGCCGGCATCACCCGCGACAAGTTCTTCCCCAAGATGGACCGGGGCATGTGGGACGCGGTGATCTCCACCAACCTCACCAGCCTGTTCAACGTCACCCACGCCATCTCCCCGGGCATGGCCGAGCGGGGCTTCGGCCGCATCATCAATATCTCGTCCGTGAACGGAGTCAAGGGCCAGGCGGGCCAGGTCAACTACTCCGCCGCCAAGGCCGGCTGCCTGGGCTTCACCAAGGCCCTGGCGCAGGAACTGGTGGCCAAGGGCGTGACCGTCAACGCCATCGCCCCGGGCTACATCGCCACCGACATGGTCATGGCGATCCGCGAAGACATCCGCGAGAAGATCCGCGAAGAGCTGCCCATGAAGCGCTTCGGCCGCCCCGAGGAGATCGGCGGGCTGGTCTCGTACCTGGCCTCGGACCTGGCCGGCTTCATCACCGGCGCCGTGATCAACATCAACGGCGGCATGCACATGTACTAGCAGCCGTTACGGAGCTTTGCTCCGTTACGGCTGCTTGTGCCAAGCCGCATGCCTAAACCAAACGCAATCCAACGGTGATAAACAATGGCACCGGATCACCATAGCGCCTTCGAGGCCATGCAGTCCCGCCTGCTGACGGCGGCCAGACTGTATGGCCTTGAGGACGCGCTGTTCAAGGTGTTCATGGCGCCGGCCCGCTCCATCATCGTCAGCTGCCCGGTGTCCATGGACGACGAAAGCTGGCGGGTGTTCACCGGCTACCGGGTGGTGCACAACCGGGCCCGGGGCCCCGCCAAGGGGGGCATCCGCTACGACCCCCTGCTCACCCTGGACGAGGTGAAGGCCGGCGCCGCCTGGANNCTTCGGCGGCGCCAAGGGCGGGGTGGTCTGCGACCCCACCACCCTCAGCCAGGACGAACTGGAGCGGCTCACCCGTCGCTATGCCGCCGAGATCATGGACTGCCTGGGGCCGGACCGGGACATCCCCGGCATCGACATGGGCACCCATTCCCAGGTGATGGCCTGGATCCTGGACACCTACGCCATGCATGCCCGGAAGACCGAGCCCGCGGCGGTCACCGGCAAGCCCCTGTCCCTGGGCGGCAGNNCCGGGAGGCCATGCAGCGCCTGGGCCGGCCCCTGGCCGGCAGCAGCCTGGCCGTGCAGGGGTTCGGCAAGGTGGGCGCCCAGAGCGCCCGTCTGCTGTTTGATGCCGGCGCCCGCATGGTGGCGGTCTCGGACCGCAAGGGGGCCATCCGTCACGACCGCGGCATGGATGTCCACGCCCTGCTGGAGCACCACGCCCAGGCCCGGACGGTGGTGGGCTTCAGGGGCGCCGAGCCCATGGACCCCCGGGAGCTGCTCACCCTGCCGGTGGACCTGCTGGTGCCCGCCGCCACCGAGAACCAGATCACCGAGGACAACGCCGCCAAAGTGCGGGCCCGGGTGGTGGTGGAGGGGGCCAACGGCCCCACCACCCCCGAGGCGGATCCCATCCTGCTGGACAACGGCGTGCTGGTGGTGCCCGACATCCTGGCCAACGCCGGCGGCGTCACCGTCAGCTACTTCGAGTGGGTGCAGAACCGCGCGGGCTACCCCTGGCCGGAGCGGGACGTGAACGAGCGGCTGGTGGAGTACATGACCCACGCCTTCGCCGCCGTGTTCGCCACCACGGACCGGTACCGCACCAATCCGCGGATCGGGGCCTACATCCTGGCCCTGGACCGGGTGACCCAGGCCATGCACGCCCGCGGGTTCTACGCCTAGAGCGGAACCCTACGCTCCTGGCTCTCCGGAAAGGGATATTCCATGTGCCGGGCGGCGGCCCGGGCGATGGCCTCCCCGTGCCAGCGGCGAACGATCATCAGCGCCAGGTCGATGCCCGCGGCGATGCCCGCCGAGGTCATGATCCTGCCCTGGTCCACCACCTGGGAGACGGCGTCCACCTCCACCGCCGGGAACAGCTCCCGGAGCAGATCGAGGGAACGCCAGTGGGTGGTGGCCCTCAGACCATCCAGCAGCCCGGCCTTGCCCAGGATCAGGGCGCCGGTGCACACCGAGGCCGTCAGTTCGGCCCCGGCGGCCTGGGCCCGCACGAAGCGGAGCACCGCCTCGTTGAGCATCTCCCTGCGGGTGCCCATGCCGCCCGGCACCAGCAGGAGGTCCAGGGCCGGGCAGTGGGCGAAATCGGCCATGGGCAGGACCCGCATGCCGCCGGCGGTGGTGACCGGAGCCATGGTCTCGGCCACCAGCAGGACCTCGAACGGGGAAGGTTCCTGGCGGCGCCGGTCCTCGTCCAGGCGCGCCACCGAAAGCACTTCGAAAGGGCCGCAGAAGTCCAGCACCTCCACGTCGTTGAAGATCAGGATCCCGGCTCGCCTGCGTTCCATGGAGGACCTCCCTTGACACCAGCTTGCCTGGCGGCGTCCGGCCAGCGGTCCAGCGCCGTCCGCACTTCGTCCATGATCGCCGAAGCCTCGGCGCGGGACACATCCCTTTCCTGGGCGAGCCTCAGGATGTGGTCAGACCCCGGCGCCCTGCCCTCGCCGGCCACGGTCATGGAGTGTTCGCCGCCCGGTCCCGGGCAATTTCAAGGAATAAGGGACCAAATATTACTCCATATTTGGATTTAAAAATCGAGGCACCCGCGGATGGAGGTGGGTGGCGATGTCCACCTGGGTGGTCCCGTAGAGGGCCGCCAGATCGTGGAACCCGAGGGCTTCCCCACCCTGGGCGCCGATGATCACCACTTCCTCTCCTTCCGGGAAGGGGCGCGGCAGGCGGACCATGAGCTGGTCCAGGCAGAGCCGGCCGAGCACCGGGCACCTGGCCCCGCCGATCAGCACCTGGTTGCCCGGCACCCGCCGAAGGCCGTCGCCATAGCCCACCGGCACCACTCCCACCAGCTCTTCCCGGGTGGTGACGTAGGTCTGCCCGTAGCCGACGCCCCACCCGGGCGGCAGCACCCGGCACGAGGCCAGCCGGGCCTTCCAGGCCAGCACCGGGCGGTACTTGGGGTCCAGCGGCTGGTCGATGCGGATGCGGATGCCGAGCACGACGTTGGCGCAGCGCACCAGGTCATGGCGGGCTTCAGGCAGGTGGAAGGCCGCGGCGGAGTTGGCCAGGTGCACCCAGCGCGGGCGGAGGGCCGCCTGCTCCATGGCCTGGACCGCCAGGCGGAAGCGCCGGAGCTGCAGGTCGTTGAGGGGGTGGGTCTGCTCGGCGGCGGCCAGGTGGCTGAACATCCCGTCCAGGTGGAGCCCCGCCAGCGCGGCTTCCCGGGCGAAGGGCACGGCCTCCTCGGCGAACACCCCCAGCCGCCCCAGCCCGGTGTCCACCTTCAGGTGCACCGCCAGAACCTTCCCGGCGGCGCGGGCCCGAGCGGCGAACAGCTCCAGGGCGGGAAGGGAGTGCAGGGTCAGGGTGACGTCCGCGGCGATGGCCTCGTCCACCTCCTCCGCCGTGGCCATGCCCAGCACCAGGATGGGCGCCCGGATGCCGGCTTCGCGCAGGACCCGCGCCTCGCCGAAGCGGGCCACCCCCAGCCAGCTGGCGCCGCCGGCCAGCGCCGCCTGGCCGACCTGCACGGCCCCGTGGCCGTAGGCGTCACCCTTCACCACGGCCATGAGCGCGGTGCCGGTGTCGCGGATGATCTCCGCGCAGTTGCGGGCGGCGGCCTTCAGGTCGAGTTCGATCCATGTGGGGGGGGTCCTAGCTGAATCCAAAAAATTTCTCAAAGTTGTCTATTCTTGCATAAGCGAATAACATTTCGGAGAGGGGTTGCATTCGTTAAAATTTCGTCTAAAGTTGTTGTCATGCCAGAGTCCCTTGCCTTGTTCGCCCGCCGGATCCCGCTCCAGACCACGAGTGAGGACGCGCGATCTATTGGCCCCGCTTTCATCACTGGGGAAGGGACTGGTTCAGCCTGGAATATGACGAACCCGGAAAGGGATTCTCATTCGAGGGCGGGAAACTCCACCTGAGCTTTGGTGCCAATGCCGAAGGCAAGCGCCTAGCCTTGGACATCCCGCTGGCGGAAAGGGTTCCCGGCCTGGATACCGCCCGCAACCTGAGGATCGTCAAGGAAGGCCAAACCTACTTCGCGGTGGTAACCCTTCGGCGTTCGATGCCGGAACCCAAACCGATCCGAAAGGCGGTGGCGCTGGATCCGAATCATAAGAACTTCGCCTACGGCGTGGGCACGGATGGCAAGGCCTTCGAGATCCAGAACCTGGGCGGGTTACGGGAAACCGACAAGCGAATCGACAAGCTGAAATCCAGGAGGGATCGCCGCCAGCGAAGATCCCGACTGGTGGAGGTGGTCCGGCAGGACCAAAGTGTGGGACGGCATTGGGAGCCCTCAAGGAGGTGGAACAGGATCAACCAAGCGCTAAAGCGGGCGGAACAGAAGCGGCGAGACCAGACAAAGCACTTCCTGTTCAGCGGCTCCAACAAGCTTTGCAAGAACTATGACCTGATCGGGGTGGGCGATTATGCCCCGGCCCAGGGAGATGCGGGGCTTGGGAAGAAGGCGAACCGCGCCATGCAGAACCGTTCCCTGTTGGGGCGGTTCAAGTCCATCCTGCTATGGGTGGCCCGGCGTTCGGGCAAATCAGCTGAAGTGTTCGACGAGACGCGCACTACGCGAACCTGCTCCGAGCCTGACTGCGGCCACATCGTGCAGGGCGGAATCCAGCCGAACATCCGGGAGTGGACCTGCGTCCAATGCGGCACGACCCACATCCGGGATGAGAATGCGGCGAAAAACATACTGGTGCGGATGCTCCGCATCAGGAGCCTCACCCCGAGAACGCATGCGTTCTCGGGGATCTAAGGACTTTTGCCTCGCTCAGGCCCCGTCCAAGGACGGTGTGATTGGTGTTTCCATCCCAAGGTGGGATGGCGGGAGGCGCCGAAAGGCCGCACCAATGCAAATGAAACCGGGTGGCCCGCCTCTATGGGCACAGCGGTGGAAACCGGTTGCACCGGTCGACTCCGTGGCGTGATTGCCCCCGACCTTTGGCCTGCGCAAGACTGAGCAGGTTTAGGGGAGCGGCATGGCTATAATCTAGCATCCGGAGGCATGGTCATGGCCCAGCGCAACGAAGCCGCAAGCGCCTGCTTCAGCCCGTCCCTGTTCAAGTTCCTGCGCGAGCTCAAGGCCCACAACGACCGTGAGTGGTTCCAGGCCAACAAGGACCGGTACGAGGCCGAGGTAAAAATGCCCATGCTGGGCTTCATCATGGCCTTCGCCGAGCCCCTGGAGGGCATCAACAAGCACTTCCTGGCCGATCGCGGGTCCATGTTCCGGATCAACCGGGACACCCGTTTCTCCCCGAACAAGGAGCCGTACAAGACCAACGTGGGAGCCCAGTTCCGGCACCGGGAATGCCCGAAGGACGTGCACTCCCCCGGCTTCTACCTCCATCTCTCCCCCGGGGAGTGCTTTGTCAGCGCCGGGCTCTGGCGTCCCGACCCGGAATCCCTGCACAAGGTCCGGGAGCGGATCGTCTCCCACACCCGGGCCTGGAAGGCCCTGGGGGCGGGCGGACTGGAGGTGGCGGGCGAGGCGCTCAAGCGGGTGCCGGCCGGGTTCGATCCCGCCCACCCCTTCGCGGAGGACCTCAAGCTGAAGGACTTCTACACCCACAGCCCGCTCACCGAAAAGGACGTGTGCGCCCCGGACTTCCTGGTCCGGTTCGCCGAGGCCTGCCGCCGGAACCTGCCGCTGATGGCGTTCCTCACCAGGGCCCTGGAACTGCCCTGGTAGCCTACGGAACTAAGGTGAGCGTGTGCTCCGCCGGCCCCGGCAGGAACGGCCCGGGCCGGCCCGCCACCCAGTCCCGGTGCCCGTCGCCGTAGTTGGGCGACAGGGGATGGCCGCTCTGGCCGCAGGGCATCATGAAGTAGCCGTCGGCCTCGTGCCCAGGCGAGACCGCCAGCCGCTCCGAGGCGCCGAACTCCCGGTCCTGGACCCGGGGCATGAAGCTGTCCCCGGGGATCGGCAGGGTCGGCATGTCCAGCCAGCGGGACAGGAAGGGCAGCGCCCGGGACAGGGGATGCCGGACCCGGGGGGCGTTGAGCCGGCCCCAGGTGCACTGGGACAGGGGGGTGCCGTCCCGGGTCAGGATCTTGATGGTGCCGTCCACGGCCGCCAGCAGCGCCGCGTCCCAGTCCCGGTAGCGGGGATCCAGCAGGTGCGCCGGCCGCTGGCTCACCAGCGCCCACAGCGGGCCTTCGCTCTGGCCCAGGAAGCCCACCTTGAAGCGCCGTTCGCCGTTCAGCCGGTAGGCCCGCTCGAAGGGCTCGGCCACCTGGCCCTGGAGCACCATGCGGAACCCCCGCACGAGCCGGTAGCCGGCCGAATCCGGAGCCGCCCGGCCGCCCCATCCCGCCACCAGCCGGCGCATCTCGGCCCGCCTGGGGTGCCCGCGCACCGCCTGGGCGTCCAGGGTCCGCAGCAGCAGCTTCTGCCACCGGGCCAGGAACAGGGCCCGGTCGTCCAGTTGCACCGCCAGCATGTCCCGCTCCCGGGCGCCCTTCAGGACGCTCAAGTCGTCCCGGATCTGGCGCGCCCGGGCGCCCAGGTCGTAGCCGCCGTCACCCAGCCTGGCCAGCCACGCGCCGTCCACCACCCGGGCGTTGGCGGTCCAAAGCTGGCCGCCGGGGGGATCGACGATCCTGGGGTATTCCTCGGGTGTGAGCCAGCCGTCCCAGCGGCGTTTGCCATCGGCCCAGGAGACCGGGACCCCCCCGTCGAAGCCCACCCGCCTGGGCAGCCGGCCCATGATGGTCCAGCCGATGTGCCCGTCGGCATCGGCGCACACGAAGTTCTGGGCCGGGATGCCGGCGCGGTTGGCCACCGCCATGGCCTCCGCCACCGACCCGGCGGCCTCCAGGCCCGCATGGAAGTTCAACGCCTCGGGGTCGTGCGCCACCCAGCGCAGGGCGCGCCGCCGGCCCTTGTGGTCGGTGTCCACCACCGGGCCCCAGATGGTCTCCAGCAGGTCCAGGGGCACGTCGGCGGCGCCCTTGACGTGGATGGTCTCGCGGGCGTGCTCGAACTTCCGGGGGCCCGCGGGGGTCAGGTAGCTGTCCGGATCATGGGCCGGCTGCTCCAGGATCACCAGGTCGCGGAAGTCGCCGTAGCTGTTGGTGAAGCCCCAGGCCACCCGGCCGTTGCTGCCCACGGCCACGGCGCCGGTGCCGGGCAGGGTGACCCCGGTGACCTGGTGCCCGGGCCAGACCAGGGACGCGCGGTACCAGGTGTTGGGCACCGTAATGGCCAGGTGCATGTCGTTGGCGAGGATGGCCCGGCCGTCCGGGGTGCGGGTTCCGGCCAGGGCCCAGTTGTTGCTGCCGGGAAACTCCGGTTCCTCCGGCTCCGGGACCGCGGCCGGCCCGGGCAGGCTGAGCCTGCGCAGATCGCACACCTCGGGCCCCGGCACCGGCGGCTGGGGGAACGGCGCGCCGGTCAGCGGCGCGTCCCACTCGGTCCCGGCCGGCGCCAGGAAGGCGAACAGCTTCGGCGGCAGGGCGTCGCACATGTAGGCCAGCCGCGACTGCCGGTGGCTGGGATCCTCCTGGAGCTGGATGAACATGGCCAGCAGGCAGAGCGCCGAATCCTCCGGCCGCCACGGCACCGGGTCGCTGCGCAGCAGGAGGTACTCGAACGGCCTGGCCCCCAGGGCCCCCAGCCCGGCGTTGACCCCGGCCGCATAGGCCTCCAGGAAGGCCCGCTCGTCCGGGCCGGCCCGGGCGACCACCTCCCGGGCGACGCCCCGGAAGCGGTGCGGCCGGTACCGGCGGTCGTAGGTCAGCACGGGGGGACCCAGCAGCTCGGCCAGCTCGCCGGCAGCCAGGCGGCGCTGCAGGTCCATCTGGAAGAACCGCTCCTGGGCGTGGACAAAGCCCAGGCCCCGGGCCAGGTCGAGCCGGCTGGCGCCGCGGAGGATGGGCACGCCCCGGGCGTCGCGCTCGATGCTGAGGGGCGCCCCCAGCCCGGGCAGGCGGCGCTCGCCATCCACCTGGGCCAGGCTCGCCACCAGCCGCCCGCGCAGCCACAGGCCCCCCGCCGCGGCGGCCAGCACCAGGGCCGCCAGTAGGATCCCGGCGAACCGCAGGATCCGGCGCATTTTCAGTCGGCCAGGGGCAGCAGGGTGATCATGGGCGAATTGATTTCGACGTTGACCCCTTCCTCCGCGTGGATCTGGGCGACGGTGCCGGCCATGGGGGCGGTGTACTCGTTCTGCATCTTCATGGCTTCCAGGATGAGGATGGGCTGCCCCTCCTCCACCACCTCGCCGGGCTGGACCAGCAGCTTCAGCACCTTGCCGGGCATGAGCGCGGACACCAGGCCGCAGGCCCCCTTCTTGCCCCGGGCCATGGCGGCTGCCAGGAGGATCTTGTGCGGATCCTGGAGGGTGAAATCGTAGGCCCCGTCGAAGAGGCTGGCGCGGAAGCCGTGCAGGTCGGGGTCGAGGCTGCGGATCCGGTCGATGTTCACGCCCACCGAATGCCCGCCCATGATGACGGAATAGCTGGTGGGTTCCACCCGCACGATGTCCATGGGGTATTCCTCGCCGTCCCAGATCATGACGGTCTTGCCGCCGCCCCGGCGGATTTCGAGTTCGTGGGTTTCGTCGGCGATGACCAGAGTGCGTTTCATGATTCCATCCGAAATGACGTGGTTACAACCGGCTGAACTTGCCGTACGAGCGCCAGACCTCGGCCCCGCAATCGCAGTCGTCGGCCCGGTTCGGCTGCTGGGCCCGGCGCTCCTCCAACTCCAGTTCGTCGAACAGGGCGGCGGCCACCGCGAATTTCACGTTGGGGCCGAGCTTCTTCTGCTTCCACCAGGGGTGGTCCAGCATGCCGCTGTGCAGGTCGCCCTTCAGGAACGGCTTGTGCTCCAGGAGGGACTTGTGGAACGCCACGTTGTTGCGCACGCCGCCCACACGGTACTCGCTCAGGGCGGCATGCATCCGCTCCAGCGCCTCGGCCCGGGTGTTGCCCCAGGTGGAGAGCTTGGAGATGAGCGGCGCGTAGAACGGCGACAGTTCCCAGCCGGGGTACACCCCGTTGTCGTCCCTCAGGTTGTGCCCGGCGGGGGTGCGCAGGTAGATGATCTTGCCGGAGCTGGGGGCGAAGTCCCGGTCCGGGTCCTCGGCGTTGATGCGGCACTGGATGGCGTGGCCCCACAGCGGGATCTTGCTCTGGGTCAGGGGCAGCTTCTCGCCCCGGGCGATGCGGATCTGCCACTTGACCAGGTCCTGGCCGGTGATCCATTCGGTGACGGCGTGCCCGCCCTGGATGCGGCAGGTCATCTCCAGGAAATAGAAGTGCCCGTCGGCATCCAGGAGGAACTCCACCGTCCCCAGCCCCACGTAGCCCACCTTGCGGGCGATGGCCACCGCGGCCTGGCCCATGGCCTTGCGCAGTTCGGGGCTCACCGACAGCGAGGGGGCCTCGTCGGCCACCTGCTGGAACCGGCGCTGCACCGAGCCTTCCCGCTCCCACAGGTAGACGTAGTTGCCGTGCCTGTCGCCGGCGATCTGGATATCGATGTGGCGGGGATGCACCAGCGCCTTCTCCAGGTAGACCCGCTCGTCCCAGAAGGAGAACAGCGCGTCGCCCTTGACCCGCGGCAGGGCCCGGCGCAGCTCGCCTGGGGATTTCACCAGGCGCATGCCCTTGCCGTCCCGCCCCGCCACCGGCTTGAGCATCAGCGGGAAGCCCAGCTTCTTGGCCTCGGTCATCAGGTCCTCGTCGCCCAGGGTCTCGTGGATGCCCGGCAGCACCGGGCATCCCACGCTGGCGGCTATTTCCCGGGCCACAATCTTGGCGTTCATCTGCTCGAGGACTTCGGCCGAGGGCCCGATCCAGGTGAGCCCGGCCTCCTGGAACCGGCGCACCGCCTCGGGATCCTCGCTCAGGAAGCCGTAGCCGGGATGGACCGCGTCGGCGCCGGTCTTCCGGCAGACCTCGATCAGCTTGTCGATGCGCAGGTAGCTCTCCCGGGAGGGCGTGGGCCCGATGGGGTAGGAGCCGATCGCCAGGCGCACGTGCATGGAGCTCCGGTCGGAATCCGAATAGACCGCCACGGTGGGAATGTCCATCTCCCGGCAGGTGCGCATGATCCGGCAGGCAATGTCCCCCCGGTTGGCGATGAGCAGTTTGGTCACAGGCATGGGATGCGTCCTCAGAGGTTGCCAGGTCTCCCGCGGGGGAATTCGGGCATCATGGAGTGGTGCGACCTTACAGCCTACCAAACCTGATAGCCACGTCCACAATCTCCGTGGTTTTCTGTCTGATGCCCCTTGGTTGCGGCCGGAAGGGCGACCCGGTCCCCCGCCCGCGGACCGCCCCGGCCGCCTGCGCCGTGCGGTGGATCTCCACCCGGATCCTGGAGGTGCAGCTCCCCAGCCGGGACGCCCGGGGGGGCAGGCTGGTCGGCCTGGAGAAATTGCGTATCTATTACCTTCCCTTGGGTTCTGCCAAGCCGGCGGCGGCGGACATCATGGCCAGGGGCCAGGTGGTGATGGAGCGCAGCCGCCCGAACCTCCCGGATCCGGGCAGGGCGGTGCAGATGGACCTGACCCAGATAGGCCGTCCGGCCGGCTGGCTAGTGGCCGCGGCCCTGCGGGTCGGGGATGTGCTGGGGGCGCCCAGCGAGCCGGTGCCCTGGCTGGATCCGGCCTTTTAGCTCAGGCTCTCAAGCCCGGCCGGGCTTGCCCGCCAGTCGGCGCATGAAGCCCAGTTGTCCCAGATGGTAGGCCTCGTGCCAGGGCATGAAGCCCAGGAACCCGCCCACGGTGTCGGAGCCGTCGGGCAGGGTCCGGCCGAAGGGCTTGGCCAGGTCCTCGGGGGTCAGGGCGTCCCAGCGGGCGGCCAGGTCTTTCTGGGCGGCATGAAAAGCCTGGACCAGGACCCGCGGATCCAGGTCCGCCGGCACATCAGCGGGGGAGGTGCCCCGCAGGAACGCGGCCTCCCATGGTTCTTCCGCGGGCGCCAGCCCGGCCACGGCCAGCACCCGGCGGCGGTAGGCGGCCAGGTGGCCCACGATCCAGCGGGCGCTATGCCCGACCGAATCGGTCACCCGCCAATCCGCGTCGGTGAAATCCCCCACCAGCCCGTCCAGGAAACGATCTCCCGCGGCGAAGGCTTTGGCGCTGCCCACCAGTTCCGAAATCATGCTGTCCTCCAAATGAAATGATTCTGCCGACAACCTTACTTGCCCTTGCCCCCCAGCCAGTCCCCCCACCAGCGCACCACCGCCTGGGCCAGCTGATCCTTGGGCAGGGGTCCCAGCGACTCGGCCTGGCCGGAGGTGGTGATGGGGATGAGGACGTTGGCCTGCAGTCCGAAGCCCTTGCCGCCGCGGATGTCGTTCACCAGGATGCCGTCCAGGTGCTTCATGTGCAGCTTGGCGGTGGCGTTGGGCACGTGGGCCTCGCTTTCCGCCGCGAAGCCAAGCAGCCACTGGTCGCGGCCGCGGTTGGCGGAGAGGGTGGAGAGCACGTCCGGGGTGCGCACCAGGACCAGGGTTTCGGGGCCCAGGCCCTTCTTCACCTTTTCCTGGGCGCAGGTCTGCGGGCGCTGGTCGGCCACCGCCGCGGCGGCCACCAGGCCGTCCTGGTCCGGCCACAGGGCCTGGCAGGCCTCCAGCATCTGCTGGGCGCTGCGCACCCGCACCGTGGGGACGCCCCAGGGCGCCGGCAGGTCGCCGCCCAGGACCAGGCTGACCCTGGCCCCGGCGTTGCGGAAGGCCCGGGCCAGCTCGATGCCCATGGCCCCGGAGGAGCGGTTGGTGAGGGTCCGCACCGGGTCCAGGTCCTCCTGGGTGGGGCCGGCGGTGATCAGGATGGCCCTGCCCGCCAGGGCCGGGTGGGCCGGACCGGCCAGGGTCTCCACCGCGTCGGCGATGTCCGCCACCTCCGCCAGCCGGCCGGCCCCTTCCTCGCCGCAGGCCAGCATCCCTTCGGCCGGCTCCACCACGGTGTGGCCGAAGCCCTTGAGCCGGGCGACATTGGCCTGGACCGCCGGGTGGGCCCACATGGCCTTGTTCATGGCCGGGGCCCATAGCACCGGAGCGGTGGTGGCCAGCAGCAGGGTGGAGAGCAGGTCGTTGGCCAGGCCGTTGGCGGTCTTGCCCATGATGTCGGCCGTGGCCGGCGCCACCGCCACCACGTCGGCCCAGCGGGCCAGGTCCACGTGCTCGATGATGGGGTTGGGCCGCCACTCGTGGTACTCGGGGTTGGCCCCGAAGCAGGGCTGGCCGGTGAGGGAGGCCAGGGTGAGCGGGGTGATGAACCGGGAGCCCGCCTCGGTGAGGCAGCAGCGCACCACGTGGCCCCGCTTGGTGAGAGTCCGGGCCAGTTCCGCGCCTCGGTAGGCGGCGATACCGCCGGTGATGCCCACCAGGATTTTCATCAGGAATCCTCCACCACCATACTAAACCTGGAAACGCCGCCGGTTCCTTGATACAATTGCTTCCTTCGAGGGCAATCCATGACCCAACGCACTGTTGTACACATACCGGAAGAAATCGCGAACAAGTACCGCTTCGTGGTGATCACCGGCAAGCGCTGCGAGCAGCTGCAGCGCGGAGCATACCCGAAAGTGGAAGTCCAGGTCCCCATGAACAAGCTGGGCCAGCCCCAGGAGGCGCCCCGCCTCGCCTCCTTCTGGGCCCAGGTGGCCATCAAGGAAGTGGAGGAGGGCCGCATCGCCTTCGAGGAGCCGGAAGTGATCACCCTGGACTACACCACGGAAATCCCCATCTCCGTGGAGTAGCGCCTTCACCAGCACGCGCAGGAATGGCCCTTCGGGGCTTTTTCTGTAGAATGGGCCCCATGTTCGAAGGCTTTGAGCAACACCGCATCCATTCAGGTGAAGAGGAAATCAACCTCGTCAAAGGCGGGAGCGGCCCGCCACTTTTGCTCCTGCACGGCCACCCCCAGACCCATGTCATCTGGCACAAGGTGGCCGCCGCCCTGGCCGCGAGGTTCACCGTGGTGGCCACCGATCTTCGGGGCTACGGGGACAGCGGCAAGCCGGCCGGTTTGCCGGACCACAGCAACTATTCCAAGCGGGTCATGGCCCAGGACCAGGTGGAGGTCATGGAGGCCCTGGGCTACCCCACGTTCCGGGTCCTGGCCCACGACCGGGGCGCCCGGGTGGCCCACCGCATGGCCGTGGACCACCCGGAGCGGGTCCTGCGGCTGGCCACCCTGGACATCGCCCCGACCCTGGCCATGTACGAGCAGACCAACCTGGCCTTCGCCACCCAGTACTTCCACTGGTTCTTCCTCATCCGCCCCTTCCCCTTCCCGGAAACGCTCATCGCCGCCGACCCCGAACTGTACCTGAAGCACACCCTCGGCGGCCGCAGCGCCGGCCTGACGCCCTTCACGGCCGAGGCCTACGCCGAATACGCCCGGTGCATCCGCAACCCCCGGACCATCCACGGCCTGTGCGAAGACTACCGGGCCAGCGCCGGCATCGACCTGGACCAGGACCGGGAGGACCTGGCCCGGGGCCGGAAGGTCCAGTGCCCCATGCTGGCCCTGTGGGGCGGCCGGGGGGTGGTGGGCAAGGTGGTGGACCCCCTGGCCGAGTGGCGCAAGGTGGCGCTGAACGTGCAAGGCAAGTCCCTGGATTGCGGCCACTACCTGGCCGAAGAGGCGCCGGAGGCGGTCCTCGCGGAAGTCCTGCCGTTCCTGTGCGCGGTTGAATAGGTGTTTCAACACGATATAAAATTAATTTAACTAGGGAACAATCATCCCAATTGGAGCATCCATCCTTCAGGTCACCCATCCGGAGGAGTCATGCGCAGCTATCCTGATTTCCCCCCTCCCTCTGCCCAGCCGCGCCCCCCCAGGAACAGCTCCCCCGGGCGCCCGGATCCGGAATCCCCCAAGCCCCGGCAGGCCGGGTCGCAGGCTCCGGAAAAAGACCGCCTCGACTATGACGACGGGGCCTGGATGTGAGTGAGTCCCGATATAATGGCGGCAGGAGTTGTCATGCCTGCCTTGAGCCTGCCCCTGGAACGCTACATCAGTGACCCCCGCCTCCTGCCCCTGGCGGACAAGGTGCGGCGGGAAGAACGGCTCAGCTTCCAGGACGGCCTGCTGCTCTACGAAAGCCCGGACCTCACCGGCATCGGCGCCATGGCCCACTGGGTCCGCCTGCGCCGGCACGGCCTCAAGACCTACTACGTGGTCAGCCGGCGCATGTCCTACACCAACATCTGCTACACCCACTGCCAGTTCTGCGCCTTCCAGGCCAAGCCCGGGGATCCCAAGGCCTACGTGCTTTCGGCCGAGACCATCGTCAAGGAGATGGAAAAACCGGAAAATGCCGGGGTGCGGGAACTGCACATGGTGGCCGGGCACTATCCCAAGCTGAAGATCGACTATTTCGAGGACCTGTTCCGCTCGCTCAAGCGCCGCTTCCCGGACCTCCACTTGAAGGTGTTCACCATGGTGGAGATGGACTACTACGCCAGGGTATCGGGCCTTTCCGTGGAGGCGTTCCTGGACCGCTGCGTGGCGGCGGGGCTGGAAAGCTGCCCCGGCGGCGGCGCCGAGATCTTCGACGAGGAACTCCGGGCCAAGATCTGCATCGGCAAGAAGGACGCCAACGTCTGGCTGGAGGTGGCCGAGCTCTGCCACCGCAAGGGGATTCCCACCAACTGCACCATGCTCTACGGACACATCGAGCAGCCCAGGCACCGGGTGGACCACCTGCTCCGGCTCCGCGCCCTCCAGGACCGCACCGGCGGGTTCCTGGCCTACATCCCCCTGGCCTACCAGATCGAGGACAACGAACTGGGCCGCACTTATGAGATTCACGAAACCACCGGCCACCAGGATCTGCGGGAGGTGGCGGTGGCCCGCCTGCTCCTGGACAACGTCCCGCACATCAAGGCCTACTGGGTGATGATCACCGAGGGGCTGGCCCAGATCGGGCTCAGCTACGGCGCCGACGACCTGGACGGCACCATCATCGAGGAGAGCATCGCCCACGACGCCGGCGCCACCACCCCCCAGGCCCTCTCCAAGGGGGAACTCCAGCGCCTCATCACCAAGGCCGGCTTCGAGCCGCTGGAGCGGGACAACCTCTACAAAATCTATGCTTGATCCCACCAAGGCGGACCTGAGAAAGCGCTTCAAGGCCTTGCGGGACGGTTGCCCGCCCGGGGAGCGCGCGGCCTGGTCCCGGCGGATCTGCGCCCACCTGGGGGCCTTCTGCGCCGGCCGCGGCATCCAGGCGGCGGGCACCTTCGGCCCGTTCGGATCGGAGGTGGACCTGGGGCCCCTGGCCGACGCCAATCCCCAGCTGGCGTTGTTCTTCCCCCGGGTGGCGGGCCTGGATCCGCCCCGGCTGGCCTGGGGGCCCGGCCCCCTGGAGCCCGGAACCTGGGGCCTGCAGGAGCCCGCAGCCGCCCCCCACGCCCTGCCCCCGGTCCAGCTCCTGCTGGTGCCGGGCCTCGCCTTCGCCGCCGACGGCCACCGCCTGGGCTACGGCAAGGGTTTCTACGACGCGGTGCTGGCGGGGCTGCGGCCAGAGGTCATCGTCCTGGGGGTGGGGTTCGAACTGCAGCGGTGCGAGCGGCTGCCGGCGAGTCCGCAGGATCGCCCGGTGCAGGGGCTGGCCACGGAGGCGGGCATCACTTGGGTGCATCCTGAAGGTACCAGCTGACGGTCTTCTCCAGCCCGCTCCGGAAGTCCACCCGGGGCGCCCAGCCCAGCTCGCGCTGGATCTTGGCGGCGTCGATGGCGTAGCGGCGGTCGTGGCCGGCCCGGTCCGTCACGAAGGTCTGCAGGGCCCGGCTGGTGCCCTGGGGGCGGCCCAGGGCTTCGTCCACCAGGTCGCACAGGAGGTTCAGGAGATCGAGGTTCTTCCATTCGTTGTCGCCGCCGATGCAGTAGGTCTCCCCGGGGACGCCGAGGGTGACGGTGGTCTCAACGGCGGCGCAGTGGTCCTCCACGAACAGCCAGTCCCGCACCTGCTGGCCGTCGCCGTACACCGGGATGGGCTGGTTCCCGGCCATGCGGGTGATGGCCAGGGGGATGAGCTTCTCCCGGTGCTGGCGCGGCCCGTAGTTGTTGGAGCAGTTGGTGGTGACCGTCGGCAGCCCGAAGGTGTGGAAATAGGACCGCACCAGGTGGTCGCTCCCGGCCTTGGTGGCGCTGTACGGGCTGTTCGGCGCGTAGGCCATGGTCTCGCTGAACTTGCCCGTGGCTCCCAGGGCGCCGTAGACCTCGTCCGTGGACACGTGCAGGAACCGGCAGCCGGGATCGCCGGCCCACACCTGGCGGGCCGCCTCCAGGAGCTGGAAGGTGCCGACCAGGTTGGTCTGCACGAACGCGGCGGGCCCCGAGATGCTGTTGTCCACGTGGCTTTCCGCGGCAAAGTGGACGAGCTTGCGCACCCCGGCGCGCTCCAGCAGGTGGACTACCAGCTCGCGGTTCTGGATGTCTCCCCGCACCAGTTCCACCTCTTCCAGGCCCTGCAGCTGGCCGGGGTCGGCGGCGTAGGTGAGCTTGTCCAGCACGATGACGCGGTCCGCGGGATGCTCCCGCCGCCACCGGTGCACGAAATTGGAACCGATGAACCCGCAGCCGCCGGTGACGAGGATGGTTTCGCTCATGTCTGCCTCACAGGTTGTCAGGATCCGCCGCCACTACCTCCGCCAGGGCCGCCTCCCAGGACGGCATCAGGTCGGTACCCAGCAGGGCCCGGCGCTGACCGGAGAGCACCGAATAGGCCGGGCGCGGCGCGGGACGGGGGTAGTCGGCGGTGCCGCAGGGACTGAGGCTGGCCCTGATCCCCCGCTGCCGGAAGATCTCTGCGGCGAAGCCGTGCCAGGTGGTCTCCCCGCCGCAGGTCACATGCACCAGGCCGCGCCAGCCCTCGGCCAGGGCCAGGTGCAGCTGCCGGGCCAGGGCCCGGCAGCTGGTGGGGGTCCCGCGCTGGTCGTCCACCACCCGCAGGGCCCGGCCCTGGGCGGCGGCGTCGACCATGGTGCGGTAGAAGTTGCGCCCCTGGGCGTCATAGAGCCAGGCGGTGCGGACGATGAGGTGCTCGGGGGCCAGGCGGGCCTGCTCCTCCCCCGCCAGCTTGGTGCGGCCGTACACCGAGCGGGGCCCGGTGGGATCCTCTTCCCGGTACGGCCTGGAGCCCAGGCCGTCGAACACGTAGTCGGTGGAGATCTGCACCAGCAGCGCACCCTGCCGGCGGCAGGCCTCGGCCAGCCAGCCCACCGCGGTGCCGTTGACCCGCATGGCCAGCTCCGGTTCGCTTTCGCAGAGGTCCACCTGGGTGCAGGCGCCCAGGTTCAGCACGGCCTGGGGCCGGAGCTCGGCGACCACGGCCCGGATGGCTTCGGGATCCTCCAGGTCAAGCCTGGACTTCCCCGCCAGCACCAGCTCGTGGCCGGTCCAGGCGGTCTGGATGGCCCGCGCCAGCTGCCCCGAGCCGCCGGTGACCAGGACTCTCATCGACGTCCGTCCCGCCGGGCCAGATCAATCAGCCATCCGCGGGCATCCTGGAACCTGTGCAAGGGCTTGACCACCACACCCTCGATCGCCCGGTTCTTGAAAGTCATGATTCAGTCCTTGAAGTTCAAGCCATGCTACAGGCCCCACCCCGGGTTATCCAGCCGGTATTTCAGCCTGAGTTCCCGGCGGACCCCGGGCAGGACCCCGGCCTGGCGGGCATCCTCGTCGGCGGAGATGGACAGCCGCTTGATGGCATCGGCGTTGGTGCGGATCTGGCCGATGGTGGTTTCGTACCCGCGCAGCACCGAGCCCTGCAGGGCCCCGTCCACCCAGAGCGCGTACCAGCCGCGCTCGAAGCTGCCCTCCACCCGGCCCTGGTAGCCATTGGCCAGGAGCCGGGCCCAAGCCTGGTCCAGGGTGTCGGCGGCCTGGGCCAGCTGGGCCAGGCGGGCCTCGTAGAGCCTGCTCCCCGCCACCTGCTGGCTTTCCGTTTCCGAAACCGCGGCAGGGCGGTCGAGGGTGTTGCCGGCCGCCAGGGCCAGGGCGCCCTCGGCGGGGGAACGGCCCTCCAGCAGGGCCTTGGCGTGGTCGATGGACACGGCGAAATTCATCCCCTGGCTGCCGCCCAGGACCCCCGGAACGTTGCTGTTGTTCAGGATGAAGGTGTTGATCCCGATGGCGTTGCCCAAGCGGTCCAGGAGCGGGCCGCCGCTGTTGCCGTGGTTGATCGCCGCGTCGGTCTGCACCACCGTCACCAGGCCCATCTGCCGGACACTGCTGACGATCCCCCGGGTCACGGAATTCTGCAGCCCCAGGGGCGAGCCGATGGCGATGACCTCCTGCCCGGCGCGCAGGCTCGCCGCGGATCCCAGCGGCAGGGTGACCTGGTGGTCGGCGACGGGGCCGGACAGCTTCAGCACCGCGAGGTCATAGTCCGAGGCCGTGGCGCCCACGAAGGCGGTGGCGGTCTCGCCGCCGGACCTGCGGATGGTCACGTAGGAGCTGCCGTTGACCACGTGGAAATTGGTCAGCAGCGTATCGCCCGAGACGAAGAAGGCGCTCCCCCTGCCCCGGGAGGTCTCCACCACCACCACGGCGCCGATGCCCTTCGAAACCACCTCCTCCAGGCTGGCGGCCCGGGCCGGAGCCTGGGGGGAGGGCGGGGCCGGGAGGGCCGCGGGCGCCACGGCGGCGGCAGGCGGCGCGGGAGGGGGCAGCGCGGGCCTGGGCCGGAACTGCATCCACACCACCACCGCCAGCGCCAATCCGCCCATGATCCAGCCGCCCAGGGACAGGATGGACAGGCCGGACCGCCCTTGGGGCCCGGATCCCTGGCTCGAAGGCGTCATCATGGTCGCTCCGCGGGGTGTTTCCGCCCAGTATGATCCCAGTGGGCCCCTTTCTCCTACCGGGCTTCCTGGGCAGCTCCGATGACATCGGCCAGGGCCCGGGACAGCCGCGCGATCCCCTCCTCGGCCCGCCGCACCAGTTCCGCCCGGTCCGGCCTGGCCGGCTCGGCCGCGGCCAATTCCAGCATCAGCGCCGCGAGCCCCACCGGATCGCCCTTGGGGAAGAACCGGCAGCCGTCGTGGACGATCTCCAGGTTCACGGCGATGTCCGACAGCAGCGCCGGCACGCCCAGGGCCACCGCGTCGGTGACCGCGCCGCCGCCCCGGCCGCCCTCGAACCAGGTGGGCTGCAGCACGGCGATGGCTCCCCGCAGCAAGGCGATCTGGTCGTCCTTGGGGATGTGGCCGAGCAGGTGCACCCGGCCTTCGAGGCCCAGCTCCCGGATGAGCGCGCGGATAGTCCCGGGATATCTGGGGTCGCGGTAGTCCTGGACGGTGCCGGTGCAGACCAGGGCCACCCCGGGATCGCCCCCGCGGGCGCGGAAACCGGCGAACGCCCGGATCGCCGTGGGATGGTCTTTGTGGATCCAGAACTGGTTGCATACGATGAAATAGCGCTCCGGCACGGCGTGCCGCCGGCGCGCCGCGGCCGGGTCCAGGTCGAGCCAATGGCGCTGGGGGATCGGGGCGAACGGCAGCGCGACGATCTTCCGGGCCGAGCCGGGCTGGAAGCGCTCGGCATCGTCCCGCACCGCCTCGGAATTGCAGACCACCACGGACGCCGATCCAAGCATGCGGGCGAAGGCCGCATCCCGTCCCGCCCGCTGGGCCTCGGTGAAGAACTGCGGGAAATGGCGGTGCTGGAAATCGTAGATGTAGCCCACCCACGGCGGCGACCCGGCCGGCATCGGCCGGATGCAAGGGATGGCGGCGCATGCGCCCAGTCGGCGCAGCGCCGAACGGAGCCCGCGGCCACTGTCCGGATAGATGTGGATCTGGACGCGCGGGACGAAATCTTCAAGGGCAGCACACACGACTTCCGGACGGATCGGCAGATCCAGCTTCCACTCCACCTTGCCACGGACCAGGGCCTTGAGGCAACGCAGCACCGCCCCGGGCACTTTGCGCACCCGCTTGATGAAGGTCGGCCGGGGAATCAGGGCCACCACCCGCTGGGAGTGGTCGTGCAGGAGCCCCTCCAGGATCGCGCGCACGAAGTCGATGCCACCGTCCCACCCGGCGAACTCCTTCAGCGGCACCGCGATCAGCCGGCCGGAGGCATCCCCGGTACTCATGATTGAGCGGACTTCAGGAACCGCAGGATCTCCTCGCAGATGAAGTCCACTTGGTCGTCGCCCAGGCCGGGCCAGCTGGGCAGGTTGATCCCGCGCCAGCCCAGGTCCTCCGCCACCGGGTGGCGCTGGAACGGGGTCGCGTAGATGGGCATGGTGTGCACCGGGTAGAACACCGGGCGGGTCTCGACGCCCAGGCCCGCCAGGTGCCCCCGCAGCGGTTCCCGCTGCAGCTCCCGCTCCACCAGGATCGAGCACATCCAGTAGGAGTGGGTGGTTCCCGGGGCCTCGCCGTGGCAGGTGACGGGGCTGCCGGCCAGGTTGCGCCGGTAGCGCTCGCCGATCTCCCGCTTGCGCGCGACGAACGCATCCAGCTGCTCCAGCTGGGCCAGCCCGATGGCCGCGCAGATGTTGGTCATGCGGTAGTTGAAGCCGATCACGTCGTGCCAGTACTCCCGGTGCGCCGCCAGGCCCTGGCCCTTGTAGTGGACCATGCGCGCGTGCAGGGTCTTGTCGTTGCTCACCACCATGCCGCCCTCGCCGGTGGTGATGGTCTTGTTGCCGAAGAAGCTGAAAGCCCCGATGTCGCCGAAGCCGCCCACGTGGCGGCCCTGGAAGCGGGTGCCGATGGCCTCCGCGCAGTCCTCCACCAGGTAGATGCCGCGCTCCCTGGCGATGGCGCACAGGGCGTCCATGTCGCAGGATTGGCCGTACAGGTGCACCGCCAGGATCGCCTGGGTGCACGGGGTCAGCTTGCGCCGCACGTCCGCCGGGTCCATCTGCCAGGTGTCCGGCAGCGAGTCCACGAACACCGGCGTCGCCCCGGTGTAGGCGATGGCGTTGACCGAGGCGATGTAGGTCAGGGTCGGGACGATCACCTCCGCGCCCGGGCCGATGCCCAGCGCCACCAGGGCCAGGTGCAGCGCCACCGTGCCGTTGCAGACGCTGGCTGCGTGGCCGACGCCGACGGCCTGGGCGAAGCCCTCCTCGAACCTGGTGATGTATTTGCCCTTGGAGGAAATCCAGGTGGAGTCCAGGCAATCGTTCACGTACTCACGCTCGCGTCCAGTCAATGCGGGTTGGTAGATCGGGATCTTGAGCATCCGTTCCTTTCGAATCAGCCTTGCCGGAAATGCGCGAAAACGCATATAATACCAACCTTGGAGGATACCAGATCCTGGTTTCACTGCGATCCGTGACTTGGTCAAGAGCCTTCCCAGCATGGGATTGGTTTCATACATACAGGGAGGCGCGTCATGGGAAACGAGAAACTCATTATTGTCGGGCTCGGCGGCCTTGGCCGGGAGATCCTGTGGGCCGCGCGGCGCGCCCAGGTGGCGGAAATCCTGGGCTACACCGAAAAGGGCGAAGGCAACCCGCCGGTGGACGGCCTCCCCTGCCTGGGCCTGGAAGGCCCATGGCTGCTCGACCTGAAGCCCGCGGCGCCCACCCGTTTCATCTGCGCCATCGGCGACAACCGGCTGCGCAAGGAGATCTGCGCGCGGCTCGAGGCCATGGGCCTTGAGCCCATGACCGTGATCGATCCCTCGGTGATCGTCGGCCCCGGCGTCACGGTGGGACCCGGGTCGTACGTGGGCGCCGGCAGCATCCTCTCCCCCGGAGCCACCCTGGGCCGCCACGTGGTGGTGAACCACGGCTGCTCCATCGGCCACGACTCGGTCCTGGGGGATTTCGCCCAGGCCTGCCCCGGCACCCGGGTGTCGGGCTGGGTGAAGGCCGGGGAGGGCGCCATGCTCGGTTCCAATGCCGTGGCCGCGCCCCGGTTGCGCCTGGGCGCCTGGTCCACCCTGGGCGCCGCCTCCTTCGCCAGCCACGACCTGCCCGACGGGGCCACCGCCCTGGGCGTGCCGGCCAAGGTGCTGTTCAAGAATCCCCGCAAGGAGCCTGAATGAAGCAAGCCGAATTCATCCAGATGATGGCCGACCTGCTGGAGGCGGACCCGGAAGCGATCCGGCCCGAGGCCGATCTGTTTGATTTCCCCTACTACAACTCCGTGTGCGCGCTGATGCTCATGATGCGGCTGGAGGAGGACGCCAAGGTCACCTGCTCCCCCGCCGAACTCGCCGCCCTCAGGACCATCGGCGACGTGCGCGCCCTCATCGCCCGCCAGGCCGGGCTCGAGGCCTGAGCCGAAAACGAAGAGAGGTATCCCTTGGCGACCACCATCACCGGAATGCACTACTGCCTTCCCACCCGGATCCTCAGCAACGCGGACCTGGAGCAGCGCTTCGGCGCGCAGGCCATCCAGTCCATCGTGAAGATGGCGGGCGTCCAGGAACGGCGGGTGGTGGAGCCGGGCGTCACCGCCTCGGACCTGGCCTTCTGCGCGGCCCGGCGCCTCCTGGCGGCCCGGGAGATCGACCCCCGGGAGATCGACCTGCTGATCTTCGCCTCCCAGACCGGGGACTACAAGCTGCCCGCCACCGCCTGCGTGCTCCACGGCCGCCTGGGCCTGGCCGACACCTGCGCCTGCTTCGACATCGGCCTGGGCTGCTCGGCCTTCCCCTACGCCGCCCAGGTGGCCGCCGCCATGGTGGAGAGCGGCGGCTTCCGCAAGGCCCTGGTGGTCAACGCCGAGGCCATCACCACCCTGATCCACCCCCTGGACCGCGGCCTGGTGCCGCTGCACGGCGACGCGGCGGTGGTGAGTCTGGTGGAACCCTGCGCCCCGGGCGCCGGCATCCTGTGGACGGAACTGGGCACCGACGGCACCGGTTTCGAGCACCTGATCATCCCCGCCTCGGGGGCGCGCGTGCCGCGCACCGAAGCCACCGCCCGGGAGATCACCGACGAGGCGGGCATCGTCCGCACCCAGGAGCACCTGTACATGAACGGCCCCGCCGTCTTCCACTTCTCCCTGCACAAGGTGCCCGACGCCATCCAGGCGGGCCTCCACAAGCACGGGATGACCATGGACGACTTCGACCTGGTGCTGCTGCACCAGGCCAACCGGACCATGGTGGACATGATCTACAAGACCCTCAAGGTCCCGGCCGAAAAGCGCTTCTACTTCATGGACCACGTGGGCAACGCCAGCGGCGCCTCGAGCCCGATGCTGCTGGCGGAGGCCTGGCGCCAGGGCCGCATCAAGCCGGGCGGCACGACGCTGCTGGCCGCCTTCGGCGTGGGCCTGTCCTGGGGCGTCATGGCCGTGCGCTGGCCCGCGGACTTGGCCCCGGCCCCCGTGGCAGAGGTGGATTATGCCCGGTGAGGCGCCCTCCCGCATCCTGATCACCGGCGCGGGCTCCGGCATCGGCCGCGCCCTGGCGCTGCGCCTGGCCTCCGGCGGCTCCCGGGTGGTCCTCCTGGGCCGGCGGCTGGAGCCCCTCCAGGAGACGGTTTCCCTCCTCCCGGGGACGGGCCACCTGGTCTTCGCCGTGGACGTGACCCAGGCCCCCGCCGTGGCCGAATGCTTCGGCCGGCTCAGGTCCGAGAAGATCCTGCTGGACGGCCTGGCGCACTGCGCCGGCATTCACTGGCTGCGCCCCCTGCAGATGACCACCGCCGAAGGCTTCCAGGAGATGCTGGACTCCCACCTCACGTCGACCTTCCTGATGCTGAAGGAGTCCGTGGCCCACCGGCTGTTCGCCCCGGCCGGGGCGAGCATCGTGCTGATGTCCTCCGCGGCGGCCCTCCAGGGCGGCCCGGGCTCGTTCGCATATGCCTGCGCCAAGGGCGGCATGCTCTCCGCCGCCCGGGTGGCGGCGGTGGAACTGGCCATCCGCAAGATCCGGGTCAACGCCATCCTCCCGGGGGTCGTGGACACGCCCCAGAGCCGGGCCTTCCTGGAGAAGCTGCCCGCCGAAGCCCAGGAGGCCATCTGCCGGGAGCACCCGCTGGGCCTGGGCACCCCCGAGGACGTGGCCGCGGCCGCAGCGTTCCTGCTCTCCCCCGGCGCCCGCTGGATCACCGGCACCACCCTGGTGGTGGACGGCGGACTCACGGCCCGCTAGCCATGACCATCCCCCCCTTCCGCTTCCACCACACCGGCCTGCTGGTCAAGTCCATGGAGGCCGCCACCGCGCTGCAGGTGGAGCGCTACGGCTACCGGATCGAGAGCCCGGTCATCCACGATCCGGTCCAGACCGCCTTCGTGCGGTTCCTGCGGCTGCCCGGCGCCGCGCACTGGCTGGAGCTGGTCTCCCCCGAGGGCGAACGGAGCAAGCTGGCCGAGGCCCTGCGCAAGCGGGGCGATGGGCTCCACCACCTGTGCTACGAGGCTGACGACCTGGACGCCGCCTGCGCGCACCTGCGCCAGGGCCGGCAGATGCTGTTGGCTCCGCCGGCCCCGGCGGTGGCGTTCGGCGGCCGCCCCATCGCCTGGTTCATGGACCGCGCGGGCCTGCTCACCGAACTGGTGGAGGCGGGCCCCGGCCCCCTGTGCCTGGCCGCCCTCTCCCCCACCGCCCCGCAGGAGCCTTGACCATGGACCCCCTTCAGAAACTCCAGGCGATCTTCCGGGAATTCTTCGATGACCCGGCCCTGACCATCGCCCCGGAGACCGCCCCGGAAACCCTCCCCGGCTGGGACAGCGTCGCCCAGATCCAGATCGTCCTGGCGGTGGAGGAGGC
The DNA here is from genome assembly GCA_003165415.1 of Holophagaceae bacterium. GTDB lineage: Bacteria > Acidobacteriota > Holophagae > Holophagales > Holophagaceae > Mesoterricola. The sequence continues at coordinate 47,032 of PLUC01000114.1, forward strand.
CTTCGACATGCGCTTCACCACCGACCAGGTGGCCCGGCTGCATAGCGTCGGCGACATCCTGCGGATCCTCGCGGACCTCGCCTGATGGACCATCCCCCGCTCCCCGGCCCCGGCGGCCTGACCCCCGAGGTCGCCCTGTGGCTGCTGGGCGCCCGGGAGCGCACCGCCCCGGAGACCGCCGGGTTCCTGCTGGAGCTCTGCCGCGCCCACCCGCGCGCTTCCAGGGCCCTGGGCACGGCCCTGCTGGCCCACCTGGAGCGCACCGGCCTGCTGGACGCGGCGGCCTTCCAGGGAGCCCTGGCCGGCCAGCGGGCCGCCCTGGAGCAGACCCCTCTGGGCACCCTGGTGCTGGCCCAGTGCGCGGAGCGGCGGGGCGACCTGGAGGAGGCCGTGAGCCGCTTGCGCGCGCTGGACGACCCCGCCCTCCTGGCCCAGGACTCGGTGATCCTGGACCTGGCCCGGGTCCTGGCCCGCGCCGGCGCCGGCCCGGAAGCCTGCGCGGCGCTGCGGATGGCCGCGGGCCGCTCCCGGGACTTCGGCTTCCTGTCCCGGGCCGCCAAGCAGCTGGCGCGGCTCAAGGACCTGCCCCGCTCCTGCTGCGCCCGGACCCTGCGCGTGGCCCTGCTCCACCCCACCACCACCGACCTGTGGGTCCCCCTGCTCCGGCTGGGGCTGTTCCGGGAAGGCATCTGGGCCGAGCTCATGGTCCCCCCCTACGGCACCCACGAGCAGGCGGTGCTGGACCCCGCCTCGCCCCTGTACGCGTTCGATCCCGAACTGGTGATCCTCGCCGACAGCTGGCGCGAGCTGGACCTGCCGGCCTTCTCCCCCGACCCGGCCCGGTTGGCCGCCCAGCGGGTGGAGCACCTGGCCGGGCGCTGGCGCCAGCTCCGGGAACGGATCCCGGCCCGGATCATCCAGCACGATTTCGAGGTGCCGGCGGTGGATGCCAACGGCTACCTGGGCCAGGTGATGCCCGGCGGCCGCGCCGCGGTCATCCGCCGGATCAACGACCTGCTGCTGGCCGAGGCCCGGGCCCACCAGGTCACCCTGCTCAACCTGGACCACCTGGCCGGGGCGTTCGGCAAGCGCGCCTGGGACGACCCCGCCACCTGGTTCACCGCGAAACAGTACCCCGCCCCCGCGGCCCTGCCGGCGCTGGTGGACGGCCAGGTGGCCCGGATCCGGGCCGGCCTGGGCCTGGCCCGCAAGGTGCTGGTGCTGGACCTGGACAACACCCTGTGGGGCGGCGTGATCGGCGAGGACGGCCTCAAGGGGATCCAGATCGGCCCGCCGTCGGCCGCCGGCGAAGCCCACTTGGCCCTGCAGCGGTACGCCGCCCAGCTGAAGGAGCGGGGCATCCTCCTGGCGGTCTGTTCCAAGAACAACGAGCAGGACGCCAGGGCCCCCTTCCTGGAGCACGAGGGCATGCTCCTGCGCCTGGAAGACTTCGTCGCCTTCACCGCCAACTGGCAGGACAAGCCCGGCAACCTGCGCGCCCTGGCCAGCACCCTGAGCCTGGGGCTGGACAGCTTCGTCTTCATGGACGACAACCCCGCGGAACGGGCCCTGGTGCGCCAGGAACTGCCCGAAGTGGCCGTGCCGGAACTCTCCGACCCCGCGCGCTTCGTGGAGGTCCTGGACGCCGGCGGCTATTTCGAGGCCGACTGGCTGTCGCCCGAGGACCTGGCGCGCAGCGGGGACTACCTGAAGAACGGGCAGCGGGAAGCCCTGCGCACCAGCTCGGGGTCCCTGGAGGCCTTCCTCCAGGGGCTCGACATGACCTGCGAGCACGGGCCGGTGAACGACCACGTCCTGCCCCGGGTGGTCCAGCTGCTGGGCAAGACCAACCAGTTCAACCTCACCACCCGGCGCCACGGAGAAGCGCAGATCCGGGCGTTCCTGGCGGATCCCCGGGCCTGGACCCAGTACTTCCGCCTCAAGGACCGGTTCGCCGACAACGGCCTCGTGGGGGTGGTGATCGCCCTGCCCTCGGCCGCCGACCCCAAGGCTTGGGAAGTGGACACCTGGCTCATGAGCTGCCGGGTCATCGGCCGCCAGCTGGAGAATTTCATGTTCAACACCCTGCTGGTGGCGGCCCGGGAACGGGGGATCCAGGCGGTCTGCGGGCTCTACCTGCCCACCGCGAAGAACGGGATGGTGGCGGACCTCTACCCGCAGCTCGGCTTCACCGAAGCCGGGGAGGAGGCGGGGGAGGGCCGGAGGTTCCGGATTGATCCCGCCCTGGCCCCCGCGCACCCGGCGGACTTCATCAGCCCAGCTTGATGATGCTGTCCCCCCCCGGGTACTCCTCCGTGGTGCTCTCCCGCATCTTCTGCAGCACCTGCACCAGCACCCGGATCCGCTCGACCATCTCCATGACCTTGACCAGCTTGGCCTCCTCGGGATATTTCCGGATCAGCAGCTCCACCTGCATGGAGATCACGGCCAGGGGATTGTTGATCTCGTGCTTGAGGGTGCCGGCCATCTGGCGCAGGGAATCCAGGCGCTCCACGGCCCGGGCCTTGCGCTGCAGCTCCTCGTGGCCCTTGAGCACCTGCAGCCGGTGGTGCAGGGTCTCCCAGCGGAAGCTGTCGGGCAGGCAATCCGTGGCTCCGGCGGCCAGCAGCTGGGGGTACAGCTCGTCGGGGGCGCGCACCACCAGGATCGGCACGGTGGCGAACAGGGGATTGCGCCGGTAGGCCTCGGCGCAGGCCACGCAGTCGGCGGTGCCCTTGGCGTCCACCACCAGGTAGCTGAGCGGGGGGACCGGGGTGTGCGGCGGCTCTTCCTCCAGGGGCAGCAGGGTCAGGTCGCCGGCCGCGGCGACGCTCTCGAACAGCCACATCAGCTCGAATTCCTCGGTCACCAGGCCCATCAACGGGTGTTCCGCGGCCTCCGGCGCGTGGTCCACCTGCTTGGCGAACACCAGGGACAGGGCCTGATCGCTCCAGCGCCAGACGATGCCGGTCTCCTGCAGGGTGTGGAAGGTCCAGGGATCGGGGGTCGGGATCGGCACGCCGCTGGGGAACTGCAGGCGCAGGGTCCAGGTGGCCGGCTGCTCCAGCCACTCCCCGGTCACCGCGGCGCCCTCGGGCACCTGCATGAGCAGCGGCTCCACCAGCCCCAGCAGCGCCTGGGGCGCCAGGCTCCCCGCCGCCCAGACGGTGCCCTTGGGCATCTGCTCCAGGTCCAGGGTGATGTCGCGGATCTTCAGCAGGTCGCGCCAGGCGGGCTCCAGCGCCGCCTGCAGCGCGCCCAGGCTGGTGGACACCGGCATCTCCAGGGGCACCTCCAGGAGGGTCTCCTGCAGCCCTGAGTCCACCAGGTACTGCAGGCGCTCCGCCTGGTGCCTGAGGATGGCCGCGCGGTCGCCGTAGCCGCTCTCGGCGTAGCTCTGGATCCAGCGCAGGCTGGAGCCCATGGTGCCCATCAGTTCGGCTGTGCGGGTCAGGGTCCGCTGGTAGCGCGCCTTCAGGCGCAGGAACTCGCCCTGGGTGTCGGCCTGGCCCATGGCCCGCTGGGCCAGCTGGATGTGGCGCAGGCCCAGGGCGCCCTGGCGGACGAAGGTGCGCAGCAGCACCAGGTCGAACCGGGAGAAGGGGCTGCCTTCCCGGGAGCGGTCCAGGTAGAGCACGCCCTGGACGGAATGTTCGAGCTCCATGGGCGCGCACATCACCGCGCCCCGGTGCAGCTCCACCAGGCTGGCGCCGCCGAAGCGGGGGTCGATCAGCGGCGCGTTGCTCAGGATGGCGGTCTGGTGCTCCAGGACGTAATCCACCACCGAATGGGAGAGCCCCTGCCGGTCCTCCAGGTCGCCGATGCGGTGCAGGCTGCGCCAGCCCCCGCCGGGATCGGTCATCACCACGAAGCCCCGGTCCGCCCTCAGCAGCTCCAGCGCTTCGCTGAGGATGCGCCGGAACATGGCGTTGGCGCTGCCCTCCTCCAGCAGGCTCTCGGTTGAGCGGTGCAGCAGCTCCAGGGCCTGCATGAACAGCCTGGAATCCCCGGGCGAATGGGCTTCGGTGAACAGGTCGCCGACCCCCTCGAGGAAATTCACCCCGTCCAGGCCCGGGAAGCCTTCGGTGAACGCCAGCACCCAGTCGCCCAGCCGCAGTTCCTGGCCGTCGGCCAGGGCCGCCTCCCCGCCCTTGGCCAGGACCATCCCGTCCACCAGGACGCCGTTGTGGGAATCCAGGTCGCGCACGCACCAGGCACCGTCCTTCCTGCGCACCTGGGCATGGATCCGGGAGACGCTGGGATCCTGGGGCATGGCCACCGGGCACGCCACCGGATCCCGGCCCACCTGGCATTCCCCGGTCAAGGCATGTCGACGCAGGACATCTCCTTCGAACCATGAGAGAAAGGGCACCCGTACCTCCGGTGTTTCCCGCAAGGTTACCACTCCCGCTTTCAGGGGAGTGGATATTGGGTCGGGTGGGTGCGGCTGGCCCGGTAGACCAGCACGGTCCGGCCCAGGGTGCGCACCACCTCCAGGCCCGGAACCCCCGCGGCGAGCTGCGCCCCCAGCGCGTCCAGGTCTCCGGACGCGTTCTGGTTCAGCTTGATCTTCATGAGCTCGAGACTGTCCAGCATGACGTCCAGTTCCGCGCCCAGGGCCTCAGTGAGGCCGGACTTGCCGACGTGCACATGGGCCTTGAGCGGATGGGCCTGGGCTTTGAGGAACTGGCGCTGGCGGGGAGTGAGCATGGCGGGCCTCTAGGGCTGGACTCCATATCCGGGCTTCGCCCGGGTATGGAGTGGGGGTGCGGGGGGACGGAGAGCGAACGAAGTGAGCGCGATGCCACGCATGCGTGGCATCCCCTGCAGTCATATCAGTCTAATGGCATACTCTTTCCGTGTCCTATGCCTAGAAGCGCCCATCCCACCTTCGCCCACCGCCTCCAGTACGGCCTGTTCCTGGTCCTGGAATGGCTGGCCTCCGGCCTGAGCTGGCGGACTTCCTGGATCCTGGGGCGGGCCGTGGGGCGCCTGTACTACCTGGTGGACGCCCGGCACCGCCGGGTGGTGCGGGAGAACCTGAGGGCCTCCAGCCTCGGCCTGGGCGAGGCGGAGATCCAGGCCCTGTCCCGGGCCTGCTTCATCCACTTCGGCGCCCTGCTGTTCACCACCCTGCGCCTGCTGAAGACCAACCCGGAGGAGATCCGCCGCATCACCCGGATCGAAGGCCGGGAGCACCTCGAGGCGGCGTTCCGGGAGGGCAAGGGGATCGTCGGCATCACCGGGCACCTGGGCAACTGGGAGCTCATGGGGCTGGCCCTGAGCCTGGGGGGCTGGAAGATGGCCGTGATCGGCCGCGAGCTGGACAATCCGCTGCTGGAAGCCCAGCTCCGGACCTTCCGCACCGCCTTCGGCAACTCGGTCATCTCCAAGGACGGCGCCGTGCGCAGTTCCATCAAGGCCCTGAAGGCGGGCCAGCTCATCGCCTTTCTCCTGGACCAGGATGCCCTGACGGGCGGCGTCTTCGTGAAATTCATGGGCCGCTGGGCCTCCACCTTCTCCACCGCCGGCATGCTCGCCGTCCGTTTCGACCTGCCGATCCTGCCGGTCTCCAGCCGGGTGGATCCCGACGGGATGCTCACCCTCACCGCCTTCCCGCCCTTCCACGCGCCCAACACCGGCAACCCCGCCCGGGATGCCTGGACCGCCACCCAGCACATGACCAGCTGGCTGGAGTCCCAGGTGCGCGCGAACCCCAGCCAGTGGTTCTGGATGCACCGCCGCTTCAAGACCCAGCCCGGCCCAGGCCAGCCCGAACTGCC
>PLUC01000229.1 GCA_003165415.1 Holophagaceae bacterium
TCTCCAGGGAGCCCTGCTGCGCGAAGCATACTGCCTGGTCCGGGATCATGTGGCCAGCGTCGAGGATATTGATTGCGTCGTGCGTGAAGGATTGGGGCTGCGCTGGTCCGTGATCGGTCCTTTCGAGACGGCCGATCTCAATACCCGCGGAGGCATCGAACAGCACGCCGCGAAGCTCGGCCCTGCCTACGAGCGCATGGGCGCCCTGCGCGGGCAGCATGACCCCTGGACCCCCGGCCTGGTTGCCGAAGTCACACGGCAAAGACGGGCCCTGAAGCCCCTGGAGCAGTGGGATGAGCGCGTGGCCTGGCGCGACCGGGCCTTGATGACCCGGGTGCGGCAACGCTCCGAACCGCAGCTGGATGGGGAAGCCTGACAAGGAAGTTGCTGGACCTGATGGGCGGGGATCGCACGGGAACTCATGGAATCTCCTGAGGAAGGGCTTTCAGGGGCGGGACTGGCGGTTCTGGTTTCCAGTGCCTTGCCGCTGTGAGGGCGCCCACCAGTGCCGCCCGCTGCTCTGCGCCGAGGCTCCGCACCTGGGGAAGAGCCAGGTCCGGTCTGGCCCGCGGCTGGGGCGCGTCCGGCACCTTCTCCCTGGCGGGCTCCGCGATGGCCTTCTCCAGGACGATGAGCCGGTGGCGGGCCCTGGAACAGGCCGTGTAGGCCAGGCGCTGGGCATCCGGATGCCGGTAGGCCGGGGCCAGGTAGATCACCACATCCGCTTCCAGGCCTTTGAAGGCGTGGACCGTGCCCATGCGCACCTGGCCGGCCCGGTCCTCCTCCCACCAGTCGGGCACCGCGTTCAGCCGCCAGGGGCCGAGAACCTGGCCATCCTTCAGACCCAGGGACTCGGGCCGATGGGGGGCGAGGACAAGCACCTGGCCGGGGGCGATGCCGTCCTGGGCGAGGGCCTCCAGCTGCCCAGCCAGATCCCGCTTCCAGGTGGCCGGGTGGCTGCGCTGGAAGAGGACGGCACCGTCCTCGGGGACCGCCTCGGGTGGCGCCCAGCCGCAGGCGGGGAAGGCGAGGCAGGCGGCTCGCCGGATGGCCGGATGCTGGCGCAGGCTCAGGTCCAGGCGCCACGGCTGGCCCAGGTCGTGGCGGGCCTCGCGGTAGATGCTCTGGGCGGGGTCCTCCAGCAGCAGGACCGGATCACGTCCTGGATCGCGCAGCAGTTCCAGCAGGGGTCTGACCCAGCCGGGATCCAGGTCCTGGGCTTCGTCCACCACCAAGGCGTCCCACTCCGGCTCGGGACGGAGCCTGGCGTCGCCCAGAAGGGAGGCGAGGCCTTCCGGCACATCCTGGTTGAAGAAGACGGAAGCCCGCTCGAACACCGGGACTCTGCCCGCGGCCCGGAGAAGGTTCACCGCCAGATCGTGGTAGGTGCTCACCAGGACTCGGTCCGCCCGGATGAGGTCATCCAGGGCGCACTGGGTGGCATGGGTCAGGGCGCGGTTGAACGCCACCACCAGGACCCGGCGCCCCTCGGCCACCCAGAGCCGGGTCACCTGCCGGCTCAGGAGGGATTTGCCCGAACCGGGGCCCCCTTGCAGGTGGTACCGGCCCTGGCTGAAGTTCTGGGCGAGGTTGTCCAGGAGCGCGGCGGAGGTGGCGTCCTGGACCCGGCCTTCCGCCTCCAGGATCTCCGCCAGCGCCGGGGGAGGCAGGAGCTGCGGGACCATCGCCCCCAGGATCTGGCGGAGCACATCCGGACGGACCTGGTGGTTCCTGGCCTCAGGGGTCCCCTGCCAGCCCTCACAGGGGGTGCCCCCGGCCACGGCCTCGCGAAGGGCCAGGAAGGGGTGCCGGAGCTTGTCCCGGGTCAGGATCCTGCAGGCTGGGAGGTCCGGGCCCAGGCTCTGGCCGGGCTGCAAGGGGAGGGAGGGGAGCGCCAGCACCCGGGTGATCTGGGGGATGAAGCCGAGGCCGGCTCCCTTCAGGAAGTTGAGGAGGGCATACTGCTGGGCCAGCAGCTGCTCTCCGGGCGTCTCGTCCAGCCGTTCCTCCCGGCCATCCGGGTGACGGCGGATCCAGTGGTCGCCCCTGGGCTCGACGCCCCTGCCTTTCACCTCCACGATCACCAGTCCCAGTTCCGGATGAACCAGCAGGAAGTCGAGCTCCCGGTCCCGGTTCGCCCGGGCATCCAGCAGGTGCGACCGCACGAAGACGTGCGCTTCGGGAGGCAGGGTCCGCAGGGCGTTCAGGACCTCCTGTTCGCTGTGCAGATCGGGCGGGACGCGAGGGGGATCGGGGTGGAAGGTGGGCATGGCGCCTCCAGCGTTCGAGGTTCCCTTGCAGGAACCTGGATCAGGCTTCCTGGATGCTCTGGCCCACGTGTTCAGCAATGCGCCGGGCCAGCCGCTTCGGGCGGGCAAACGTGTAGGCCGAGAACTCCACCGAACTTCCGTCCCTGCCGAAAACCGTAAAGTATTGGGCATTGCCCTTCCGTTTGTGCCNNCCATCCTCCGTCCCCTGCCCCACCAGGAAATCCCCATCAAGGCGCCGTAGGCGGCGAAGGCTGCCCAGAGCAAGGCGTCCACCCCCCTCTGGACCGTCAACAGGTTCAGCGGGAACACGTTGGCCAGAGCCATGATGGCCAGGCATAACGCCACGAACAGGCCAAAGGCGCTTCCCAGCAGAATGATCCCAGCATATAAGCCATTGCGAACCACGGT
>PLUC01000119.1 GCA_003165415.1 Holophagaceae bacterium
AGGTCTTTGCCACCACGGCGTCGCCGCGGTTTCCGTAGGTCTTCTTGATGGCCTTCTTGATGGCCGCGATGGCCTCCTCGCGCGGCAGTACGCCGCTGTTGGCGAAGAAGCAGGTCTGCATGATGGTGTTGATGCGCACGCCCATGCCGGTGGCCTTGGCCACTTCGAAGGCGTCGATGACGTAGAACTTCAGCTGCTTGGCGATGAGCGCCCGCTGCACTTCCACGGGCAGGGAAGCCCAGACCTCATCCTTGCCGAAGGGCGTGTTGAGCAGGAAGGTGGCGCCCGGCTCGGCCGAACCGAGCATGTCGTACTTGTCCAGGAACGAGGTGTTGTGGCAGGCCACGAAGTTGGCCTGCTTGATCAGGTAGGTGGAGCGGATCGGGTGGGGCCCGAAGCGCAGGTGCGAGATGGTGATGGCGCCGGCCTTCTTGGAGTCGTAGACGAAGTAGCCCTGGCCGTAGTTGTCGGTCTCCTCGGCGATGATCTTGATGGAGTTCTTGTTGGCGCCCACGGTGCCGTCGGCGCCCAGGCCGAAGAACATGGCGCGCTTGACCTCGGCGGGCTCGATGTCGAACCCGGGGTCCACGGTCAGGGAGGTGTGCGCCACGTCGTCGTTGATGCCCACGGTGAAGTGGCGCTTGGGCTGGGGTTTCGCCAGTTCGTCGAACACCGCCTTCACGTGGGCCGGGGTGAACTCCTTGCTGGCCAGGCCGAACCGGCCGGGAATGACCCGGGGCATGGCCCCGATGAGCCCTTCGGCGAGGGCCTCCTGCAGGGCCATCACCACGTCCAGGCAGAGCGGGTCGGCGCTGGCGCCGGGCTCCTTGGAGCGGTCCAGGACCGCCAGGGTCTTGACCGTGGGCGGCAGGGCCTTGGCCAGGTGGCGCATGGAGAACGGCCGGAACAGGCGGACCTTGAGCAGGCCGATCTTCTCGCCCCGGGCCAGGGCCCACGCCACATACTCGTGGGCGGTCTCGGCGCCGGAGCCCATGAGCGCGATCACCCGCTCGGCGTCGGGCGCGCCGAAGTACTCGAACAGGCGGTACTGGCGGCCGGTGAGCTGGGCGAACTTGTCCATCTCCGCCTGCACCAGGCCGGGGCAGGCCTGGTAGTAGGGGGTGCAGGCCTCGCGGGTCTGGAAGAAGGCGTCGGGGTTCTGGGTGGTGCCGCGCACCACCGGGTGCTCGGGACGCAGGGAACGGGACCGGTGCGCGGCCACCAGGTCGTCGTCGATCATGGTCCGGAGGTCGTCGTCGGTGAGCTGCTCGATCTTGGCCACTTCGTGGCTGGTGCGGAAGCCGTCGAAGAAGTGCAGGAACGGCACCCGGGCGCGCAGGCTGGAGGCCTGGGCGATGAGGGCGAAGTCGTGGGCCTCCTGCACCGAATTGGAGGCCATCATGGCGAAGCCGGTCTGCCGGCAGGACATGACGTCGGAATGGTCGCCGAAGATGGAGATGCCGTTGCCGCCGATGGCCCGGGCGGAGACGTGCATGGTGAAGGCGGTGAGCTCGGCGGAGATCTTGCCCATATTGGGGATCATCAGCAGCAGGCCCTGGGAGGCGGTGAAGGTGGTGGTGAGGGCCCCGGCCTGGAGCGCGCCGTGCACCGCCCCGGCGGCGCCGCCCTCGGACTGCATCTCCGCCACCAGCGGCACCGCGCCCCAGATGTTCTTGCGCCCCTGGGCGGACCACTCGTCCGAGAACTCGCCCATGTTCGAGGACGGGGTGATGGGGTAGATGGCGATCACCTCGCTGATGCGGTGGGCGACCGAAGCGGCGGCTTCGTTGCCGTCCAGGGTGACCATGGGACGGTGGGACATGGCAGGACTCCTTGTCGTGGAAAGCGTCAGGACCGATTTCAAGGTTTGCGGGGAACCTCCATTCTAGCTAATATTTGGGATCGCCATCCAGACAACTTGGGAGCCACGCCCGGGCCAGACTGCTTGAAGGGTGCCGCCGAATGACGCTGTCCACCATCCTCGCCCTGTTCGCCATCATCCCGTCCGCCGCGCTGGTGGCGGCCCTGGTCATGGCCAGGTCCAGGGAGAAGGCGACCCGGGCGCTGCGCGCCAGCGAGGAGAAGTTCGCCAGGATCTTCCGGACCAGCCCCGACGCCATCAACGTGGCGGTCCAGGACAGCGGCCTGTGCCGGGATCTCAACCGCAGCTACGTCAAGATGTTCGGCTATTCCCGGGAGGAGGCGCTGGGGCGCTCCGTGCTGCCCGGGGGCCTGGGCATCTGGGTGGACAAGGCGGACCGGGACCGCTTCGTCGCCGCCCTGAAGGCCCAGGGGGAGGTGCTGGGGTTCGAGGCGACTCTGCGGCGCAAGGACGGCAGCACCTTCACCGCGCTGATCTCCTCCTGCCTGGTGGAGATCGGCGGCGAGCAGTGCAACCTCTCCCTCACCCGCGACATCACCGAGCGTAAGCTCGCGGAGGAGGCGGTGCGCGAAAGCGCCCAGCGCCTGGAACTGGCGGTGCAGTCCGGCAGCCTGGGGATCTGGGACCGGAACCTCCAGGATGAATCCCTGCTCTGGAATGACCGGATGTACGAGATGTATGGGGTCGACCGGCTGACCTTCCAGCCCTCGCACTCCCATTGGATGGAACGGATCGTCCACCCGGAGGACCGGCCCGCGCTGGCGGCCGCCATGCGGGCCGCCCTCGAGGACGGTTCGCCCTACCATACCCTGTTCCGGGCCGTGCTGCCCGACGGGACGGTGCGCCACCTCGTGGCCTACGGCATGGTGATGCGCGATAACGCCGGCCGGCCCGTCCGGATCATCGGCATGAACCGCGACCGCACCGAACAGGTCAAGGCCGATTTCGAGCGCCGGCGCCTCCAGGAGGAGCGGCAGCACTCGGAGAAGCTGGAGAGCCTGGGCAGCCTGGCCGGCGGCATGGCCCATGACATGAACAATGTGCTCGCGGGCATCCTGGGCACCGCGGAGATGCTCCGGGAACGGTTCCCCGCCGCCGACCCGGTGGCCAGGTCCCTGGACAGCATCATCTATGCCAGCGGCCGGGGCCGCGACCTGGTGCGCACCCTCACCGACTTCGCCCGGGTCGGGGTGCCGGAGCCGCGGCAGTTCGACCTCAACGAGCTGCTGCGCAAGGAAGTGGAGCTCCTGCGTCATTCCACCCTGCAGAAGGTGCGGGTGGTCCAGGACCTGGACCCGCAGCTGCCGCCGCTCCTGGGCGACGCCTCCGCCCTGGGCGGCACCATCATGAACCTGGCCGTCAACGCCCTGGACGCCATGCCCGACGGGGGAACCCTCGCCTTCCGCTCCCGCTCCACGGGCCCCGGCCGGATCGCGCTGACCGTGACCGACACCGGCTACGGCATGTCCCCGGAGGTGGTGGCCCGGGCGGCGGAGCCGTTCTTCACCACCAAGCCGGTGGGCAAGGGCACCGGCCTGGGCCTGACCCGCGCCCTGGGGACAGTGAAGGCGCACGGGGGAACGGTGGAGATCCAGAGCGCGCCGGGCCAGGGCACCTGCATCACCATCCAGCTGCCCTGCTTCCAGCAGGAACGGAGCGAGGAGCCGGCGGCGGAAGCCCCGGCCGAGCGCGCGCCGGCCAGGGAAGCCCTGCGCATCCTGCTGGTGGACGACGACCAGGTGATCCTGGAAACCATGCCGGCCCTGCTGGAGTCCCTCGGCCACGGGGTGGAGACCGCGTCCCGGGGCGAGGAGGCCTTGAGCCGCCTGGCGGCGGGGCTGCAGGTGGACCTGGTGGTGCTGGACCACAACATGCCCGGCCTCACCGGCACCGAGACCCTGGTCCGCCTGCGGGAGCAGCGCCCGGAGCTGCCGGTGATCCTGGCCTCGGGCTTCGTGGACGCCTTCACCGAGAACCTCGTGACCAGCCTGCCGCAGGTGTGGATCCTGAAAAAGCCGTACTCCCTGCGGGAGATCCGCAGGATCCTGGCCGCCGTCTCCACCCCGGGCGCCAGGGTCTGATCACTGGATCGACTTCATGACCGGGCTCTGCCCGGGCATGAAGTGGGGGAGTCTGAGGGGGGACGACGAGCGAGCAAAGCGAGCGGGCGGTCCCCCTCAGTCTATTCGGATCCAGCCCCACTGGCGTCCGTGGCGGTCGCCGCGGCGGTAGGAGTGCAGCAGCTCCGGGGAGCAGAAGGTGCAGACAACCACCGACCCGTCCCTGGCCGGGTCCAGTCCCAGGTCCAGGGCCTGGGCCCTGAGCAGGCCGTGCAGATCCAGGTGCGGCCGGCCCCGGGGGCCCGGCGCGGCCAGGTCCTCCCGCCAGGCGGGATCCCGCCGGGCCGCCGCCACGACCTCGCCGCCCACCTCGAAATGGCACTTCAGGATGGCCGGCCCCAGGGCCCAGGCCAGGTCCTCCGGGCGGCCGCCCTGCCCGGTGAAGACCGCGATACCCCGGCGCAGGATGCCGGCCACGGTGCCCCGCCAGCCGGCGTGCAGGGCGGCGGCCCAGGGCCGGCCGCGCACCACGCCGGCCAGCAGCACCGGAACGCAATCCGCCACCTGCACCCCGATGGCCAGGCCCGGGGTCCGGGTCCAGAGGCCGTCGGCGTGCTGGATCTGCTCGCCGGCCTCCACCAGGTCGCAGCCGTGGACCTGCTTCAGGCGCACGGGGGGCAGGGCGGAATCGGGATCTTCCTTGGTGGTGAAGCCCCAGGTGAGGGGGAAGGGCAGGGGGATTCCTGGAATCAGCATCGTTCAGCGGGGCCAGAGCAGGGCCAGGAGGCTGACGTCGGTGACCGCCCAGGCGGCCAGGGACCGGTACATGCCGGCTTCGTGCTGGGCCTGGGTCCACCGGCGCCAGCGGGCCCACCACGGCAGCAGCACCGCCAGCCAGGCCGCCAGGGAGATGAGCAGGGGCAGGGGGCTGCGGCCTTGCAGCAGCGCGCCCCAGGCGAACAGCAGGTGGGCCGCCAGGGCCAGGACGGAGGCGAGGGCGAGGCTGGGCCCCTCGCCCAGGACGATGACCAGGGTGCGGTCGCCCCGGGTCCGGTCCTCGGCGGTCTGGTAGATCTGGGTGGGGGGATAGAGGGCGCCGAACAGGAAGCCGAAGCCGATGGCCACGCAGAGCATCCAGCGCGGCAGGGCGAGGCCGGTGAGGCCCCAGCCGGCCAGCGGCGTGAGCAGCCCGAAGCCCAGGCAGTTGATCAACATGTCCCAGCCTGCCCGTGCCTTGAGCCGCACCGGGGGCACCGAATAGAGCACCGCCATGACCACGCAGGCGGCGTTGCACCAGGCGAACAGCGGCGGCAGCAGGAAGCCCGCGAGCAGCGAGGCCCCCAGCATCATGGAGGAGACGTGCGCCAGGTGCCGGGGTGGCCGGGGCGGCCGGCGCAGGTAGCCGATGTCCCCTTCGTCCTGGTCGAAGGCGCTGTTGATGGCCAGGGTGCCGCCGTTGAGCAGGACCACGTAGACCACCCAGCCCAGGAGGGCGGTGCGGGGCGGCAGGCCCAGGCCCACGGCCAGCAGCGCGCCCAGCAGGAAGTGGGCGGTCATGATCGGCCATTCCATGGGCCGCAGGTGCAGCAGGTAGGCCGTGGCCACGGGGCCCAGCATCCGCTCGCAAGCGGCGCGCATGGTCAAGCGATCCCCTCCCGCTGCAGGGGCACCACCCGTTCGTCCCCGGTGCGGGCCTTGGGCTCCACCAGGAGCTCCATGGCGGCCAGGAGGTGGGGCACGCTGAAGGTGGTGTCCACGCACATGCCGTGGTTCAGCTCCAGGGGCAGCACGTAGGACGGCACTTCGGGCAGCCGGGTGAGGCCCTTGAGCAGGCGGTCCGAGCAGCTCACGGCGACGATGAGGTCCGGCCGGTAGTCCCGGGCCTCCCGGTAGGCCTTGTGGCTGCGGTTGGTGATGCGGGTGTCCCAGCCGCGCTGCAGCTGCAGCGGCAGCAGGTCGCCCACGGAGCACAGGCCGCATTCGTAGCACTTGCCCAGGTCCGTGAGCACGTCGGCCTTGCACCGGGCCAGCTGGATGCAGTGGGGCAGGAGCACCAGGGCGCGTACAGCCTTGCGCTGCCCGAACGCCTGCCGCACCCGGTGGTTGTTCCAGCCGCAGAACGACAGGATCCAGGCGTCCTCGGCCCGGAACCACCGGGCCAGGGGGCGCAGCGCCTTGGCCCAGACCCCGTCCCAGCGCAGGATCGGGGTCCGGAGCTGCATGAAGGACTTGCCGCGCATGAAGGTGGGCCTGACCTCAGCCAGGAGCGCCACCGCCCCCAGCAGGTACCAGCCCCGGCCCACCGGCTCGAAGGCGGCCAAGGCCAGCAGCAGCGCGGCTCCCAGCAGCGGCACGCCCCGGCGCACCAGGAGGAACACCCGGTAGTTCTCGGCGGGAAGGGCGGGAAGCTGGTTCATGGGATCAGGGCGGGCCGGAAGGCCAGATGGATATCATAGCGATTATTTGCCGATGGAGGCGAGGCCCACCAGCTTCTTGAGATCCTCATCCGTCCAGCGCAGGCCGCCGCCCAGGAAGAAGGTCCGGAGCTCCGGGTTGGCGATGTCCTGCCAGCCGGCCTGGCCGTAGATCCCCTTGTAGAACTGGAAGCTGCCGGTGATCCGGTAGCGGGGGTTGGGCTTGCCGGTCTCCTTGGTGAAGTCGTAGGCCAGGCCGCCCAGGCGGAACCGGTCGTCCATGGCCCGGTATTCGAAACCGAAGCCGCCCTTGCTTTCCACGATGCCGCCGGTGAGGACATAGTGCTCGGCCAGCCGCTTGGCGAACTGGGCGGAGAGGGTGAAGACCTGGTCGGTGGTGACGGTGGTGGTGGTGACCGGCCCCTGGCCCAGGACGGTGGAGGTGGAGGTCTGGTTGGAGATCTGGCCGTCGGGGGTGGAGTTGAGGCCCAGGGCGTACCAGTGGTCGCGGGCGGGCACGAAATCGATGTTGATGCCGTCCATGGCGTTGCCCCTGCGGGTCCACTGGGCGGCGTGCATGTCCAGATTCAGGTCCATGGACTTGAACCCGCCCAGCATGGAGCTGACATTGTCCACGGCGGTGTTGATCTTCTTCACCGTGGTGTCGTCGTTGAGCAGGGCGCCGATGGTGCCTTCGCCCTTGTTCATCTTGTCGGTGATGGAGGCCACGTTGTCGGCGGTCACCTGCAGGCTGGCGGTGAGCTTGCGCACGTCGGAGAGCATCCCCTGCAGCTGCGGGTTGCCCTTGTTGACCAGGTCGTTGAGGTTGCGGCCCAGGTCCTCGAACTGCTGGGCGATGACGGGCAGCTTTTCCTTGAGCTGGGCGCTCATCTCCTGCACGTTGGCCATGGTGGTGTTGATGCTGCTGTGGTTCTCCTGGGCCATGGCGCGGAACTCGCCGGTGAGCTGGCGGATGTTGTCCACGATCTCGTCCAGCTTCTGCCGGCCCTGCTCGCCGCCGATGGATTCGCTCAGGGCGCCGGTGACGTTCTTCACGTCCTTGCTGATGGCGCCCATGGTCGCCATGAGGTCGTCCAGGCCCGCGCCGGTGCGGCTGGGGATGGTGCCGTCCTCGGGCAGGAGGCCGGCCGCGGGGTGGCCCGGGTCCAGCTCGATGTACTTCTCGCCCAGGATGCCGATGGAGCTGAGGGAGGCCGAGGCGTCCTGGTAGACCTGGAATTCCTTGGGCAGGCCGAGGGTGACCTTGGCCTTCTTGCCGTCCAGGTCGATGCCGGTCACCGCCCCCACCTTGACCCCCGCCACCCGGACGGCGCTCTGCAGGCTCAGGCCGGCCACCTGGTCGAACTCGGTCACCAGCTTGTTCTGGGAGTGGCCGGCGAACAGGTCCAGCTTCTCCATGCGCAGGATCAGGGTGCCCATGATCCCCGAGGCGAGAATGAAAAAGGCCCCTACTTTGGTTTCGAGTTTCATGGCAGGTTCCGGGGGATGGCTTGGGGATGGGGCGTGCGGTGCGGGTCCCGGGCGGGGGGCGGGGGGTCCTCGAGGAACGGGCCTTCGGCGTCGCCGCGAAGGAACTGCTGGATCACCGGGTGGGGATTGGCCTTGAAGTCCTCGGGCTTCTGAACGGCCAGGCACTTGCCCCGGAACAGCATGGCGATCCGGTCGGCGATCTCGAACGCGCTCTTCAGGTCGTGGGTGATGGTGATGCTGGTGACGCCCATCTGGGCCTTGAGGTCGAGGATGATCCGGCCGATGACGTCGGTCATCACCGGGTCCAGGCCGGTGGTGGGCTCGTCGAACAGCAGGATCCGGGGCTTGAGCGCGATGGCCCGGGCGAATCCCACCCGGCGCTTCATGCCGCCGGAGAGCTCCGAAGGGCGCAGCTTCTGGGTGTCCTTGAGCCCGACCATGTTCAGGCACTCCTCCACCCGGGCGGCCCGCTCGGCCAGGGTCATGTGGGTGTGGCGCATCAGGGCGAAGCCGACGTTCTCCTCCACGCTCATGGAATCGAACAGGGCGGCCATCTGGAAGCACATGCCGATGCTCTTGCGCACCTCGGAGAGATGCTCGCGGTCCAGGTCCTGGACGACCTTGCCCTCGATGGTGACGTGCCCGGCGTCCGGCTGGAACAGGCCCAGGATGCAGCGCAGCAGCACGGTCTTGCCGCTGCCGCTGCCGCCCATCACCACCAGGCTCTCGCCCTCCTCCACGCTGAGGTTGACCCCGTCCAGGACGACCTTCTTGCCGAACGATTTGGAGAGGTTGACGACGTCGATGACGGGCATGTTCGGCTCAGACCAGGAGAAGCTTGGTGAGGAAGAAATCGGCGATGAGGATCCAGAGGCTGCTGGTCACCACGCTGCTGGTGGGGGCGTTGCCCACCCCCTCGGCGCCGCCCCGGGTGCGGTAGCCGCGCCAGCAGCCCACCAGGGAGATGATCAGCCCGAACACCAACGCCTTGGTGCAGGCGATGACCAGGTCACGGAAGCTGATCAGCTTGTAGAAGTCCTGGCCGTAGACGTAGGCGCTCTGGCCCTGCACCCCCACCAGGAGGGTGTAGCCGCCCAGGTAGCCCACATAGATCGCGATGCCGGTGAGCAAAGGCAGCATCACCGCCGAAGCCAGCAGCCGGGGCACGAACAGGAACTGAACCGGGTCGGTGGCCAGGCATTCCAGGGCGTCGATCTGTTCGGTGACCACCATGGTGCCCAGTTCGGCCGCCATGGCCGAGCCCACCCGTCCGGCCATCATCAGCCCAGTGATGACCGGGGCCAGCTCCCGCACCACCGCCAGCCCCTCCACCTGCCCGGCCAGCCCCTCCGCCTGGAACTGCTTGAACCCATAGGAAAGCTGCACGGCGAACACCATGCTCACCGCCATCGAGGTGAGCACCACCACCGGGATGGAGTTCACGCCCACGGCCGAGAGCTGGTAGAGCAGCCGGCGGCCGTCGAAGGGCGGCTTGAAGATGCTGATGAAGCTGCGCCCCGAAACGGTCACGAAGTCGCCGGTCTCTGTGATGGTGTCAAGAATCGCGGCGCCGAGTCGCTCGAGCAGGGAAAGGGACATGAGGTTCCTATAAGGGGAAGCCAATATCCTACTCTAGCAGGCTGGCCGGAGGAGGGCCTTACTTGGCGTTTCTGGCCTTCTGCTTCTGCCGGAGCCGGTCAGCGGCGCCTTCCTTGAGCACCAGGGGCGCGCGGGTGAGAGCCAGGGCGCCGGAGGGGATGTCGGAGGTGATCGTGCTGCCGGCGCCGATGATAGCGCCGTCGCCCAGGGTGACCGGTGCCACCAGTTGGCAGTCCGAGCCCACGAACACATCCTTGCCGATGGTTGTGACGTGCTTGTGAAAACCATCGTAATTGCAGGTGATCATGCCGGCCCCGAGGTTGCTCCGCTCGCCCACCTCCGCGTCGCCCAGGTAGCTCAGGTGGTTGGCCTTGGCCCCGGCGTGGAGGGTGGTCTTCTTGGTCTCCACGAAGTTGCCCAGGTGCACGCCGGATTCCAGCCGGCTGCCTTCGCGCAGGTGGGCGAAGGGGCCCACCTGGCATCCGGGGCCCACCTCCGAGCGGTGGATGACGCAGTAGGGCCGGATGAGGACCCCGTGGCCGACCCGGCAGTCGCTGAGCACGCAGCCCTGGCCCACCTGGGTCCCCGCGCCCACCTCCACCGCGCCGGTGAGGCTGGCCCCCGGGGCCAGCGCCACGTCCATGGCCAGCACCGCCCGGGGGCCCACCAGGGTGGCCGCGGGATCCAGGAAGGTGACGCCCTGGTCCATCCAGCCGCCGTTGATCCGGTCCCGGGCATAGGCCTGGAGCGTGGCCTGGTCTGCGCGGGAGTTCATGCCGAGCATTTCCGACGGCTCGCACAGCTCCACCGCCACCGGCATGCGCCCGGCCACGTCCATGACCGCGTCGGTGAGGTAGTACTCCCCCTGGGCATTGCCGTTGGAGAGGCGGCCCAGGGCCGACCTCAGGGGCTCCCAGGGCAGGGCGTAGGCGCCGCCGTTCACCCGCCGGACGGCGCGCACGGCTTCGCTCGCATCCTTGTGCTCCACCACCGCCTCCAGGCTGCCGTCGGCCCGCTGCAGCACGCGGCCGTAGCCGTCCGGGTCCTCCAGGTCCATGGCCAGCAGGGTGGCGTCCGCCAGGGCCAGGCGGGCCACGGTCTCCCGCCGGACCAGGGGCACGTCGCCGCACAGGATCACCACCCGCCCGCAGCCCAGCCGGTCCAGTTCCCCGGCGGCCCGCTGCGCGGCGTGGCCTGTGCCCAGGGGCTCGCCCTGGTCCACGGTGGTGGCGGGGCAGGGCAGCAGCCCCTGGGCGGCCCAGTCGGCCAGCGCCGCCTCCACCAGCTCCCGGCCGTGGTGCACCACCACCACCGCCGCCGCCACTTCGGCCGGCAGCGCCCGCAGCACCCAGAGCAGCGCCGGGTCCCCGAGGATCGGGTGGAGCACCTTGGGCAGGGTGGATTTCATGCGCTTGCCCAGGCCGGCGGCAAGGATCAGGGCGATGGTGGACATGGCGGCTCCGATGGATTTGGATCTGGTTTGACTGAGGGGGGACCGCCCGCTCGCGTTGCTCGCTCTTCGTCCCCCCTCAGACTCCCCCACTCCATGCCCAGGCAGAGCCCGGGCATGGAGTGCAGCAGCGCCAGCAGGCACTGCAGGAAGTTCTGGCCCGGGAACGGCTTCTCCAGGAGGATGATGCGGCTGGAGCCGCCCTCGCGGTTGGAGCCGTCCCCCTGGGACCAGGGCCGGCCGTCGCCCAGGAGCAGGATGGCCGGGACGCGCGGGCCGCCGAGCCGGCGCAGGCGGGTCTGGAACCGTCCCAGCGGACCGGCGCGCTCCAGCACCAGGATGTCCGGCAGCGTCGAGCGGCGCGCGCTCTCCAGGAACGGCCGGAGCCCGGGGTGCGCCTGGACCTCGCCGCCGGCCGAGCGCACCAGGCCGCAGAGGACCTCCCGCACCTGGGGGTCGTGGTCGATGATCCAGACGCTGCGGCCCTGGAGGCAGCGGGAGGCCGGGTTCGCCTCCAGGCTTTCGCAGGGCAGGAAGATCCGCGGCCACAGGAAGCCCTGGCCGTCGTGGGCCATCTCCAGGATGCCCAGGGAGGCGCGCACGGTGTCCTGGAGCCAGGTGAGGCCCAGGAAATCCCCTTCCCAGGCCGAGGGCCGGCCGGCCAGTTCCAGGGTGAGCAGGGCCCAGGACCGGTTGCCCAGGGTCAGCGGGGCCATGGCCAGGGTGACCGTGCCCTGGGCGAGGCCCTGGCGGCCGTGCAGCACCAGCTGGGTGGCGATGCGCTGCAGGGCGTCGGGCTCCATGAACAGGGTGAACTCGGGGGTGCGGTGGCGGACGGTGAAACCAGCGGGCAGCATCCTCTGCAGGCGGGGCAGCAGGGCCTCCATGGCGGGGGCGGCCTGGAGATGGGGGAAGGCGGAGCTGCTGCGCTGCTGGTCCGCTTCCGGCATCAGCCGCTGGGCCGCCACCATGATCCGTTCCGCCGCGTCGCGGGTCTTGGCGTTCCAGGTCTCCTGCAGGATCTGCTCCACCGCCGGCAGGATCGTGCCCAGGGCCTTCTCCGCCATCCGGCCGGCCTCCCGCACCCCCAGCACCGGGGTCTGCAGGGCGGCGTCCATCTCGCTGCGCAGGGCCAGGGTGCCCACCGCCGGGTCGGCGATCCACACCAGGGCCATGTTCCGGTCGAAGGCCACCGCCTCCAGGCGGACGTTCTGGAAGCTGGAGTCCTTGCGCACCAGGGTGGCCTGCACGCTGCCCTTGAAGTCGCGCAGGAGCTTGTCCTTGAGATCGTCCCAGGCCGGGGCGTCGCGCCCCTGGAACAGATCCTGGAGCAGGTAGCCGCGAATCTGGTTGCGCGGAAAGCCCACCATGCGGCTGAAGGCGGTGTTGGTCTCCAGCAGCATGCCCTTCTCGTTCACCAGGAACATGGGCTGGCGGGCCTCGATGGCGTAGGCCAGGGTGGGCCCCTCGGCGGGCTTGTTCCCCTCCAGGGCGGACATGGCCACCCGGAAGCCGTCGCCGCGGCCTTCCACCCAGATGCCCTGCTTGCGCAGCCACAGGAACTGCTGCAGGGCCACCAGGCCCAGCAGGATGCCGGCCAGGAAGGAGGCGCCCCAGGAAAGCGGCTGGGCGCCCAGGGGCAGGTTGCGGAAGATATCGGTGGCGATCAGGAAGGCCAGGCCGCCGGTGACCGGCATGCGCACCGAGAGCCAGCGCCCCTGGGTGACCCGGTAGCCCAGGTCGGAGAGCAGCAGCCACAGGCCGGCGTCCAGCACGGCCATGGCCCAGAAGGCGAACACCGAGCGCATGTCCAGGCCCATGCGGGAGCCGGTGAGCCAGACGAAGACGGTGGCGCCGCCCACGCCGTAGGCCAGCCGCCGCAGGCCCTTGCCCCCGTCCCGGTGGGCCGCGATGAACAGGGTGAAGCCCAGCAGGGCGCCGCCCAGGTGCGGCGAGGGCAGGTCGTAGCCCATCTGCGGCCAGGGCAGGGCCAGCAGCGCCAGGATGCCGCCCAGGAAGTAGCCGTAGGCGATCCCCACCCGGCCCCGGTAGCGGTAGATCAGGAACCCGAGCCAGGGCGGCACCGGCAGGAGCAGCGCGAACAGGAAGTCGTGGGCGTTCATCCGGGCGTGCCGGCGCAGGCCGCCTCGGCGCGCCAGGCCTGACCCTTGGCCCGCCCGGCCAGGCGCACCGCCAGGGCGGCGGCCTCCAGGAAGTTGGTGGCGTCGGCGGTCCAGAGCCCGGCCCGGTCGAAGGCGGTGCCGTGGTCCGGGGAGGTGCGGATGTAGGGCAGGCCCAGGGTGAGGTTCACCGCCCGGTCGGGTTCCAGCACCTTGATGGGGATGAGGCCCTGGTCGTGGTAGAGCGCCACCACCAGGTCGAACTCCCCGCGGGCGGCCCGCTGGAACAGGGTGTCCGACGGCAGCGGACCGAAGAACCGCGGTGCCGCCAGAATGCCCGCCGCCGCGTCCGGGCCGGAAGGCCCGGAGAAGATCGACCAGCCCGCGGGCGCCGGTCCCAGGCCGAAGGGCGAAGGCACGCGGGCGAACGGGGCGCTGGCCGCGGTGCCGTCGTAGTCCCGGAAGGCGGCTTGGGCGCGCCGGACGGCCTCGTCCAGCACCGCCTCTTCATCGCCAAAGGCTCTCCCCTCCCCGGCGTGGGGGTTCAGGGCGCACAGGGCGACCTTCAGCCCGGACTTGCCGGTGAGCCCCATGAACCGGTCCGCCGCGAAGCAGAGGGTCTCGGCCACCCGGTCCGCCGACAGGCCCTCCACCACCGAGCGCAGGCTCTGGTGCACCGTGTCCAGCACCACCGACAGCCTGGGGCTGACAAAGGCCATGCGGGAAATGGGCGATCCGCACAGCTCCTGGAGGAACTCGGTGTGGCCGGGGATGGCATATCCCGCCAGGTGGGCGGCGGCCTTGGCCAGGGGCAGGGTCACCAGGGCGTCGGCCCGGCCCGACTGCACCAGCGCGGCCCCGGTGCGCACCGCCTCCACCGCGCACCGGCCGGACGCCGCCGAGCCGGTGCCCAGCCTGAGCTGGTCCGGGCCGATCTCCGGGGTGGGGTCCAGCCAGTCGGCGTAGCCGGTGGCCCCGTGCACGCCGGTGGTCCATAGCCCATAGTCCGCCGGCCTCTCCAGGGTGGGCGCCCCCCAGCGCCAGCGCACCCGGCCCGGGCCGGTCTCCAGCAGCTCCACCCCGGCCCTCGCGCCCACCACCACCACTTCGGCCCAGTGGTTGATGGCATGGAGCGAGGCCAGCAGCAGTTCCGGGCCGATCCCGCAGGGGTCTCCCAGGGTGATGGCGATGCAGGGGCGTCGGGTCATGGGCTCTCGCGGTTCGGTCAGGCGTCAATCGTAGAGCGGCAGTTCCACGTCCGGGGAGGAGGATTCCTCCTTCTTCCCGCCTCGGCTCCGGCGGATCCTGGGCTCCTCGTCCTGCTTGTAGAGATACTTGATGTTGTGCTTGGGCACCACCACGTTGGGTTCCTTGATCCGGTTGATCTTGAGGCAGTGCTTGTCGTACCACTCGATGATGCCGCGCAGCTTCTCGTCGTCCTGGAGCACGATCACCATGGGGGTCTTGGACTGCATCTGCTTCAGGTAGTAGAAGCTTTCGGCGTTGGTCTGCTCGGGGGGCGCGATCTTGCGCCGGGGGCTGCCGGTGCCCTGGGGGGCGCTGGGGGCGTTGGCCGGGGGATTCCCGCCGCCGGCCAGCGCGGCCTCGGCGGGAACCGCCGAGACGGTGGGGGGATCCGCGGCGGCCTTGGCCACCGGTGTTCGGCCGATCTTCTCCTTGATCGCGGTGAGATCCGGGCGGATGAGTTTGCGATTCATATTGAATCCTGGAAATAGGGATAGGGCGGAAGATGGAGATTAGTGGCCGTTGCGGAATAATCTATACCTTTCAGATTATTTTGCTACGGCCACTTATGCCGGGGCCGCAACGACCTGTTCAGGTTAATTCTAGACAACGGCTTACCGGTGGGCAAACGCCTTGACCCGCGGACCAAAAGTAATGGCAATGTCCCACCTTTCCATTCATTCCGCAAGGGACGCGGCAATTATCCCGCCTGGGGATCTTGATGAACTTCATCTACGGGAAAAGTTCCCTCATGAATGGGCAGCGTCAGGGTGATGGTGGTGCCCCGGCCCAGGGCGCTGTCCACCCGGATGTCCCAGCCCATCTGCTGCACGAACTGGAAAACCAGGCTCATGCCCAGGCCGGTGCCTTCCTCGAAGCCGCTGGAGAAGGGGACGAAGATCGCCCGGCGGCGCGCTTCGGACATGCCGCAGCCGTTGTCGGTCACGCTGACCGCCACGTTGGTCCGGCGCGGCTTGCAGTCCAGGCGGATGACCGGGTCCCGGACGCCCTTGAGCGCCTTGCGGGCGTTGCTCAGGAGGTTGGTGAACACCTGGTGGACCCAGACGGTGTCGCCCAGGATCCACAGGTCGGGGGTCTTGCCGGCGGTCATGGTCAGCCCGGAGCTGCGCAGGTCGGTCTCCCAGCTGGCGCGCAGGTCCTCCACCACCGTCCGCAGCCGGATCGGCTGGATCCGCGCCGGCCTGGGCCGGGTGAAGTCCAGGAAGTCGGTGACCAGGGCGCTGACCCGTTCCGATTCCCGGCCGAGGATGGTGAGCACCCGGTCCATCATGGCCTTCGGCTGCTCGCCCTGCCTGAGGATCTGCACGCAGCCCAGGATCGAGGCCATGGGGTTCCTCAGCTCGTGGGCCATCTCCGCGGACAGTTCGCCCACCCCCGCCAGCCGCTCGCTGGTGCGGGTGCGCTCCTCCAGCAGCTTGACCCGGGTCAGGTCCTGGAACACCACCAGATGGCCCGAGACCCGGCCCTCCGCCCCCTGCAGGGCCACCAGGTTGCCGCCCACGATCTGCCGGTCCCCCTCGAGGGTGGTGAGGTCCAGTTCGAACCGCCCGTCCTTCATCTGGGGGCCCAGGTCGGCCAGGGCGCCCAGGCCCTGGGCGTCGATGGGCGTTCCGGGCACCAGGGGGCGGCGGAGGATGTTCTGGGCCGCCGGGTTGGCCGAGGTGATGCGGCCGGCCAGGTCCACGGTGACCAGCCCGGAGAACATGGATTCGAACACCAGCTGGTACAGGGTGGACAGCTCGCCCACCACCGATTCCGACTTGCTCAGGTCCTGGCGCAGGCCTTCCAGGTGCTTGCGGATGACCACCACCAGCAGGGCCGCCGCGAAGATCTGCAGGGTGGCGAACCCCAGGACGAAGGCCAGGTCGGCCGGATCCAGCCATAACGAGGAGCTGGACCGGCCGAAGTCGGGCAGGACCCCGTAGCTGAACAGCAGCACGCTGGTGATGTGCATGGCCGAGGACAGGATGGCCACGGCCACGATCTCGGTGATGTTCAGGTAGAAGGCCGAGGCCAGCACCGGGAAGATGTAGACGGTGGCGAGCTGGGCCCGGTCCACCCCGTGGAAGGCGATGATCAGGGTGATCAGGGCCGCGTCCAGGACCAGGTTGAAGCGGATCCACCGCGCCGCCGGAGTCGCGAAGGGCGCCAGCCCGCGCCGGCAGGAGCCGTGGGCCTCCCAGACGCTCTCCAGGAACAGCAGGCCCAGGCCGCCCAGGTAGAACGCCTCTCCCGGCTGGGCGCCCTCCGCCGGCAGGGCGAGCTGCAGCACCAGCAGCCCGAAGGCCGCCCCCAGGCGGAAGGCCAGGGGCAGAAACGGCGCGGTGCGCACCGGGCCGGGGTCTAGCGTCGGGTCCTGCGGGAACATGAGACCAGAATGCCTGAAACCTGGCCGAAATTGGAATGAGGATTCAATTTTCACTCTGGGGATTTCTTGCCATGCTGGAGGCATGACCAAGCCCAGGCAGGCCCCTTCCCAGACTCCGTCGCTGCGAGCGGCGGGCATGCGCCAGACGCCCCAGCGGGAGGCCATCCTGCGGGTGCTGCAGAGCGCCGACCGGCCCCTGACCGTGGACGAGATCTGGAGCGCCATGGACCAGCAGCGCTCCGGCGTCCCCACCGTCTACCGGAACCTGGAGCGCTTCGTCCAGGAAGGGTGGGTGGAGAGCCTCTTCGGCCAGGACCAGGTAATGCGCTTCGTCCGCTGCCATTCCACCCACCACCACCACCACCTGTCCTGCGAGCAGTGCGGGCGCATGGTCGAGGTGGACATCTGCGGCATCGAGCCCAGCCTGGCCGGCATGGAGCAGAGCTCCGGCTTCCGGATCACCCGGCACGAGCTCCACGTGTTCGGCATCTGCCCGGATTGCCAGGCCGCAGAATAGCGGTTCTCCACTCCATGGACGGAACATGGGACAATTGAGCCTTGACGCACCTCTCGGGCATGGTAGGATTTCTGAGTCAAGCGGGTGTAACTCAGTGGTAGAGTGCAACCTTGCCAAGGTTGAAGTCGAGGGTTCAAATCCCTTCACCCGCTCCACTTGTTCAGGGCCTCGAAAGAGGCCCTGACCTTTGGCTGCTGATCTCTTCGGTTCGAGAGCCCAGGCCAGAGCTGTCCTGGGGGCCATTTCGCCCGTTCAGGTCTTGAACTTGCCCACGACCACCTTGAGCTGTTCCGCTGCGCGGGCCAGGTCCTCGGTGGTCTTGGCGATCTCATCCACAGTCGCGCTCAGTTCCTGGGTGGAGGCCGCGTTCATCCCAAGCCGGGTGACGGTCTGGGCCATGCGGTCCACCACCTCGTCACGCCATCATCACTGGGCCGGAATCTGTTGCGAACACATTCCCCCCTTCCGGCTCCGGAGCCCTGCGGGACCGTACGGGCGGCCGACCTGGAAGGGGAACGGAGAGCCGGAATGAGGCCATGCTGGATGGACCGCTGCAAATCAATTCATTTTTCATAGTAATGAGGCTAGACTCCCTAAACTGGAAAAATCCAATGGCGTATGGAACGAGAGTCCTGTTCGTGGATGACGATCCCGTCCTCCTGGAGAACCTCCAGGCCGCCATGGCCGACATGGCCAAGGACTGGGACATGGTCTTCCTGGGCACCGGCCAGGAAGGCTTGGCCGCATTGGCCGAGGCCCCCTTCGACGTGGTGGTGTCCGATCTGTGGATGCCCGGGATGAACGGCGCCGAGTTCCTGTGGGAAGTCCAGGCCCGCTGTCCCGGCTGCGTCCGGTTCATCCTTTCCAGTTCATCCGACCGGGACCTGGCCGTGCAGCTGGTGGAAAGAGCCCACCAGTTCCTGGCCAAGCCTTGCCGGCCGGACTTCCTGAAGACGGCCATCGGCCGGGCCCTGAACCTGGGCAGCAAGGTGCACAACGAGCGCGCCAGGGAATTGGTGGCCCGCATCGGCCAGTTGCCGGCCATCCCCTCCCTCTACCTGGAAATCAACGCCCTCCTGGAATCCAACCGCGCCACCCTGGAGAACCTGGGCCGGGTCATCGGCAAGGACGCGGCCATGACCAGCATGATCCTCAAGCTGGCCAACTCCGCCTTCTTCAACCTGCGCGCCACCGTCTCCACCATCACAGAGGCGCTGCCCTACCTGGGGGTCGATCTCCTGAAGTCCCTGGTGCTGGCCCATGGCCTGTTCAACCAGATGGCCTTCTTCCGGACCCCCGGCTTCAGCATCGACCACCTCTGGCGACACAGCCTGACGGTGGCCGGCACCGCCCAGCGCATCGCCGAGGCGGAGTCGGTGGGGAGCCTGCGCGCCGCCGAGTGCTTCACCGCCGGGATCCTCCATGACGTCGGCATCCTCCTCCTGGCCTCCCGGTTTCCCGACGAGTACCAGCGAGTCCTGGCCACCAACCTGGCGGAAGGTAGCGACCTGGAGTCCGCCGAGCACCACGTCCTCGGCGCCAGCCACTGTGAAGTGGGCAGCTACCTCTTGGGCCTGTGGGGCCTGCCCACGCCCATCGTCCAGGCCGCCGCCTGGCACAACCACCCGCGCCACCATGAAGGCGAGGGGTTCACCCCCACCATCGCCGTGCACGTGGCCAACGCCCTGCGCGCCTGCGACCACGTCCACGACGTCTTCGACCGGGCCACCCTGGACGAAGCCTACCTCACCGAGATCGGCCTGGGGCAGCGCCTGAAGCCGTGGCGCTCAGCGGCCCTGGCCGGCTCCGCCGCGCGCCTCGTCAAGTCCGGTTCCGACTAGCGTCCGGCCAGCCCGGCACCGGCAAGTACCTGTAGCCACGCGCCCCGGTCTCCGGTAGACTAGGCCTCTGCCCTTTGTCAGGTCCTCCTGGCGTCTCTTTTCCC
>PLUC01000196.1:0-569 GCA_003165415.1 Holophagaceae bacterium
CGGGTGGTGCCCCGCCCTTCGCTGAGCACCGTGCCCTCCAGCATCACCGTGCCCGGATAACAGCGGGCCATGCCCAGGCAGGGCGCATTGGGGCTGGGATTCACCCAGGCGCGTTCCAGAACTGGCCAGCCATAACCCGGCGCCTGGTCCGGACGCCATGCCTCCAGGGGCACCACCTGATAATCGACCTCGAGCCGCAAAGTCTGCCTGAACCAGGCGCCCAGTTCACCCAGGGTCAGACCATGCCTCATGGGCAGTTGGCCAGCCCCCACGAAACTCTCCCAGCCGGGCCTGAGCAACGGACCTTCCACTGTCCGGCCGATGGGATTGGGCCGGTCCAGCACCCACACGCTCTTACCGCTGGCCGCAGCGGCCTCCAGAACGTAGCGAAGGGTGGTGATGAAGGTGTATATGCGGCAACCCAGGTCCTGGAGATCTACCAACAGTACATCAAAGGTATCCAGCATGCCCGGGGTGGGGCGGCGGACCTCACCATAGAGGCTGAACACCGGAATGTGATGGATGGGATCCTCAAAATCTGGGGACTCCCGCATGTTGTCCTGCTTGTC
>PLUC01000196.1:590-2637 GCA_003165415.1 Holophagaceae bacterium
GAGAAAACGGTCCAGCCCGGTCTTCATGCCTGGGCTCCTGGTATCAGTTCAAGGGCGAAACCCGCCCGGTCGTGGAAATCCGGCCGGCCCGGTGCGTGCCGGAGGGCCCAATAGGAAAACTGTCCGTCCAAGGATTCAATCACCGCCGCAAGGCCGATCAGGAGCCCCCGGCCGGTGTCCAGCGCGTCCAGGGCTGCCGTCGCGTGGAGGTCAAGTCGCTCCGGAGACCGGTGGACGATGATGCGCGGCTCGATGTCCGGAGTCGGAAATCCTGCTTCCCGGTACCGCGGGAACTTGTAGGCAGCCCATTGGGTGCTTGGAGAGAAGTTGAGTTCCCAGTACGCGTCCTGGCCGGGCATCGCAAGGAAGGTCTCGAAACAGGTGTGTTCCCAGAGCCGGTCGGTCCGCTGGGGNNCCCTCCAGGGTCCGTGCCACGTTGCAACTCGTCGCCGGGTGACAGACCAGCGCCGCGCCCCGGCGGCACTGAGGATATGGGCTCTCAGGCATGATGGCCAACTCGGCTCCGGAAGAGATCTCCACCTTACCAGCCGGACCCGGCTTGGGCGATGGCAGGGTGGACGCCTTTTGGCACTCGGCGGGCCTTACAAAGGAATCTCGGCTTCACGCCACTCATATTTGACTTCAACCTGCTACCTATTCAGGGAGATAGGCTTGTAGGGCCTCGCCAATGGCTTGCATGAGGGCGTCCATAACTTCGGTCGAGAGTTCCTCAGGGAAACACTGGGTCAAGGCGGCGCGGCAAGCGTCGAGGACGTGGGCGATGGCCTGCTGGGTGCTGACCAGCGCGGTGTCCTCGGGGAAGGCACACCTGAGCCCCTGTAACGCGGCTTCGGAGGCCCGGTTGAACTGGGTGATTTGGCCTCTCATACCAGAGGTGGGCTTTTCGGCATCGTTGGCGAGGGTGAGGAAGACCAGGATGCCGATCGTGGCCTCCAGGGTGGTGCCCCAACGGTCAAGTTCAGCGGCGTGGTCATCGGGCTGGAGGGGAGGACCCGGAGGAAGGCGCTGGGGCTTGCCAGGATACTGAGCCAGCCATGCCCGCACGATGTCGAGCACCCGAATTGACCGGTGCCGCTGCGNNCGGGTATCGTAGCGCGGAAAGGATTCATGGTGGGCTCACCGATCGAGCTCCAACCATCCCGGATTCGCTATTCCAGCGACTGTTCGACCAGAGCATCATGTTCCCGGAGCATGCCCATGATCCACATCCGGGAAATCGACCACGTCGTCCTGCGATGCAAGGACCTTGACCGGATGCTAGCCTTCTATCGCGACGTCCTTGGCTGCCCCCCGGAGTCATTCCAGCCGGGGCTCATTCAGCTTCGTGCCGGACGTTCCCTGGTGGATCTCGTCCCCGCCTCCGGACCAGTTGGAGGGCGCAACATGGATCACCTGTGCCTGCGGGTTGAGCCCTTCGATGCTGCGGCCATCACCATGCACCTTCAGGCCCATGGGGTGGTCCCTGGAGAAGTGGTCCAGCGGTCCGGGGCGGACGGGGCGGGACCATCAATGTACATCCAGGATCCAGAGGGCAACATGGTTGAACTCAAGGGACCCTGATTGCCTAGACTCCGCTGTGCCATGCAGGCCTTTTCCAGGGTGATCGTTGAGAGGGACCTGGCAGGATGAATCCGCATCGGCCGCGGAAAACAGCGGTCGCCGAATGAAGGCAGACCTAATTCCCAACCCTTTCCGCGGGTGCCCAATTTGATGTGCACACCAAGCGGTTCGAGCCCGTTCCTGAAGGGAGAATGCCACCTGATCGACAGGGTCACTGACCAGCAGGCGACAACTTCCCACACCAAACACGGCCGTACCAGGACCCTGGAGCCGGTGGAGTTCCTCGCCCGTCTGGTCCAGTTCGTAGCCTGATCGCGCCGGCCCACACATGCGCTCGTGTTTCGCGAACCCGATTTACTAATTATTCTCTGGCCTGGGCTTCAAGGGGGCTGCCCAATTAAACAGATAGACTTGCAAATTTGACTTGCAAGTCTATCTGTCTTTTGTAGCCTGGAACCATGAAGAA
>PLUC01000149.1 GCA_003165415.1 Holophagaceae bacterium
CGCGGATGACCGGCGCCGATTCGCCGGTGATGGCAGCCTCGTTCACGGAGGCGACCCCTTCGATAATCTCCCCGTCGCCGGGGATCATCTGTCCCGCCTGCACCACGACGATATCGCCCTGGTGCAGATCGGACGAGGAAACCGTCTCGAGGGTCCCCGTGGCGGTCTTGCGATAGGCCACGGTTTCCTGGCGGGACCGCCGCAGGGAATCGGCCCGGGCCTTGCCCCGCGCCTCGGCCAGCGCCGTGGCAAAGTTGGCGAACAACACAGTCGCGAACAGCCAGGCGTCCAGGGCGATGAAATAGGTGATCGGCGCCAGGCTCGCCGGCCCCCCCAGGGCCATCTGCGCGATGTAGCCGAGGGTCAGGAAGGCGCCCACCTCCACCACGAACATGACCGGGTTGTTCCATTGCAGGTCCGGCCGCAACATGATGAACGCTTGCTTCAGCGCTGGCAGCGCCGTCTCCCGGTCCAGCAGCCCTTGCTCCTTCTTCGGTCGTTGCTTGCGCGGACGCTGAAGCTCCGGGCGGAGTTCCGGCGTGGTGGGAGGTGGCATTAATGCATTGGTCATTTCAGACTCCTAATGATTTTCTTTTCAGTCCACCAGACTCGATCAGCCACCGAACGGGAAGGGGCCCAGGTGATCCGCCACCGGACCGAGCACGGCCACCGGCAGGAACAGGAGGGCGCCGACAATGAGCACCGTCCCCAGCACCAGGATGCCGAAGGTGGTGGTGTCGTCGCGGAGGGTGCCCAGGCCGGCGGGCGCCGCCTTCTTCGCACCGAGATAGGCCGCCAGGGCTATGGGCGCGACGATGGGCAGGTAGCGACTGAACAGCATGACCAGCCCCGTGGCGATATCCCAGGGGATGGCGTTGAGGACCGGGGTCAGACCGTGGGCGAAACCGTAGGTGACCCCCAGACCGTCGAAGGCGGATCCATTGTTGGCCGAGGCCGAGGAGAACTGGTAGATCATCTGGCTGAAGCCATGGGGACCGGGATTGCTTATGGCCTTGAGGCCCCAGCTGGTTCCGGCGAACAGCCCCGTGGGCATGAGGATCATCATCGGGTGGACCAGAATGGTGAGCACCGCGAGCTTGACTTCGCGAGCCCCGATCTTCCGACCCAGGTACTCGGGACTCCGGCCCACCATCATGCCGGCGATGAAAATGCCGAGGATGATGTACATCAGCATGTTGATCATGCCCACGCCTTTGCCGCCGAAGACACAGTTCAGCCACATGCCGATCATGGGCGAGAGTCCGGCCATGGGGTTCAGGCTGTCGGATTCCGCATTCACCGCGCCGCAGGTCACATCGGTGGTCAGCGCCGCGAAAGTGGCCCCGGCCGAAGTGCCGAACCGCATCTCCTTGCCCTCGAGATTGCCCAGGTGCTGGTCCACCGGCAGGCCCGCCACCGCCGGCAGGGTCACCGCCTGTTGCCCTCCCGGCGCCTTGGCGTTGGGGATCTGATAGGTCTGCGCCGTGGCATGGGCGGTCAGGCCCGGGTTCGGCTGCAGGGTGTCATAGTAGATCGACATGACCACGGTGCCGGCCATGAGTGTCAGCATGACCGAGAAGATGACGAGCCCATGGCGCAACCGGCCCAGCATCCGGCCGTACGTCAGCACCAGCGCGAACGGGAACATCATCATGGCCAGCGTGACAAAATAGTTCGACAGCCCGGTGGGATTCTCGAAAGGATGCGCGGAGTTCATACCATAGAATCCGCCGCCGTTGGTGCCGAGCATCTTGATGGACTCCAGGGCCGCCACCGGGCCCACCACGATGGTCTGCTGTTTGGCCTCGCCCTTGTCCGTGGTGCCCATGGCCCCAGGCTCGAGGGTTGCCACCTGGTAGGAGCTCTTCAAGGTCATCGGGCTGCCCTGGGTCATGAAGATGAGGCCGAAGGCCAGGGCGGCCGGCACGAAGAGGTAGACCACCACCCGCCACATGTCCACGAAGTAGTTGCCCACCTTCGAATCGCCGCGGAAGGCGCGGATCATCGCCACCAGGGCACAGAACCCCACCGAGGCCGACAGGAACATGTTGTAGATGCAAAAGAAGATCTGACTGAAGTTCGACAGCTGGACATCGCCGGCGTAGTGCTGGAGATTCGTGTTGGTTATGAACGAAGCCACACTGTTGAAGATGGTGCTGGGGAACATCAACCCCTTGCCGTCCGGATTCAGCGGCAACCATGGCTGGAGCGCAAGAACCAGATAACCGACGACGAACAGGACGACGTTGAAGATGAGCAGGGCCGCCGTGTACTGCTTCCAGTCCTGCGGGCCGGTGTCCAGGCGTTTCTCGACCCAGCTCAGGACCGGCAAAGGCCGGCATTTCCCGTCCATGATCCACGCACAGTATCTGCTCAGCGGAAACGCCAGCAGGCTCGCTCCCGCGAGCAGGGCAAGGGGAAGCAACCAGGTATGAACGAACATTGTTTCAACTCCTATTGAAGGCTCAGCAACTGCCGCTGTACATGGTCAGAACCATTCCGGCCGGATCAGGGCCAGGAACAGATAAACAAACAAGAAGGCCACCAAGCCAATAGTGCAATAGATCATCTCCCACTCCTCTCTTTAGATTTTTTCACAACCTTTGAGAAACAAGTAACAGAGCCCCAGTCCTATAAATCCCAGGACAAACATTGACACCATCCACATCGAAAGGCTCATGCTAGCCTCCTCCTTGTTGATTGACGAAAGAGTTGGAATTTTTTTCCAATGTGTTTAATTGTATCAATTAGATATCAAGACAGCATCAGGAATGGGCCTCGCTCCGTTAAGAATTCATCAAGACCATTTCTTGTAGGGAAATTAAAGAAATATGGCAAACCATGGCAAAAATTGGTGATTATCAGATATCAAGATGCTATTGGGAAGATACCAAAAAACGTTAAAAAATAATCAAGACCGTTCTGGAGGGCAAGATGCCCTGAGATCCTGGTTCATGGACTCCGGCTGAACCAGGGTCTGGTACGTCCACGCGGATGAACGCGCCGATGGCACGGTCGACGGCGTAGGGATCCGCGGCCACGGGCGCCTGCAGTAGGTTAAATCATTGTTGTGAATAGATCATGCGTTCCCCCAAGGCACCCCCTGGCGTTAAAACCTGTCGAAGGACTCCCGGCTCCCGAAGCGGCCACGCCGCCGAAACAAATGGGCAGCCCATGTCTTGAAAAGATTAATATGAGAGCCACCTCCAGGTTTTCCCATTCCGCCCCCTTCTGCCCATGTCCCTGTCAACGGATGCCCCCCTGCACCAGCCGGATTGGCTCGATCCCCATCAACCGAGCATGGGGCGCTATATCCTGGGCCCCATCCTGGGCATGGGCGGCGCCGGGGAAGTGCGGGAAGCCTGGGATGTGGTGCTCTGCCGGACCGTGGCCCTGAAGGTGCTCCGCAAGATGGAACCGGTGGGCCTGATCCGGTTCATGCACGAAGCCCAGATCCAGAGCCGCATCGTCCACCCCAACATCTGCCGCATCTACGATGTGGACAACGCCGGCGGACTGCCCAAGATCGCCATGCAGCTGGTCCGGGGCCCCACCCTGTCCCAGGTGGCCCCTGAACTGACGGTCAAGCAGATCGTGATCATCCTGGCCCAGGTGGCCGTGGCCATCCACGCGGCCCACCGCCTGCACCTCATCCACCGGGATCTGAAACCTTCCAACATCCTCCTGGAGGGCGGCCCGACGGGGAACTGGACCCCGTTCGTCTGCGATTTCGGCCTGGCCATGGCCCTGGACGAACCCTCCCTCACCCTCGGCCCTGGCCTCATCGGCACCCCCGCGTTCATGGCGCCGGAGCAGATCGCCGGCGACCGGAGCCGGGTGGGCCCGGCCACGGACATCTATGCGCTGGGCGCGACCCTCTATTTCGCCCTCTACGGGGACGCCCCGCCGGCCCCGTCCGGGGAGCTCAAGCTCCAGCGCCATGCCGTGTTCCCGGCGGCCCGGAACCCCGATCCCGACCTGCCCAGGGACCTGGAGACCATCCTGCGCAAGAGCATGGAGCTGGATCCGCAAAGCCGCTACGCATCGGCCATGGCCCTGGCCGAGGACCTGTGGCTGTTCGCCGAGGACGCGCCCATCCTGGCCCGACCCGTGGGCGCCCTGGAGGCCCGCTGGCGGCAGTTCCGGCCCTACCGCCTGCCGGCCCTGGCGCTCCTGCTGCTCGCGGCCGCGCTGCTCACCGGACGGCTGGTGGAGATGGGCCGCCTGACCCGGCGGCACGCGGCCCAGGCGGAGGCGGCGCGCTACTTCGCGCTCGAGGCGGCGGACCTGGAAAAGGAGGTGCGGCTGGAAAGAATGATGCCGATCCACGATCTGCAGCCCATGTTCGCTGGCATCCGCGCCCGGATCGAAGGCATCCGGGCGCGGATGCGGACCCTGGGCCCCTGGGACCAGGGCCCGGGGCACTATGCCCTGGGCCGGGCCCAGTTCATGCTGCGGGACTATGCCGGGGCCCGGGACGAGCTGGAACAGGCCTGGGTCCAGGGGTTCCAGACCCCTGACGTGGCCTGGCTGCTGGCCCAGACGCTGGTGGGAATCGCCTATGTGACCAACAACACGGCCATCTTCAACACCGGCCTTCCCGCTCCGGGCTCCGCCGCGGTGGCGCAGCGTGTCCAGGCGCTCTTTCTGGCGGGCAGAGCTGCGGAAGGCTGTTCGCCCCAGTACGCGGACGCCATGATCGCCTACGTCAACGGGGACTTCCGCCGGGCCGCCACCAGCGCCCGTGCCGCTTTCCAGGCCCGCCCGTGGCAATCCGAGGCCGCCGCCCTGGAGTCCATGTGCCTCTCCGGCCTGGGCCGGCAGCAGTTCGACGCGGGGGACCTGAGGGGCGCGGAGCAGCGCTACCAGGAGGCCATGGCCGCCGCCCAGCAGTTCATCAACATCGGCCACAGTGATATTTTCACCTACCATGCCTACTTCACCGCCGCCCAGAGGCTCGCCTTCCTGCAGGCCAGCCAGGGCAGGCTGGGCATCGCCCGCATCGACGATCTTCGCGCCCGCTGCGAGCTGGCCCTCGGCCTGGATCCCAGGCAGACGGAACTGCAGGACGACTGGCTCGTGCTCACGCTCGCCAAGGCCTGGCAGCTCCAGCAGCGGGGCCGGGACCCGGGACCCGAGCTGGATACCGCCTTGGCCTTCCTGGACACCTGGGGGCGGGAACCGCTTCCGGCGGTGCTGCGGGCGGACCGGATGCTGATCCACCTGCAGCTGGCGGAACGGAGCCTGGACCGGGGCGGAGATCCGCGCCCCGACTTGGCCGAGGCCTTCAAGGACCTGGGCCATACCGCTTTCTTTCGCTACCGGGACTATCTGGGGGAGGTCCTGAACCTCCAGGCCCGGGTGGAGCAGGCCCGGGGCCTGGACCCCAGGCCGACCCTGGCGGACGCCCTGGCCCGGGTGCAGCCGCTGCTGGTGCCGCACGCCAAGTGGACCCTGTGGGAAACCACCGCCGAATCCTGGCACCTCCGCGCAGCCTGGGAAGCCGCCCACGGCCTGGACGCCCAGGCCAGCCTCCAGCAGAGCCGGGCCGCGGTGGACCGGGCCCTGCAGATCAACCCGCGCTCCGGCAGCGGCCACGCCCTCAAAGGGCTGGACGAGCTGCTCGCGGCCAGGCTCCTGCCCAGGGACCAAGGGCCCCGCCTGGCCCAGGCCCGTCAACAGCTTCTCATAGCCCAGACCATGGACCCCATGGGTCGCCTTGCCACGGTCCTGCGGAAATCCCTTATGAATGTTGTAGGCGAACCTGCCACCGCAAAAAATTGGAATATTTTATATTAAGACGTATATTAGCTGCTCGTATGCTCCTCAGCCCGCCTCAGTGCCAACCCAGATGGCTTGACTCCCAGCATCCCCGGGAGGGCCGGTACGTGCTGGGCCCGCTCCTGGGCCAGGGCGGCATGGGCGAGGTGCGGGAAGCCTGGGACGTGGTCCTGTGCCGGACCGTCGCCCTGAAGGTGCTGAGGAAGATGGACCCGGGCAGCCTGATCCGGTTCATGCACGAAGCCCGCCTCCAGAGCCGGCTGGTCCACCCCAACATCTGCCAGATCTTCGATGTGGACAGCAGCGAAAGCGCCCCCCGGATCGCCATGCAGCTGGTGCGGGGCCCGACCCTGGCCGACGCCTGCGGGGGACTGGGCGTGGAGGAGATTGTGCGCCTCCTGGCCCAGGTGGCCGAAGGCGTCCAGGCCGCCCATCAACTGATGCTCAT
This sequence comes from Holophagaceae bacterium, assembly GCA_003165415.1. GTDB lineage: Bacteria > Acidobacteriota > Holophagae > Holophagales > Holophagaceae > Mesoterricola. The sequence goes on from PLUC01000149.1 coordinate 6,230, forward strand.
CCACCGGGACCTCAAACCCTCCAACATCCTCCTGGACCCGAACCCGGAGGGCGGCTGGACGCCCTATGTCTGCGACTTCGGGCTGGCCATGGAACTGGGCGGCCCCACCCTCACCGCCCCGCTGTGGGTCAACGGCACCCCCGCCTACATGGCCCCCGAGCAGGTCCGGGGCGAGCGCGGGCGGATCGGCCCGCCCACCGACGTGTTCGCCCTGGGCGGCACCCTCCACTTCGCGCTCCATGGCCGGCCGCCCCAGGGAGCGGATGCCGGAAGCGGGCCCTGCCCGCCACCGGAGCAGCGCCGGACGGTGCCCAGGGACCTGGACTGCATCGTGCGCAAATGCACCGATCCCGACCCGGGGCTGCGCTACCCCACGGCGGCCGCCCTGGCCGGCGACCTGTGGCGCTTCCTCCGCGGCGAACCCGTCCAGGCCCGCCCCGCGGGCTTCCTGGAGCGCCACTGGCGGCACTGGCGCTGGTTCTGGAAGCCAGCCATGGCGGCCGCCCTGGTCGCCGCGGCCTTCGGCGCCGCCCTGGCGCTGGAGCAGCGGCAGCTTGCCGCGGCCGGCCGGCGGCGCGGGGAGTGGGACCGGTTCTTCGTGCTGGAGGCCGCGGCCATGGACCGCGACCTGAGCATGGAAAGGATGCTGGCCCCCCACGACATGAGGCCCGCCTACCTCCGCCTCCGGAC
>PLUC01000031.1 GCA_003165415.1 Holophagaceae bacterium
ACCCAGGCCCTTGGCATAGGGTAGATGAGGCCGCACAATGACCCGCTCCCCGAGGGTCTGCTCCTGTCCAGATCTGTAGCAGGTCCATGGGCTGGGCGCCATCGTGTTGGAGGTCCGGACATAGCGGGTTCAGTTCAGGAACAGTGAGCGCAGCCCGCTCCGGCTGTTAACGTGGAACTTGGCATAGATGTTCTCGATGTGCTTGTATCCGGTCAAGCGGGAGATATGCAGGCGAGAGGCGATCTCCGCCGTGGAGAATCCGCCGCAGAGCAGGGCTGCCACCTCCGCTTCCCTTGGAGACAATCGGCCATGCAGAGAGCGGAGTTGCCCCGCATCGACGCCGATTCCGGTCCGGATGGCAGAGAGCAGGGTCCAGAAGTTCCGGATGTGCGGCTTGACGATCTCCAGAGTCCGGGCGTCCTGTGGGCTGAAGGGTCTGGCCCCTCTTGAACGGTGGAGCGCGATGGACCCATCGAACATCCCCAGGGCTCCCAGCCGGGTGAGGGCGAGACTCTTGTGGATGCCCTGGGGCGACAGGAAATCGACCACGTACTCCGAATCCGAGAAATGGGCCCAGTCTATGTTCAGGACGGCCCCCTGCGCGAAGGCTTCCGGATTCGGCATGACCGTGTGGTAGTAGTCGTTGTAGGCATCGACCCAGCGCCGGTCAGTCCCGTTGGTTTCCTGGGCGATCACATGGCCGTCCGCATCGGCGACGCCCAGGACCCCGCACACGTCGAAGGGGACCATCGCTTCAATGGCGGCCATCAGCGTGGGCCAGAACAACTCCGGCCTCTGCACGGATCCGATGGTCAGAAGGAAATCGTTGATCTTCCCCCACGGCGGTTTGAGGTAGTCATCCATGCGCTGGCCCCTTTCCCAAGGAACAGCCTGATTGTGCAAGATACGCAAGTTTTACGTATGGACTCGTTCCAGTCCAAGGGAAAAATGGGCTGAACCCTGAAATTCAATCAGATGACGGAGGCACCCAATGCTGAAGAAATCAAGACTATTCTTCATGGCCGCCCTGGCCATGGTCTTCCTGTTCGCCGCCTGTAACCATAATTTGGGAGAGGGAGGCCCCACCCCCCCGATTCCAACCTACTCCGTGACTTATCTGGGCAATGGCAGCACCGGCGGCAACGTCCCAGTGGATGCCAACGCCTACACCCAGGGCCAGAGCGTCACAGTACTGGGCAACACGGGTAGTCTAGTCCAGACCAACTTCACTTTCGCCGGTTGGCAGATCAACGGAGCCGGCACGGTCTACACCCAGGGGCAGGCCTTCTCCATGGGCTCGGCCAACGTGACCCTGGAAGCCAAGTGGACGGCGAACCCCACCTACACCGTCACCTACATGGGCAACAACAACACCGGCGGCACCGTCCCGGTCGACCCGGCCAGCTACGAGCAGGGCCAGACCGTCACAGTCCTGGGGAACACCAACAACCTGGTCCTGGCCGGCGATCAATTCGCGGGCTGGAACACCCAGGCCGACGGCAATGGAACGACCTGCGCTCCTGGGGCGACCTTCCCGATGGGCTCGGCCAGCGTCATCCTGTATGCCAAGTGGACCACGCCGGTCGGCGGGACATTCACCGCGGGAGGAACGATGACCACCGCCCGGGTCTGGGCCGTTGCGAATCGTTTGTCGAACGGTCTGGTGCTCATCGCGGGCGGGGTTGAGCCTTCGACTCAGCAGACCCTTTCCACCGCGGAACTCTATGATCCATCCACCCAGGCCTTTACGGCGACGGGCGGCTTGACCGTCGCGCGTTCAGGCGCCCTGGCGGCGACGCTGCCGAACGGGAAGGTGCTGCTGGTGGGCGGCGACATCACGAAGAACAGCGCGGAGATGTACGATCCGGCGGCCGGGACGTTCAGCGCGAGCAAGGCCCTGACCCTGGAGAACAGGAGTTCCGGGACCGCGACGGCGCTCCCCGATGGCAAGGTCCTGGTTGCCGGAGGCCAGAATTCGAGCCGCACGGGTGCGGTGGCGACCGCCGAACTCTACGATCCAGCCACTGACACCTTCACTGCCACCGGGAGCATGGCGTATTCCCGCATGGACTTCACGGCGACGTTGCTGAATGACGGGACGGTGCTGATGGTCGGCGGGAACGACGGAACAGGCACGGAACTTGTGTTTGCCGAAATCTACAACGCGTCCACCGGCCAATTTTCGACCCTGGCCGCCCAGTTGAACGTCGCCAGCGAGGGGCACACGGCAACGCTCCTTGGCGACGGCACCGTCCTGATCGCCGGCGGCACCACCAACGACGCGGCCTCCGGCGCCCTGGCACGCTGCGAGATCTACGATCCGGTGGCCCAGACCTTCACGCTGGTCACTGCCGGCCTGGCCACCGCCCGGAGCTGGCAGCACACCCTCTTGCTGGAGAACGGCCTGGTGCTCCTGGAGGGCGGCCTGGGCACCGCCGACCTGGGGCTGGCCAGTGTGGAACTCTATGACCCGTCGGCGAAGACCTTCAGCGCCGCGCCCAGCATGACCACCGAACGCTACGGCGACACGGCCACCCTCCTGGGAGACGGGACCGTGCTCATCGCGGGCGGCGAACTGAACCAGGGGACCCTCACCATCCCGGCCTTGCGCGCCCAGGCACGGTTCAGCCCGATGGGCGGGAGTTCCAGCACCGGCACCTCGTCCTCCACCGTCTACACGCCCCTCTATCCGGCGCCCTCAGGCTTCCTGCCCACCGGCGTCATGGCCTATGCGCGCTCAGCCCCGTTGCTGGCCCGGCTGCCCAACGGCACCTACCTGGTGGCCGGCGGCGTCACGGCCAACGCGCAGGGGCAGACCCCGGCGGAGATCTTCAACCTGGGGACCGGAACCTTCACGACCCTCACCGGCATGACGGCGGGACGCGACCCGATGGTCAGCACGCCCCTGGGCGACGGCCGGGTGCTGTTCATCAGCGGCCAGGTGGCCAAGAACGGCATCTCGTTCTACCCGTCCATCTCGGAGACCTTCGACCCCAGGACCCAGACCTTCACGGCCACCACTCAGCAGATGACGGAAAGCCGGACCCAGCCCGCGCTGGCGCTGCTGCACAACGGCACGGTGCTGGTGGCGGGGGGTGAAGACATGGTCCTGGCGATGTATTCGGGAACCCACCCGTTCCTGCCCACGGCGGAGATCTTCTACCCCGGCACCGGCGCGTTCGCCCAGACCCCAGGCTCCATGAACTTCTACCGGGGCACGCCGGCGGCCGTCACCCTCTACGACGGCACCGTGCTGGTGCTGGGCGGAGAGGTTTCGCGCGTCGACGGCAAGCCCGTCACGGCCGCGAACCTCACGGCGGACATCTACAACCCAGCGACGGGCCAGTTCACGGAGACCGCCGGTCCGTTGCCCACCTCCTTCGCCACGCCCACCCTGACCCTGCTCTCCACCGGAAAGGTCCTCGTCGTCAGCGGCAGCCTCGACTCCTGGGCCGCGGGCTATGCCAACACCGCCCTCTACAATCCGGCCACCCGCAAGTTCGAGACAGCAGGCTCCCTGCTGCACAACCGGTGGGGCCATGCCGCCACGCTCCTGCCCAACGGGAAGGTGATGATCACCGGAGGCTACGATCAGAGCGGACTCGTGCCGACGGCGGAACTCTACGATCCGGGATCGAACATCTTCAGCAGTTCCGGAACCCTGGCCTATGCCCGGGCGAACCCGGCCGCCGCCATGCTATGGAACGGCAAGGTGCTGGTCGTGGGCGGCGCCAGCGGTGGCAACGGCTCCAATCCCTTGGCAATGGCGGAGATCAGTCAATAGGAAGTTTCATCTTCGGACGCAGCCTGATGCTGGCGGGACTTCTTTCCGGTCTTGCCTTGACCTCCGCGGAATGGAAGCTTGGCGTTCCTGTCCCACCACGCCAAGCTTCGCCATCAGGGTCCAGTTGAACTCTGACATGGGGTTCTAACCTGCCCCTGATGGCTTATTCTCCTGTCCGGTGGTCCGCACCCCCAAGGCCGTGGCCAACCATGTCTCCAGGAGAATCTCCGAAAAGCAGGGCAACGCGGTCGTTGCCTAGGAGAACATAGATCAGGTGACCATCTGGAGGCATGACAGTCATGGCGATGGCATCTGGTTTGAGCCGGGTCGACATACAAGGTGTTCTCCTCTGACCTTGGGGAAGAAGATCCTCCAGCGCCTCCAGTTCCACCCTCCAGTCCTTCGGCGTTTGCAGGAT